>CAXTTN010000028.1:15033-33542 GCA_964247105.1 uncultured Pseudonocardia sp.
ACGGCGCCGATAGAGCCCTTGAAGGGAGCGACGGCCGCCGCCGGGCCCGTGGTGGTCGCGGCCGGACTGCTGCCCGGGGCCGCGATCGCGATCCACCTGCGCCGCACCCGCGGGCAGCGCCCCCACCCGCCGACCGTCCAGTCGTTCCTCGCGGAACGGCACATCACCCGGGCCACGGTCGCGCAGATCGCCGTCAGCGTGCCGGGCGGCATCCTGGTCCACCTGCTCGTCGGGCCGGCCGGCGTCCTGCCGTTCGTGATCCCGACGGTCGGCCTGTACCTGCTCGCCATCGCCCCGGTGCTGCGCCGACGCCACACCGCGATCGCCGGGCTCGCGCTCACCGTGCTGCCCCCGGCCCTGGCCGCGGCCCTGACCGGACCTCCCCTGACCGCAACCGTCGGAACGGTGTGCGGCGCGGTGTTCCTGGCCAAGGGCGTGGTCGACCTGATCCACGCACGCGGGGCCCGCTGAACCGGCCGGACACCCCATCCGCGGAGCGCCGTTCACCGACACCCACCGGATGCACGTCGACACGGCCCCGCGACGACGGTGCAATGGGTTCCGTGACGACCATCGACACGGCCGCCTCGACCGCCACCACCGACCTGGCCCCGCCCGAGCCGCTCCCGTCCCCGGGCGCGGTGCACAGCACCTACGGCACCACCTTCGCCGACGGGTCGGAGCTGGTGCACGCCGGCGACATCCCCTGGACGCCGTGGGGCATGCCCGGAACCGCGTTCAAGCTCCTGCATCTCGACGACGACACCGGGCTGATGGTGTTCGTGCTGCGGGTCGACCCCGGCACCGTCGCCGCGGTCCACAAACACTTCGGCGCGGCCCACGCCTTCACCCTGTCGGGCTGGTGGGGCTACGAGGACCGGTACGTGCGGGCGGGCGAGTACCTCAAGGAGGCCGGCGGGATCACCCACATGCCGGTCGTCGGACCGGAAGGCACCACGATGCTGGCCTTCGGTTTCGGCCCCATCGCGGGCATCGGCGAGGACGGCGCGATCATCGGGGTCATCGACAACGACTGGATGTTCGACGCCGCGCAGGCCAACGGGGCCGCAGACCACATCATCCGCCGGAAGGGCGCGCAGCGCGGCCCCGAGAAGGCGACACCGTGACCTGAGGGCGCCACGCGCTGGCCGGCCTGCGCGACCGGACCGAAGCCGGCGATGACGCCTGGTCCCCTGGTGCCTGGCAGCAACCCCCGATGACGCGGGTTGCTACCCGTCGTCGCCAGAGGCGCAAGAGATCGACACCGCGCACGCGTCGCACCAGAATCCCTTGACCGATCCGGTGCCGGCCAGGCGGAGCCTGCCGTACGGGGTGGTGACGTCAAGGCTGGTCAGAAAGCGGGCGAAGTGCCCGCAGAGCGGGCAGTGCGGGAACTTCTCCGGCTCGAACGGCCAGTGCGGGTAGCCGCCCACGCGGTGTCGGCCGGAGCCGTCGCCGACATCGGTGCCATCCTGGTTGGGGTGCGCCTCCAGCAGCAGGCTGAACCGGCCGGGGACGATGTCGCCGGCGGGCGCTGGAGGTGGGCACGCCGGCCCGGTCATCAGCCCGACCGGCCCGACCGGGGTGTGGTGCACGCTGATGCTGTCGGGCGGGTGGTCGCAGACGTACCAGTAGAAGCTGGGGTCGTAGGGGCTGTCGAGCGTGATGCCCGCTTCGGCCAGCGCGACACGGTCCAACGTCAGCAGGCGGGTGGCCACGGTGTCGCAGACCGGGCACTGGGGTACCGCGTGGTCCGGCGCGCCTCCCATGACGTGTGGTGTGGTTCCGGCGGGCACGACGTAGCCGCGGTAGGCGCGGAACCAGACCGATGCCTGGCGGGTGTCGGGCTGCACGCCGGCGTTCTGTACCGCCACGGCGAAGGCGTCGTGGTGCTCGGTCGGGGCGTCGGCGGCCAGGCTCAGCAGCGCGTCCAACGCGGCGTCGGTGCGCACCAGCGCGAGACGGCCGATCACCTCGGCGTCATGGGTGCGCGCGTAGTCCTCGGCCAGTGCGGCGACCGTCCCGTCGTCGGCGCCGGCCAGCAGCAGCCGGTCGATGTCCGCGTCCTGCATCGGGATACGGGGCCGCCGGCGCAGCCGGCCGGGATGGTCCATGGCCACCTCGTACAGCAGGTTGTACGCGCTGCCGGCCTCGTCACTGTTCGCGTCGACCCGCGCGCAGTAGTCGATCACTGCGTCGACCTGCTCGTCGCTGAGGTCGTGGATCAGGCCGGAGGCGTTGACCACCCCTGGGCCGCCGGCGGCCAATCGGCTACGGATGACCTGCCACTTGAGGTCGCGGTGGCCGGGCAGCAGTGCCAGGTAGTTCGAGGCGAAGGACCCTCGGGCGTGGGTGGCGGCCACCGCGGCCGCCGCGGCCGCTCCCCGATCGGGCAGCCGACCGAGCCGCGTCGCCACGGCGTCGACGCGCCCGTCGACGTCCACACCATCGTCGTCGAGCACCGCGACCAGGTCGGTGATTTCCTGCGTGAGCACCCGACAACGGTAGCGTCGACCACCGAATCATCGGCTCGCCGCGAGGACGCCCCGGACGATGTGGAGCGCGGCGTCGGCTCCGATGGCGTCGGCGAGCATCTCGAGCGTTCCGGAACCGCTGGCGCAGCCACTCCCCGGGCCGCAGGGGGCCCCGCTGCGAGAACCGGCGTCGAGCACGCCGTAGCAGCCGTCACCCGCTCCGTAGGGGTAGGAGGCCGTCGCCGCGGCGACGTAGTCCGCATGCCGCTGCGGGGTCGGCTCCGCCAGGTAGCGGCGGGCCGCCCGGAGGGTCTCCGCGAACCTCGAATCGTCGGGCATTCCCCGCTTCGCCGCCATCGCGCAGCCGATGTCGTGGGTCATCCGGACGAAGATCTGCTGCACGGGGTCGATCGCGAAGGTGGACGCGTCGAAGGACTCGTGAGTCGGGTGCAGCCGCTCGTCCAGCCAGACCACGACCGCTCGGAGGGTCTCCCGGGCCGGGCCACGCGAGCGGACGAGGGCCGACAGCTCACCCTGCCAGGTACTCGGCCCGTTCACCTCGACGAACTCCTCCGCCGCCGGCTACCGACGATCATCGCACCATCCGGTGGACGGCGACGGACTCGAACCGTCGTCCTCCTGCTCGGCGCACGGGCCGAAAAGGCGCTCTACCATCTGAGCTTGCCGCCCCGGTGAGCCGGAACGCCGGCAGCGTCGCGCGGCCCGGTCGGATTCCGATCCGCCCTCACGGGCTCACGGCTCTCGCCAACCGTAACGCCACTGCTCGGATCTGCAACAGCGATACCTCGACGATGTCCGGTGTGATCTCGACCGGCTCGTGGCCGTCCGGCGGATTGCCGTAAGAATCGAGCCGCACTCCATCGACGCGGGCCGCTCGGGCCGGGTTGTGCAGGGTCACGAGCTCGTTCAGCTCCACCCGCTGGTCCAGCTGCGCCAGTACCACCTCCCGAACGACGGCGACCAACAGGTCGCGCGCACCGATTCGTCGTGCGGTCATCCGGTGGACCTGGTCGAGCACCACTTGTACGCGCGCGTCGGCGAAGAACAGGTCCCCGTCCTCGAAGCCCCACTTCGAGGTCAGACCCGGCGTATACATTCGGACCGTCACCGCACCGGGCGCGGCGCCGCCGATGTTCGTCATCGCCGCAGCCTCCTCCACACGGCCCGCCCCGAGAACGGTGCAGGTGGGCATCCGTGTGCCGGATGCCGCCAGCACGGGTTCGCTGTTGATCGCGGGCCGATCTCCTAGCGTGAGGATCTCGCCGAGGTTGCACGGCGCATCAGGTGTCGAAAGGAGTTGCAGTGCCAGGTCCACTGACCTTCTCGCGCACCGGCCCGGGTGATCCCCGGCGCGGGCCCGGCGGCGCCCGGCGGCGCAGGCGCGCGGCGACGGTGTTGTCCGTCGTGCTCGCCGGCGGACTGGCCCTGCTCGTGTCGGCCGCAGCCCAGGCGACCGAGCTCTCCGGTCCCTCCGTCCGGGGGACGGCGGCTCAACCGTTGCAGGAGGCAGGCCCGTCCACGCCGGCCCTCGCATCCCAGCCGCCGCAGTCCGCAACGGACACGGCGACCGTGCACGAGCCGTACTGCCGAACGTATGCGGCCCTCTATCCGGCGAGCGAGAGGGCTCCCGGGGTCAAGGTCAGGCTGAGAGCGAACGCCTGCTCCGACGGGCGCGAGGTCCAGGTCGCGAACCTCAGGATGGACGTGGTCCGGACCGAAATGCTGGCCCAGGTCGGTTGGACGATTCGTGAGTCCAACCTGGGATCGCGGCCGAGCGCGAAACAGGCCGTGGAAGTGATCGGGTGGGCAGATCTCGATCTGTCCGTACTCGGCCAGGAAGTGGCCGCTGACGACATCGAACCCCACATGATCATCGAACCCGACGGCAGCTGCCGTGGGTGGTACGGCACCCTGGAGAACCCCGTGGAATGCACCAAGGAGTTTCTCTCACCCCGTGACTTCCCCGGTCTTCGATAGGACCTGGCCGGGCGGGTCCGAGATTCGCTGCGGGTTCAGCTCGTCGCGCCGTCGGCGACGTGCGCCACCCGGACCCGCAGGTCGTCGTCGTCCACTTCGGAAGGAGTGCCGGGCTCCGCGATCCGGCCGAGGTCGTCGCGCAGGCCCTCGATCCAGACCCGCAGGTCGGCGACGAAGTAGAGGTCCTGACCCAGGTCGGTCGGCCACTCGGCGGGCGGCGGCACGGGCGGCAGCGAGGTGATCGCGTCGCGGTCGCGGGTCAGCAACCCGGCCGCGACCTGCAGGTAGCGGCCCGCGACGTCCACGGCCGATGCCGACAGCGGCGCCACGCAGGGCAGCAGCCCTCCCGCCGGGCAGGCCCGGACCAGCACCTCCGCCCCGCGCACGGCGTGGTGGCCCGCGACGAGCGTGGCCTGCCAGTCGAGCGCGCCGGGCATGTGGTGCTCGCTCTGGTAGAGCGCGTAGGACGCATCGGCGAGCAGGCCGGTGGCCCGGGCCCGCGGCAGCGCGGCGCCGGGTCGGTGGCCCTCGGCGACCACGGCCACCGTCTCGCGGACCACCCCGGACGCGGCCGCGAGGAACGTGCCCGCAGCGCGGTGCAACTCGCCGGAACCACCGCGCGGCCAGGCGAACAGCCCGATGAGCACGCCGATCGCCGCACCGATGACGACGTCGACGACGCGGGCCTCGGCGAGGCGCCAGTCCACGGGCGACACCTGCGCGAACACGAGCGCGATGACCACGGTGAACAGGGCCTGGGCCCACCCCAGGCCCAGCAGCGGCCCGGCCGCGAACCCGACGAGCATCACGAACGGCAGCGCCACCGCGTACGCCGTGGGCGGCACCCCGACGACCAGCAGCACCGCCGCGACGGCCGACCCGGCCAGGGTGCCGACCAGCGCGGGCCACAGCGTCGAGCGCGTCTCCGCGGCCGACGTCCGCAGCAGCGTGAGGATCGTCAGCAGCACCCAGAAGCCGTGCGAGAGATCGAGGACGCCGGCCAGCAACCGGGCCGCGGCGAGCGCGGCGGCCAGCCGCAGCGCGCCCTGGAAGTACACCGAGCGCGGCGTGAGGTGCTCGCGCAGCCGGTGCCACCACAGCTGCGGCGTGGAGCGGTAGGCGAACCACAACGGGCCCGGTTGCGCCTCCGGCGGCGTGGCGTCGGGCCCCACCGGGGCGCCCGCGGCGATCCGGACCGCGGCCACCAGCGACTTCGTCCACTCGCCGAGGCTCAGGGCGAGCGACCCGAGCCGCAGCCGGTCGGACGGGATGCCGTCGGGCGAGGTGGCGGCGCGCGCGGCACGGAACTCCACCAGCGCGGCGGCGATGCGATCGGTGTCGGGCACCGGCCCGGCGCCCCGCAGCCACTCCGCGGCGGCGTCGGCACAGGACGCCACCTGCCGCAGCAGCGCGGCCGCCGCCGGCAGGTCGACGGCGTCGCGGTCCTCGGCGAGATGGAGGTCGAGGGTGCGGCCCAGCAGCAGGCGCGCGGTGCCCGACGCCGAGGTCAGCGCCCGGTCCCGGCGGCCCGCCGACGCCGGGCGTTGCGTGGGTGGCAGCCGCGAGGGCCGGAGCGCGTCGGCGGCGTCGGCGGCGTGCGGGAGCAGCGCGGCCAGCCGCTCGCGGGCGTCCGGATGGCCCGACCAGCGGTCCGCCACCGCCACCATGCAGCCGGCGAGCGCGGCCACGGCGTCGGCCAGCTTCTCCGTGTACGGCACGGGCGGCGGGTCCGGCCAGAGCACCAGCTCGGCCGCCGCGAGCAGCAGCACCGCGAGGGTGAGCCCGGCGAGCCGCCAGACCAGCGACCCGGGGTCGTACGGCGGGAAGCAGGGCAGGATGTAGAGCAACTGCGTGCCGGCGGCCAGGCCGACGAGGCGCGGGCCGCCCACCCCGACGTAGCTGACGGCGAAGCCGAGCACGAACATGCCCGCCGTGGCCGCGGCGGTGTTCACCGACAGCAGGGTGCCTGCCGTGATGAGCACCCAGCCGACGGGCAGCACCGCGAGCAGCGTGCGGGCCCGCTGCCCCGGGCTGCCGTGGATCTGCGACAGCGCGCCCAGCGCAACGGCGCCGAACAGCGCGTACGGGGCCATGCCGGGGTTGCCGAGGACGTAGCGGCAGAAGTAGAAGCCCACGCAGGCCACGAGCATCACCCGCGCCGCGCGCCGCACCGTCGCCAGCCCGGGATCACGCCGGCGGAGCCACGCCAGGGAAGCGTTCACCCGCGCATCGTGCCTCACGACCGCGTCCCCACGGCATCCGCGACGAGGTCGAGCAACCGCCCGACCTGCTCCGGCGTGCCGGTGGCCGCGGTCGAGAGGAACACGCCGAACACCATCGCGGTGACGTCCTCGGGTGCGACGTCGGCGCGGAGCGTTCCCGCCCGCGCCCCGGCCGCGAGGATCGACCCGATCGCGGACGTGATCCGCTCGCGGGTGGCCGGCGTGGCGATGCGCCCCGAGGCCCAGCCGGCCCGGAGCGTGTCGAACATCCCCCGCTTCGTCGCGACGAACGCCGCGTAGCGGTCCATCCACGCCCGCAGCGCGACATCGGGTGAGAGCTCGTCGAGCAGCACGGCGGCGCTCGCGACGACGTCGTCGAGCTCGGCCGCGTAGACCGCCTCGACGAGCGCCTCGCGGGTGGGGAAGTGCCGGTACAGCGTGCCGATCCCGACCCCCGCGTCACGGGCGATGCCCTCGAGCGGGACGGCGTCGTCGGCGGCGGCGAACGCGGCACGGGCGACGTCGACCAGCTGGTCGCGGTTGCGTTGGGCATCCGCCCGGAGTGGACGTCCGGCAGACAAGCGGAGACACCTCCGTTAATGGTACGGTCGACTGAGCGGAGGAACCTCCGCTTCTCTCGCATCGTAGACGGACGGACGTTCGATGACCCACTTCCCCCCCGTGTCCCGCGTCGGCTACGGCGCGATGCAGCTCGAACGCCTGCGCGACGACCGCCCCGCGGCGATCGCCCTGCTGCGCCGCGCGGTCGAGCTCGGCGTCGACCACGTCGACACGGCCGAGTTCTACGGCCACGGCCTCGTCAACGGGCTCCTCCGCGAGGCCTTCGGCCCGGAGGACGGCGTCCTGGTCGTCAGCAAGGTGGGAGCGGACCCCGATCCGGTCGGGCCGCTCCCCCTCCGTCCCGCCCAGCGACCCGACGAGCTGCGCGCGAGCGTCGAGGACAACCTCCGCAGCCTCGGCGTGGAGCAGGTCCCGGTCGTCAACCTGCGCCGCCTCGACACCGGCCCCGGGCTGCGCGCCGAGGGCGACCAGGCGGTGGACATCGACGACCAGCTCGCCGTCATGGTCGCGATGCGCGACGAGGGCAAGATCGGGGCCATCGGGCTGAGCAGCGTGACGCTCGACGGGCTGCGGCACGCGCTCCCTGCGGGCATCGTCTGCGTGCAGAACGCCTACAGCCTCGTCACACGCACCGACGAGGACATGCTGGAGCTCTGCGTGGCCGAGGGCATCGCCTGGGTGCCGTACTTCCCGCTCGGCGGCTCGTACCCCGGCATCCCGAAGGTCACCGACGAGCCCGCGGTACAGGAGGCCGCGCGGGCCCTCGGAATCACACCGTCGCAGGTCGGCCTGGCCTGGCTGCTCCACCACGCCCCGAACGTGCTGCTCATCCCCGGCACCGCGGACGCCGACCACCTCGACGCGAACGTCGCCGCCGGCCGCATCACGCTCGACGACGCCACGCTCGACGCGCTCGACGCCGTCGCGTCCCGCTCGGCCGGGCGCCACCGGGCCGCTCCCCGGGCCGGCTGACGGCCACCGTCAGCCGAGGCGGGGCACTAGGCTTGTCGACAACGAGGGAGGGAACCCGGTGCGGACCAACACCCTGCGTACCGTCATGGACTCGGGCGGCACCGCGGTGTGCGGCTGTGTCTCCACCGACAGCGCCTACCTCGCCGAGGTCCTGTCGCACAGCGGCTACGACACCGTCTGCGCCGACTTCCAGCACGGCATGTTCGGGATGGAGCGGGCCATCGCGCTCGTCCATGCCGTCGGTGCCGGTCCGGCCACCCCGATGGTCCGGGTCCCGTCGCACGACGCGGCCGTCATCGGCAAGCTGCTCGACGCGGGCGCCTACGGGATCATCTGCCCGGCCGTCGACACGGTCGCCGACGCGCAGGCCTTCGCGAGCGCGTGCCGCTACCCACCGACGGGTCTGCGGAGCTACGGGCCGGCGCGTGCCCTGCTCTACGGCGGCTCCGACTACCCCCGGTACGCCGACGCCACGGTGCTCGCCTGGGCGATGATCGAGTCGGCCACCGCACTGGAGAACCTCGACGCGATCCTCGCCGTGCCCGGCATCGACGGCGTCTACGTCGGCCCCAACGACCTCGCCCTCTCCCTGGGCGAGCAGCCGGGCCAGCTGCGGCCGCCACCCGCCACCCTGGCCGCGCTCCGGCACGTCGCCGCGACCGCCCGCGCGGCCGGGCGCTTCGCGGGCGCGTTCAGCCTGGACGCCGCCATGGCCGCCGAGCTCGCCGGGATCGGCTTCCACCTGGTCACGCCCGGCAACGACGTCGGGATCGTCCGGCAGGCCGTGGCCGAACGGATCGCCACGGTCCGCGGCGCGGTCACGGTGGCGGCCGAGCCCGGCTACTGACGCCGCCCGGCATGATCGGCGAACGGGGACGCGGAACCGCGCTGGGCGCGGCCGCACGTCCCGAGCCGGCGATCACCGACCCACCCGCTCTCCCCCCGGCCCAGGAGTTCGCGCGGTCGGCCCGCCGGCTGCCGGCGGGTGGACAGGGCCGGCCACGCGGAGCAGGCTGAGCGGCAGTCGACGGCGACCACGGGGAGGTGGCCCGTGGCATCGCTCGCGCGCCTCGCGGTGCTCGCGCTGCTGCTGGCCGTCGCGTGCACGGCACCCCCACCCCCGCCGGTCGCGCCACCGCTGCCGCCCGTCCTGTTCGTCTGGCCGACGTTCCCCGATCCGCCCCCGACGCCGTTGCCGATCGCGGCCGTCGACGGGTTCCAGGCCGTGCTGGACCGCGCGGTGCACACCGACGCCCTGTTCCCCGAGTCGCGGGCGGGCGCGGCCGGCATCACCGCCGCCGTGGTGACCGACCGCGGGACCTGGACGGGAACGGCGGGCGTGGACGAGCACGGCGCGCCGCTGGGCCCCGCGTCCCGGTCGGCGATCGCCGGCATCGCCAACACCGTCGTCGCCGCCGAGGTCCTCCACCTCGCGGACGGCCGGCGGATGGATCTCGACGCGCCGCTGTCCACCTACGTGGCCCGCGGCCTGGGCCGCAACAACGCGACCGTGCGGCAGTTCCTCGGCCTGCAGGTGACCTACCCCGACCTGAGCTTCCAGCTGCTGGACCACGCGATCGAGCGGGTGACCGGGCAACCGGTGCCCGGGGCCGACCTCCCCGGCGTCCCGGACGCCGCCGCCACCGATGCCCTCACCGTCGCCCGCTGGGGCTACGACCTCTACGGCGCGCGCGTCCTGCCGCCCGACGACGTCGTCGTCATGACCACACCCACCGGCTCCGACCAGGTCGACGAGGGCTACCGGTACGTCCTGGGCACCATGCTGTTCAGCCAGACGCTCGGGCTGGGGGACGCCTTCGGCCACATCGGGCACGCCCTCGGCGCCCAGAGCATCCTGGCCGTCGTCCCCGGCCGGCACATCGCGGTGGCCATCCTGATCTTCGACGGCGACAAGACCGTGACCGGGCCAGTCCAGGACCTCTTCGGGGTGCTGAACACCCGGCTGGGCTGAGGGCGGCCGCCGACCGGCCCGGTGTCACGAATGCGCCGTTCCCGTCTGGGGGGTCTCGACGGGGGCATTGCCCATGTGGGCAAAACGCGGCCCCGGAAGCACCACGATGCGCCTCGATTCCCGCTCACCGCGCATTAGCGTTGCGAACGGATCGCTGGTCGATCCACGACGGGTGCCGGTGCCGGCGCCCCTACGCGCGGGGGCCGCCGGGGGGTCGGAGACCGGCACACGACGGGCGGTGCGGGCTCCCCTCCCTTCAACCGCCCGGTGTGGCTCGGCCGGTCCGGACACTCCTTGGGTCCAGGACCGGCCGGGCTCCCACCGTCGCGCGGCCCGGCGCCCGCCATCAGCGCCACGGCTCATTGTTGCAGAATTCGCGCCGGAATTGCCCACGTGCCACCGTCGAACTGTTCGGTGACCTCCCGATACGGTCGCGAAATGCTCCCTCGCACCTGCGCCCGTTTTGCCATAATGGCTCTCGCGGCGACGCTGTCCGTATCCTGCCGCTATCCGGTGCCGGAGGACGTGATCCCGAATACCCCGGCGTTGTCGGCGTCCACCAGCAGCCCGGTCGCGGCGACGCCGACCACGGAACCGACAACGGCGCCGACGGCGGTCACCACGACGACCCCGGGGCCGACGGCCGTCACCACGACGACCCCGGGCCCGACCACCGCGACGACCCCGGGGCCGACCACAGCGCCGACCACCGCGCCGACCACCCCGGCCCCGACCCCGTCCGGAGCGGACTCCGACGTCCGGGACGCCAACCTGTTCGCGATCAGCTGCGGGCAGAGCGAGGCCGCCGTGGCGGCGTCCGGAGCGCCGAGGGTCCGCCAGGGGTCCGCCGTCGTGTACATCGGGGCGCGCCAGGCGAGCGGGAACAACCAGGACCCGGTGATGGTGCGGTTCGACGCCGGCCGCCAGACGTGGTGTCACGACGACTACGAGCGCAGCGGCGACGACGGTCGGGGCTACGGCCTGCTCTGGTCGGGCGACCTGCTGCTCGGCGTCTTCAGCGCGACCGGCGCCCAGGGCGACGCGGCGCAGGACCTGCGGCGCTTCACCGGCAGCGGCTGGCTGCGCAGCTACGCCGACGCCAGCCCGGGCGGGGGCGGCGGCCCGAAGGTGGCGGTCGTGATCGGGATCGACCCCGCGACCGGTGCCGGTCGCCCCGGCACCGGCACCTGGCTGACCTCGTTGAACAACGGCAAGGTCAACTCCCTGCTGGTGACTTCGCTGGCGGCCACCGGCGGCACGGTGCGGGTCGGCGTCCGATCGTGGTTCGCTCCGCGTGGAACCGATCGCAAGGCGCTGACCTGCGACGGCGGATCGCCGTTCCCCCTCACCTACACGTTCGACGCCGGGCTCACGGCGGCCAGCGCCGTCGACGGGGGCACCCGCTGCCGGTGACGCGGCTCGCCTGAGGCGGGCCGGGGCCGATTGCCCAGATGGGCAGCCCCGGACTGCAGGACGGCCGGATCAGAGCAGGTCGCAGGGGTCGGACCGCGTCTAACGTCCGCGACCAACGCCTGCTACGGCGTCGAGAACATCGGGAGAGTCCATGGCCCACGTGCACCGACTGGACCGGCACGACGCGGCTCGCTCGCGGGTCAGCGCGGTCGCGGACGCCACCGGAGCCCTGCGTGATCTGCTCGGGCAGGTGGAGGACACCGCACTCGACCCGGACGGGCTCCTGATGGCCGCGGCGCGGGCGCTGCTCGCCGTGGTGTCGCACTCCCCCGACGCCGAGCTCTGCGTCTCGGCGGGCCCGGACCACCGGTGGCACGTGCGGGTCGTCCACGACGCGGACGGCATCACCGCGAGGATCGGGTCCGGAGAGAGGCCCGGGCCACCCGCCGACGGACCGCGGACCGTGGTGACCGAGCTCGCGGACCTCCTCCGGCACGGGCCCGCGTTCCGATGACCACCGAACGGACGGAAGGCCACCGGCTGCAGGTCGCGGCACCGCGGTCGATCGGTGCCGCGATCGAGAACCTGAAGATCTCGATCGGCACCAAGCTGGTGGCGATCATGGCGTCGATGATCGTGATCCTGGTCGCGATGTCCGCGGTCCTCTACGGCGACCTGCGCTCCGTGGCGGCCAACTACGAGGGGATCCTGTCCAGCAGGACCGAGAACAGCGCGAGCTCGGCAGCGCGGATCCAGGTGGAGTTCAAGCTGCAGGTGCAGGACTGGAAGGACGTCCTGCTGCGGGGCTTCGACCCCAAGGACCTCAACAACTACCTGGGACAGTTCCGCCAGCAGATCGTCCTCGTCCAGCAGGCGTCCGACGAGGTCTTCCGGACCACCGACGACGACGTCGTGCGCGCGGAGCTGACCGCCTTCCGCGCCGACCACGACAAGCTCAACCGCGACTACGAGGCCGCCCTGGTGCCGTTCATCGCCGGCGGCGCCGTGGACCCTCGGGTGCCCGACCGCGCGGTGCGGGGCCGGGACCGGCCCCTCGACGCCGAGCTCACGAAGATCGTGCAACGCATCGAGACGACGATCGCCGACCGCGCCGCGGCCGAGAACTCCCGCGTCGCCGGCCGGCAGCAGGTGCTGCTGATCGTCGCCTCGGTGGCACTGCTCCTCGTGATCATGGTGTTCCTGTTCACCATCCGCGGGATCGTCCTGCCCATCAGGAACCTCACGCGCGCCGCGTACCGGGCCGCGTACGAGACCCTGCCCGGCACGATCGGCGCGGTCAGGCAGCTCGAAGCGGACGCCGAGCCACCCGAGCCACCGTCGATCGAGGTGCACACCCGTGACGAGCTGCGCGAGCTGGGTGACGCGCTGACCACCATGCAGTCGCGGGCGGTCTCCCTGGCGGTCGAGCAGCACCGGTACGAGCGAGCGACGTCCGCCATGCTGATCGACCTCGGCCGCCGCAACCAGAGCCTGCTGAAGCGGACGCTCGGCTACATCACCGTGCTCGAGTCGCAGGAGCGCGACCCGGACGTCCTCGCCGCGCTGTTCCGCATCGACCACGTCACGACCCGCGTCCGTCGCAACGCCGAGAGCATGCTGGTGCTGGCCGGCGCCCGGCAGAGCAGCGCCGGGACCCGGCCGGCCGCCGTGGTGGACGTGATCAGGGCCGCCCTGTCGGAGATCGAGGAGTACGTGCGCGTCGACCCGTACATGGTCGAGCACGCGTTCGTGGCCGGCATCGGCGTCTCCGACCTCGTGCACCTCCTGGCCGAGCTGATGGAGAACGCCACCCGCTTCTCGCCCCCGTCGACGCAGGTCGCGGTGGTCGGCCAGCAGATGGGTGACCGGTACCGGCTGCGGGTCGTCGACCGGGGTGTCGGCATGACCAGCGCCGAGATGCAGGAGGCCAACGACCGCATCCAGCGGGCGGCCGAGCTGCGCACCTACACGAACGTGCTCGGCCTGCACGTGGTGGGCAGGCTCGCCGCACGCCACGGGATCGAGGTGCTGCTGGAGCAGTCCGCCGGGCGGGGCGTCACCGCGACGGTGATCCTGCCCCGGACGATGGTCGTCTCCGCCGGGATCGAGATCGTCGACGAGCTCCCGACCGTCGCGACCCCCCTCCCCGTTCAGCCGCTCCCCGCCCAACCGCTCCCCGTGCAACCGCTGCCGGTCCGGGCGGCGCCCCGACAGGCGCCCCAGCAGGTGCCACAGAGAGTGGCCCAGCAGCCGCCACAGCAGGCGCCGCGGGTCGTCGACGCCGATCCCGAGCCGGTGGACGACACCGTGATCCCGCGACGCGTCCGCGGCGCGCAGCTTCCCGACACCGACGACGTGGGCTGGTCCGAGGCCGCCCAGGCCGCGCCCGAACCGGCTCACGTCCGCTCGCAGCTCACCGCCCTCGCGGCCGGGGTGGAGAGCGCGCGGGCACAGAACCGGAACGCGCGCGACGCCGATCTGCTCGACGACGAGCAGGAGGGGGCCTGATGACCAGCGTCTACGACCACCGGCCCGAGCGGCGGCGCGACGACGGCGCCGATGTCGACTGGTTGCTCGAAGGGTTCACGGCCGCGACGCCCGGCGTGGAGGGCGCGATCGGGGTCTCCTCCGACGGGCTGCTCATCGCCGTCTCCTCGTCGCTGAACCGGGCCACCATGGAGAAGCTCGCCGCCGCGATCTCGGCCCTGACCAGCCTCGCCGTGAGCACCGCGCGCCTGCTGGCCAAGGGGTCGATGCACCAGGTGATCATCGAGTTCGGGGCGGGGTACCTCCTGGTCACCGCGATCCGGGACGGGTCGTGCCTCGGCGTGGTCACCGAGCGCGGCGGCGATCTCGGGTTGATCGGCTACGAGAGCGCCATGCTGGTCCAACGCGTCGGCGCGTTGCTCACGCCGCAGCTCGTGGAACGCATGAAGGCGCGGCTCGTACAGTGAGTCGGCTTCCCGACGACGCATCGGCCGATCACGCCGCCGACAACCCGGTGCGCCCGTACGTGATGACCGGGGGCCGCGCCCGCGGCCGGATCGACCTGCCGTGGGAGACCATCCTCGCCACCACCCCGCACGGTCGCGCGGCGCCGGCGTCGTTCGAGTACGCACAGATCCTGCGGCTGTGCGCGCGTCCCCGATCGGTGGCCGAGGTGTCCGCGCACCTCGAGCTCCCGATCGGCGTGGTCCGGGTGCTGGTGGCCGACCTCCTGTCGGCCGGGCTCGTCGAGGGGACGGCGCCGGCACCTCGGGACCCGGCGAACGACGTGGAGTTCCTGGAGAGGTTGATGCACGGTGTCGTTGCACTCTGATCAGGCGGTCGGGGGCGTGACGCCGGCCCGTCCCACCCCCCTCGTGCCCGTGAAGATCATCGTTTCGGGTGGGTTCGGGGTCGGCAAGACCACGGCCATCGCCGCGCTGTCGGAGATCGACCCGCTGACGACGGAGGCCGCGATGACGACCGCAGCCTCGGGGGTGGACGACCGGGGCCACCGCGACGCGAAGACGACGACCACGGTCGCCTTCGACTTCGGGCGCGTGACGATCGACGGCAGCATCGTGCTGTACATGTTCGGCACCCCCGGACAGGACAGGTTCAGCTTCATGTGGAACGACCTGGTCGCCGGCGCCCTCGGCGGTCTGGTCATCGTCGACACCGAACGCATCGAGGACTGCTTCGTCGCGCTCGACTACTTCGAGCGCATCGGGCTGCCGTTCGTCGTGGCGGTCAACCAGTTCGAGGGCCGCCGGAACCTGACCCTCGCGCAGGCCCGCACGTCCACGAACGTCGACCCGCAGGTGCCGGTCGTCGCGGTCGACGCGCGAGACCGCGAGTCGGTCAAACGGCTGGTCGTCACCCTGCTCGGCCTCCTGCTGGGGCGGGCAAGGGCCACGGCGGGCGGCGCGTAGCAGGCGGCGGGCCGACGCCGGCCAGGCTCCGGACCACCGTCCCTGCTGATCGGACCCGACGTACCGCCGGCCCCGTCGGCGATGAGGCGGCACCGGTCGTCGTGCGGGAGGCCTGCGGGGCGTCCGGAAACACGCACTCGGTCCGGTCGATCCCAGAAGAGTCGCTCCGGGTCTCCGTCCACTGTGACCTGCCGCTGGCCGCGCCGGTCGCGGACCTCTCCACGAAGCCGGCGATCAGACCGTCCGGGTGCCCGTGACGACCGCGAAACCGGTGCTGGCCCCGGCAGGCCGGTACGGATATCCGCGCACTCGGCGCCGCCGGACCGTTGCCGTGCGCCGCGCTGCTCGACCAACTGTTCCACCGCTGCGCCGCGGTGGAGGTGATCCGGTGGGCCGCCCGCACATCGGCGCGACCCGCGTTGACGGACCGCTCAACACCAGGCCGATGTGGTGGGCCGGCCTTCCCGAGGAGGCCGGCGACTCGGGTCCACCCCGTGCCCGTCCACAGCGGTCGTGCACACGCCGCCGGTTCGGGTCAACATGGGCAGGCCGGCGGTGGAGAATGTCCACCCGGGCAGTGCCCGGCTCCGCGGTTCTCCCGCCATGATCGACGCACACGCTCCCCACGTGTTCTTCGAAGCTGTGACGCGGCCCGACCCCGTCGGCGCCGACCCGTCACAGCGACGGGACCGCCCGGTCCCGTCATGTGCTGTTGCACGTCCGTGTCGGCCCTGCGGATGTTCCGCGCCTGCCGTCGTACGCGGGCGTGACCGGTCACCCGCCGTCGGGCGGTGACCGGTACCGCTGGTGTCGAACCGCGTCCGGGTGACGCCGAGTCCTGGAGTGAATGCGTTGATTCCTGTCAGATCGTCGCGTGGCGGCGGATCGTGCCGCATCCCCCGGCACCGGTCCGCGGTGCTCGCGACCGTGGTCGTGTCGATGTCGCTGCTCGGTGGTGTGGCGTGCACCCCGGAGGATGTGGGTCCCGCCCTGGACGGCCTCCGCAACGGGGTGCCGACCTCCACCGCCGCCCCCACCTCGACCGGCGCCCCGACGTCGTCACCGGCCCCGACCTCGTCAGGGGCCCCCACCTCGTCAGCGGCCCCCACCTCGACCGGCACCCCTGCTCCGACCGGCACCCCCGCTCCCACCTCCACCCCCGGTCCGACCCTGCCCCCCGGGCCGGACCCGGGTCCGGTCTCCGGCTCGGCCATGCCGGCCCGGTCCACCGGCCTGGCGCCGTCGGCGAGCGGCCGCTACATCTGGGTGTCGGCGACCGACGGCAACGACGGCCATGCCGGGGCCTCCGAGGGTGATGCCGTGAAGACCATCCAGAAGGCCGTGGACGCGGCCGGGCCGGGCGACACCGTCCTGGTCAAGAACGGCACCTACACGAACACCGGGCCGACGATCGTCTCGGTGTCCCGCAGCGGCACCGACGGCCGACCGATCACGATCGTCGCGGCCCCGAACGCGCGGCCGACGATCGCGTCCACCACGAAGACCTGGAACGCGATCCTGATCACGGGGTCCTACGTCGTCATCCAGGGCCTGACGCTCGAGGGTCATCGCGACCAGATCACCGAGAGCTACGCCATGGCGCAGAAGCTCAACACGAACAACCCGGCGACCAGCGGCAGCGGCATCACGATCGGCGACCACAAGGCCCGTCCCCACCACGTGGTGATCCGGGAGAACGTCGTCGACAAGTTCCCCGGCGGCGGCATCTCGGGGCTCGAGGCCGACTACGTCACCGTCGAGCGGAACATCGTCACGGGCAACGCCTTCTACTCGCCGTACGGCTGCAGCGGGATCTCGTTCCTGCGCAGCGCGAACTCCGACCGCAGCACCGGCCTCAAGATGATCATCCGGCAGAACTACGTCGCCGACAACAAGCAGGTCGTGCCGTGGTTCAAGGTCGGCAAGGTCGTCGACGGCAACGCGATCATCATCGACTCGGGCAACGTGGACTTCGGTGACGGCCCCTACCTCGGCAAGACGCTGATCGAGAACAACGTGTCGGTCAACAGCGGCGGCCGCGGGGTGAACGTGTTCAAGAGCGACAACGTGCAGGTCCTGAACAACACGACCTACCACAACGCGAACATCACCAAGGACGGGGAGATCACGCTGGTCGCCTCGGCGAACGTGACCGCGGCCGGCAACGTGGCCGTGCCGCCTGCCGGGCAGAAGGCGATCGTCGGCGGACCGCAGGTCACGCTCGGCAAGAACCTGACCGAGGGCGACCCGATGTTCGTCGACCCGGCCGGGCGGGACTTCCGCCTGAAGGCGGGGAGCCCCGGCATCGACGCGGCCACCGGACCGCTGGTGCCGGTGAACGACCTCCGCGGGGCCCGGCGGCCGGCCGGTGCCGCCCCGGACCTGGGGGCCTACGAGAACAGGTAGTACCTGCAGGCCAGAGTGGGCAACCGATCCGCCCGAGGGTCCCCTTCGGTGACATCGGACACAGTGGCCGCGGAGAGAAGCTGGATCGTCCGCTCCCTACCCGGACCGGACGGTCGGACCCGCGGCGTGACGCCCGGCGCGACGACCGGTGTCGGGGCGTGACGCCGCCGCCCAGGTGTGCCCGGCCCGACCCATCGGGCCGGGCACACCGCGCGACGGATCCCGGCGGTGGGCCGATCTCACCTGCAGGGAGACCCACCATGACCAGCACCCCACCCGGAGAGGGAGAGGGACAGGAGGACCCGCGCAGCGGTTTCCGGCGCCGCGGGGTCAGCCGCCACCGGCTGCACGCGGCCGCGGCGGACGCCCTGCGCAGGGCGCACCGGGACGGGACCGCGACGGCCGTGGACTGCCCGCAGTGCGGCGCGTCCGTCCGGATCGAGGCGACCGGGCCGGTGGAGCTGCTCCGGCAGGAGGGTTCGGCACTGCACGCCGCACTGCTCGACCACCTGTTCCGCCGCTGCGCCGCGGTGGAGGTGATCCGGTGAGCTGC
>CAXTTN010000029.1:0-33453 GCA_964247105.1 uncultured Pseudonocardia sp.
TGACGCCCTCGGAGTCGAGCTGCTCGATGCCGCGCCGGAACTGCTTGAACCGGCCCGCATCGGCGCCGCGGACCACCGAGAAGTACTCCGGCGCGAAGCTGGGGATGGTCGGGAACTGCACGGGATCCGACGCGTAGAGCGTGTCGCCCGGACGCAGCGCGCCCGCGTTGACCAGGCCGACGATGTCGCCGGGGAACGCCTCCTCCACCGTGGTGCGCGTCTGCCCGAACACGGCCTGGGCGTACTTGGTGGCGAACGGGCGTCCGGTGGCGGCGTGGGTGAGCACCATGCCGCGCTCGAACCGGCCCGAAGCGATGCGGACGAACGCCATCCGGTCGCGGTGGGAGCGGTCCATGCCGGCCTGCACCTTGAACACCAGCCCGGACAGCGGGGTGTCGAGCGGGCGCGGCTCGCCGTCGGCGTCCTCGCGGGCCTCGGGGGCGGGCGCGAGATCGACCAGCGCGTCGAGCAGCCGTCCGACGCCCACGCCCTGGATGGCCGCCCCGAACAGCACCGGAGTGGCGATGCCGGCGAGGAAGTCCTTCTCGTCGAACTGCGCGCCGATCTCCTCCAGCAGCGAGATCTCCTCCTGCGCGGCAGGCCAGTGGTCGGGCTCCTCGGCGGCGGCCTGCTCGGGCGGCACGATCGTGACCGCACCTCGGGTGGCGCCGCCCGCGGTGCGCGCGTAGCGGCGCAGCTCGCCGGTGCCCACCTCGACGACGCCGCGCAGGTCGCCCGCGATGCCCAGCGGCCAGGTGACCGGCATCGGCCGCAGCCCGATGGTCTGCTCCACCTCGTCGAGCAGCTCGAGCGCCTCGCGGCCGGGCCGGTCCCACTTGTTGACGAACGTGAGCACCGGGACGCCGCGGCTGCGGCAGACGTCGAAGAGCTTGAGCGTCTGGGGCTCCAGGCCCTTCGCCGCGTCGAGCAGCATCACCGCGGCGTCGACGGCGGCGAGGACCCGGTAGGTGTCCTCGGAGAAGTCGCCGTGGCCGGGGGTGTCGAGCAGGTTGATCACGTGGTCGCGGTAGGAGAACTGGAGCACCGCGGAGGTGATGGAGATGCCGCGCTTGCGCTCCATCTCCATCCAGTCCGACGTGACGCCGGCGCGGCCCGACTTGCCGTGGACGGCGCCCGCCGTGTCGATCGCCGAGGCGTGCAGGGCGAGCGCCTCGGTGAGCGTCGACTTGCCCGCGTCGGGGTGGCTGATCACCGCGAACGTACGGCGGCGGGCGGCCTGGGCGGAGACAACACTCACCGCCCCACGATACGTGGAGAGCATCGCGCGGGCTCGATGCGGTCCAGGGCGCCTCCTGGGCGCATCGCGCGGGCTCGATGCGGTTCTACTTGACCTTCGCCGCGAGGGCCACGGCCTTCTCGCAGTTGGCCTTGTCGGTCGCGAAGGTCATCGTGCCGCTGTCGTCGACGCCGATCTGCGGGATCGACGCCGCGCCGTCGCCCGCCGCGGTGGTGGAGACGTAGATGAGCGTGTCGCCGCGGCGCACCAGGGCGCCCGCGGAGCCCAGCGGGTCCCCGCTGGTGCAGAACGCCTCGTCACCGGCCTGCACGGGCCCGGCGAAGTAGCCCTCGGTGGACACCGACAGGCCGTTGCCACGGTCCTCGGTGGTGCCCTGCGCGGCGGTCCTCTCCTTCGCGAAGCGGGCCGCGGCGTCGCCGCCGGAGTACCGGGCGACGCGGGCCAGCTTGCCGGAGCTGTTGCCGCTCTCCACGGCCCAGCAGGTGGGGGCGTCGGCGAGCACGCGGGAGTCCAGCACCGGCGCCGCCATGGCGCCGATCCCGCCGCCGAGCTGGATGACGTCGTACGTGCCGCCCAGCGCCGCGTCCACGTCGTCGGTGGACACCGCGTCGCAGCCCACGCCGGTGCCGCCCGCGATGTCGCCGACCTTGTTCGCGACGCTCCCGATCAGGGCGCTCACGGCGATCACGGCGCCCACGACCAGCACGAGGAACACCCCGAGCACGATCAGCAGGATCTTGCCGGTATTGCTCTTGCGCGGCGGCTGCGGCGGCGGCCCGTACGGCGGGGGTCCGTACGGCGGCGGACCACCCGCGGGCGGCCCGTACTGGGGCGCGCCGTACTGGGGCGCGCCGTACTGGGGCGGGGGCCCGTAGGGGCCGGGCTGGGGCGGGCCGTAGGGGGCGTTCATGGGGACTCCTCGTCACTGCAGGCCCCAGCGGGCCCGGCTCGTCCCGAATACTGGCGCGGCCGGACGACCGGCGGGACTCTCCCGGGCGACATCTTGGTCTCGTTCGGAGATCAGGGAGTTGTGACCGTCCGGCAACCCCGGTCCGATGAGTTCGGGGCGCGCCGCCGGTCCACCCTGCGGAGAGGAGTCGTCATGACAGGAGTTCGGGTACTGGTCGGCACGCGCAAGGGGGCCTTCGTGCTCACCGCGGACGGGGCGCGCAAGCGGTGGAAGGTGGACGGCCCGCACTTCGCGGGCTGGGAGATCTACCACCTCACCGGCTCGCCCGCGGAACCGGACCGGTTGTTCGCCTCGCAGTCCGGAGGCTGGTTCGGGCAGGTCATCCAGCGGTCCGACGACGGTGGCACCAGCTGGGCACCGGTGGGCAACGCGTTCGCCTACGAGGGCGACGCGGGCACCCACCAGTGGTACGACGGCACGCCGCACCCGTGGGAGTTCGCGCGCGTCTGGCACCTGGAGCCGTCGTTCACCGACCCGGACACGGTGCTGGCCGGGGTCGAGGACGCCGCCCTGTTCCGCTCGGTCGACGGCGGCCGCAGCTGGAACGAGCTGCCGGGTCTGCGCGGCCACGGCTCCGGCCCGTCGTGGCAGCCGGGGGCGGGCGGGATGTGCCTGCACACGATCGTCGTCGACCCGCGCGACGACGCCCGCATGCACGTCGCGATCTCCGCGGCCGGCGTGTTCCGCACCGAGGACGGCGGCAAGAGCTGGCGCCCGGCCAACCGGGGGCTGCGCTCGGAGGGCATCCCGGACGAGGACGCCGAGGTGGGCCACTGCGTGCACCACCTGGCGCGGCACCCGTCGCGGCCGGACACGCTGTTCATGCAGAAGCACTGGGACGTCATGCGCAGCGACGACGCCGGCGAGAGCTGGCAGGACATCGGCGGCGACCTGCCGTCGGACTTCGGGTTCCCGATCGACGTGCACGCCCACGAGCCCGAGACGGTCTACGTCGTGCCGATCACCAGCGACGCCGTGCACGTCCCGCCCGACGGGCGGTTGCGCGTCTACCGCAGCCGAACCGGTGGGCACGAGTGGGAGCCGCTGACCAACGGGCTGCCGCAGGAGCACTGCTACGTCAACGTGCTGCGCGACGCGATGGCCGTCGACTCCCTCGACGGCTGCGGCGTCTACTTCGGCACCACGGGCGGCCAGGTGTACGTCTCCCCCGACGGCGGCGACAGCTGGTCGGCGATCGTCCGGGACCTCCCGACCGTCCTGTCGGTGGAGGTGCAGACGTTGCCATGATCATCGTCAAGCTCCCGACCCACCTGCGGAGGCTGGCCGAGGTCGACGGCGTGGTCGAGCTGGAGGTCGGCGATCCGGTCACCACCGCCGCCGTCCTCGACGCGCTGGAAGCCCGCCACCCGGTGCTGCGCGGCACCATCCGCGACCACCGCACGCTGCGCCGCCGCCCGTTCGTGCGGTTCTTCGCCTGCGAGCAGGACCTGTCGCACGAGGCGCCCGACGCGCCGCTGCCCGACGCCGTGGCGCGCGGGGTGGAGCCGTTCCTGGTGGTGGGGGCCATGGCGGGCGGCTGAGGTTCGGCCCGGAGGACGTAGCCCGCGCGGGGAACGCCGGATACGGTTCCGCTGTGCACCGAGCCGTCGAGCCCACCCACCCGAGAAGGGCGGGCACCTGATCCGCGACATCGGCCGGCTGGTCGGGACCGCTGTACGGCCCGGCGCCGCCGAGCCGTCCCCGGTCCCGTGGGGCGGGCCGCCCGCCCGGTGGCCCGCCGGTGTCCTGTTCGCGGTCGTGGCGGGTGGTTACACGGCGGGCACGCTCATCGCCTTCGCCTGGTTCGACGCGCTCGGGATCGGCCTGCCGGTGTTCTTCCCGAGCGCCGGCCTCACCCTGGGCGCGCTCGTGGCGTGCGGCCGCCGACGGTGGGCCGTGGTGCTCGGAGCCGCGGCGGCGGCGGAGTTCACGGTGGACGTGGTCCAGGGGCTCGGGATCGCCGCGGCGGCCGGGTTCGCGCTCGCCAACGTCATGGAGCCGGCGGCGGGTGCGGCACTGCTGCGGCTCGGCGGCGGGCGGGTCGACCTCGGCCGCCGCGAGCACCTGGCGCTGTTCGTCGCCGGTCCGGTGGTGAGCGCCCCGCTGCTCGGGGCGATCGTCGGGGCGACGACCGACATGCTGTTCGCCCGGCCGGTCACCTGGGCGGAGAGCGCGGCCCGGTGGTGGATCGGCGACGGCCTCGGCGTGCTCGTCGTCGGTGGGGTCATCGTCGCGTGCCTGTCCGGTGCCGCCGTCCGCATGGTCCGCGCCCGGCTCGTCGAGGCGGTGGCGCTGGTCGCCGTCACCTGCGGCGCGCTGGCCGCCGCGCTGTGGGGACAGGCCCTGCCGCTGATCTACGGCGTCGCCCTGCTGTTCGTGTGGATCGCGTTCCGGATCGGCGTGCTGGGCGTGGCGGTGGCGGGCACGGGGGTGGCGTTCCTGGTCGGCTTGGCGATCGCGGGTGACGACAGCCTGCTGCCCCGGCTCGGCTTCGCCCCGGCCGTCAGCCTCGTCTACGTGCAGCTGCTCATCGCGGTGCTGATCGTCACGATGCTCGCGCTCGCGGTGGAGGTCGGCGAGCGGGAGCGCGCGGTGATCCGGTTCGCCGAGGCCGAGGCGGCGCGCCGGGCCGCGCACGTCGCCGCCGCCGTCGAACGGCAGGAGCACCGCCGCAGCAACCTGCTCGCCCGGTTGAGCGCCGCCCTGAGCGACGCGGCCACGGTCGAGGAGGCCATCTCGGCGTTGCACGAGGCGGGGCTGGAGCCCGTGGGGGCGTCGGGGTCGTCGGTCGGCGTGCCGGCCGCGGACGGCTCGTTCCGGCTGATCACCCGCGGCTTCCCCGCTGAGACGGCGGCGCGGTACCGCACCCTCGCCCCCGACGCGCCGCTGCCCGGCCCGGCCACGGCACGCGACGGCACGGCCCGCTACTTCTCGACCGTCCAGGAGGCCGTCGACCGGTTCCCCGCGGTCGCCGACCTGCTGGCAGGCACCGGATACGAGGCCGCCGCGGTCCTGCCGCTGCGCCGCGCCGGTACGACGATCGGCTACATCAGCGCGCACTTCGTCGGCGAGCACGACTTCGACCGCGCGGACCGGGCCCTGCTGGAGGCGATGGCGGTGCAGGTCGGCCACGCCATCGAGCGGGCCGGGCTCTACGAGGCGGCCGTCGAGCTGCGCGACCTGGCCGAACGCAGGGCCGCCCGGGAACGGCTGCGCAACGACGTCTCCACGCGGATGACCGGCGCCGACGACGAGCCCGGCGAGATGCAGGGCCTGCTCGACGCGCTGGTGCCGGCGATGGCCGACTTCGCCACCGTCGAGGTCCCCGACGGGCGGGCGTCGACCCGCGCGATCGCCGTCGCGCACGCCGATCCGGGCAAGATCGCGACGCTGCGGCTGGTCCGCGCCCGGCACGCCCTCCGCGCGGACGACACCCACGCCGTGGCCCGCACGATCGCCACCGGCGAGCCACATCTCATCGAGCGGATCGATCCCGACACGATCCGCCACGGCGTGGCCGGTCCGGACGCGCAGGCCCTGGTCGCCGCCCTGGCGCCGTGCTCGTACCTCAGCGTCCCGCTCGGCGGCCCCGGCGCGACCCTGGGCGCGCTCCTGCTGTGCTACGCGGAGTCCGGCCGCCACTACCGGCCCGAGGACCTGACGTTCCTGCAGGGCATCGCGGCCGAGGCGGCGCTGCGCATCGACAACTCGCGGCTGCAGCACACCGAGCACCGGATCGCCGACGTGCTGCAGCGCAGCCTCCTGCCGCGCGCGATGCCCGTGCTGCCCGCGCTGTCCATGGCCGTCCGCTACCTGCCCGCCGCGGAGGGCACCCGGGCCGGTGGCGACTGGTACGACCTGATCGAGCTCGACGCCCGCGACGTCGCGATCGTCGTGGGGGACGTGGTCGGGCACGGGCCCAGCGCGGCGGCGGTGATGGGGCAGCTGCGCAGCGCGCTCGCCGCGTACCTGGGCGAGGGGCACGGGCCGGCCGAGGCGCTGGCCCTGCTGAGCCGCTTCGCGCGCCGCGTCGAGGGGGCCCGCGGCAGCACCGCGACCTGCCTGGTGCTCGACACCGTGACGGGCTGGTTGCGCTGGGCCCACGCCGGGCACCCGCCGCCGCTCCTCATCGGCGCCGGCCGGGCGTCCTACCTCGCCGACGCCACCGGAACCCTGCTCGGGGTCACCGATCCGCCGCCCTACACCGAGGGCCGGACCACCCTGGCCGCCGGGAGCAGCATCCTGCTCTACACCGACGGCCTCGTCGAACGGCGTGGGGAGGTCATCGACGAGGGCCTCGACCGCCTGCTGGCCGCCGCCGACGGGTTCCGCGGTGGCCCGGACGCGCTGCTGGACCACCTCCACGACGGGGTCCTGGCCGGGACCGAACCCTCCGACGACATCGCCATGATCGTCGTCCGGCTGCTGCCGCCCCCGTTCCGGCACCGGATGCCCGCGGCACCCGACCGGCTGCGGCCGCTGCGCGCCGCGCTCCGCGCCTGGTCCGATGCGCACCCGCTGCCCGAGGACGTGCGCGACGACCTGCTGCTGGCGGTGAGCGAGGCGGTGGCCAACTCCGTCGAGCACGCCTACCCCGAGGGCGATCCCGGCGAGGTCGAGTGCGCCGTGACCCGCGACGCCGGCGGGGCCCTCGCGGTGCAGGTCCGCGACTTCGGACGCTGGCGTCCCGAGCCCGCGGACAACCGCCCGCGCGGCCGCGGGATCGTCCTGATCCGCGGCCTGGCGACGGACGTCGTCATCGACCCCGGTGCGGACGGGACGGCCGTGCGGTTCCGGCTCGGACCGTGAGCCCGGCTACTCGAAGCGGGACGGGTCGCCCGCGCCGCGGCGGATGATCTCCGGCTCGTCGCCGGACAGGTCGACGACCGTGGTCGGCTCGGTGCCGCAGTCGCCCGAGTCGATGACGGCGTCGACGGCGTTGTCCAGCTCCTCCTTGATCTCCCAGCCCTGGGTCAGGGGCTCGGACTGGTCGGGCAGCAGCAGCGTGCTCGACAGGATCGGCTCGCCCAGCTCGGAGAGCAGCGCCTGCGCCACCACGTGCTCGGGGATGCGCACGCCCACCGTCTTCTTCTTGGGGTGCAGCAGCTGGCGCGGCACCTCCCTGGTGGCCGGCAGGATGAACGTGTACTTGCCCGGCGTCGACGCCTTGACCAGCCGGAACACCGCGTTGTCGACCTTGACGAACCGGCCGAGCTGCGCGAAGTCGCTGCAGACCAGCGTGAAGTGGTGCCGGTCGTCGAGGTGGCGGATGGCACGGATGCGGTCGAGGCCCTCGCGGTTGCCCAGGCCGCAGCCCAGGGCGAAGCAGGAGTCGGTGGGATACGCGATCAACCCGCCGCCGCGCACCAGGTCGACCACCTGCGTGATCGCGCGGCGCTGGGGATCAACCGGGTGCACGTCGAAGTACCGGGCCATGGGGCGCAGGTTAGCGCCCGCGACACTGCACGGGTGGACGAATCGTGCCCGTGCGGCCTCCCCGCCCCCTACCCCGCCTGCTGCGGCCGGTTCCACCACGGCGACGCCGCGCCGACGGCCGAGCTGCTGATGCGCTCGCGGTACGCGGCGTTCGCGGTGGGCGACGAGGCCTACCTGCGCCTGACGTGGGACCCGTCCACCCGGCCGCGGCGGGTCGGGCTGGACCCGCGCACCTGCTGGACCGGCCTGGAGATCGTCGGGACGACCGGCGGCGGCCCGAGCGACGACGAGGGCACCGTCGAGTTCCGCGCCCACCACGAGAGCGGCGTCGTGCGCGAGAACAGCCGGTTCCGCCGCGACGGCCGCTGGCGCTACGTCGGGCCGGTGCCGCGGTGTCTACCATGACGCCGTGTCTGACAGCCGCGTGACGACGTCGGACGGTCTCCACCTCGCCCTCTACACCCACGGTGACCCGTCCGCCCCGACCGTCGTCGCCGTGCACGGCTACCCCGACGACCACACGGTGTGGGACGGCGTCGTCGCCGATCTCGCGGCCGACCACCACGTCGTCACCTACGACGTGCGGGGCGCCGGCGCCTCGGGCGTGCCGCGCGACCGCGCGGGCTACCGACTCGACCAGCTGGAGGCCGACCTGCTCGGCGTCCTGGACGCGGTGGCGCCCGGTCGCGCCGTGCACCTGCTCGCCCACGACTGGGGCGCCATCGCCACCTGGCACGCCGTCACCGGCGAGCGGCTGGCCGGCCGGGTCGCGTCCTACACGTCGATCTCCGGGCCGTGCCTCGACCACATCGGCGCGTGGTACCGGCGCCGCCGCTCGACACGTGCGGTGCTGCGCCAGATGCGCTCCTCCTGGTACACGGCGCTGTTCCGGGTTCCGGTGCTGCCGGAGCTGGCCTGGCGGTCGGGCGTGGCCGGGCGGCTCGTCGCCCGGCGGGAGCGGGTGCCGCGCCCGGCCGTGCGCGACGCCGTGCACGGGCTGGAGCTCTACCGCGCCAACATCGCCGAGCGGATGGCCGCGCCGCAGCCGCGGCGCACCGGCGTCCCCGTCCAGGTGCTGGCGCCCACCGGCGACCGCTACGTCCTCCCCGAGCTGCAGACCGAGATCGAGCCCTACGTCTCCGACCTGCGAGTACGGCGGATCCCCTCCGGCCACTGGCTGCCGCGGCACCGGCCCGAGGTGGTCGCGCGGTGCGTGCGGGAGCTGGTCGCCCACGTCGAGGGCGCCCCGCAGGCGCCCTCGCTGCGCCGGGCCGTCACGGGCACCGGGCGCTGGGCCGGGCGGCTCGTCGTCGTCACCGGCGCGGCGAGCGGGATCGGCCGGGCCACCGCGCTCGCGTTCGCGCGGCGGGGAGCCGAGGTCGTCGGCGTCGACCGCGACGAGGTCGACGTCGCCGACGCCGCCGCGATGGAGGAGTTCGCGAAACGGGTGGTGGCCGAGCACGGCGTGCCCGATGTCGTGGTCAACAACGCCGGCATCGGCATGGCCGGCCCGTTCGCCGACACCACGCTCGACGAGTGGCACCGCATCGTCGACGTCAACCTGTGGGGCGTCATCCACGGCTGCCGGCTGTTCTCGGCCCGGATGCGCGAGCACGGCGAGGGCGGGCACATCGTCAACGTCGCGTCGGCGGCGGCGTACGCGCCGCAGCGCACGCTCTCCGCGTACGCCACCACGAAGTCGGCCGTGCTGATGCTCTCGGAGTGCCTGCGCGCCGAGCTCGCCGACGACGGGATCGGCGTCACGGCTCTCTGCCCGGGGTTCGTGCGCACCAACATCACCGCCACCACCCGGTTCGTCGGTACCGACGCGGCCACCGAGCGCCGCCGGCAGGAGTCCGCCACCGCCCGCTACGCGCGGCGCAACTACCCGCCGGACCGCGTCGCGGAGGCCCTCGTGCGAGCCGTGGAACGCGATGTCGCGCTCGCCCCCGTCACGCCGGAGGCGCACGTCATGCTGGCGATGTCGCGCCTGACGCCCGGGCTGCTGCGCGCCGTCGCCCGCCGCGAGGTGCCGTGATCACGCCCGCCGGATGACGCCCGACCGTCGCCGTCGCGCTGCTGGGGAGTGGTGCCGTGGGACGGGCCGGCCGTTCGACCCGCTCACCGCGACGCTGGGGGTGACGGCGTGACCAGCCTCTCCAGCGTCGCGATCAGCGCCGCCCCCTCGCCGGGCTCCAGGTCCGCGAGCAGCTCACCCTCCAGCGCGCGGATCGACGCCCGGCAGGCCGCGAGCACGGCCCGGCCGGAGTCCGTGAGCCCGACCATCCGGTTGCGCCGGTCGTCGGGATCGGGGGTTCGGCGGACGAGCCCGCGAGCCTCGAGCCGGTCGAGGATCGGGATGAGCCGCGTCTTGTCCCGCCCGACCGCCGTCGCCAGCTGCGCCTGGGTCGGCGAGGTCCCGCGTTCCAGGCCGCCGAGCACGACGTACTCCCACATCTCGACGCCGTGGGCGCGCAGCACCGGCACCTCGGCGTCGACCACCGTCCGCGTGAGGGCGTGCAGCAGCGCCCCGAGGTCCCGCCGGCCGTCCATGAACGGGACCATAGCCGTTGACATACCGTCTACAACGGTAGACGATATACACATGCACACTGATCTGGACCTGCGACCGCTCCACCGGCGCGCCCTCGACGCCGCGGGCTCCGTGATCGCCGAGGTCCGGGCCACCGACCTCGCCCGACCGTCACCGTGTGCAGGCTGGGATCTCCGGGCCCTGCTGGCCCACATGATCGGTCAGAACCACGGGTTCGCCGACGCCGTCGAGGGGCTCGACGCGCCGCGCTCCGCGTTCGCGGCCCGGCCGCCGGATCCGCCGTCGGGGACGTGGGCGGCGTCAGCGGAGCGGGTGGCGACCGCGTTCGCCGCCGCCCCGCCCGAGCGCGACGTCCGGCTGATCGAGATCAGCGCGGCGCAGCGGTTCCCCGTCGGTGTCGTCGTCGGCTTCCACCTGCTCGACACGGTCGTGCACGCCTGGGACGTCGCGACGGCGCTCGGCCGCGACTTCCGGCCCGACGCCGAGCTCGTCGACGCGACGCTCGCCCAGGCCCGGCTGATCCCGGCCGGGCCATCCGCACGGGAGCGACCGGGGGCGGCCTTCGGCCCGGTCCTGCCCGCCGGCGAGGACGCCTGGCAGCAGGCACTGGCGCTGCTCGGAAGGCATTGAGGGGCCCGCACGGTGGCGGCCGGGGCTGTGCGACCGGTTCACGGCGATGGTGGGGGTGACGTCGGGCCGAGCAGCCCGTCCAGCCAGCCCTGCCAGTCCTCCGTGAGCGCACCGGCGTCCACCGGCTCGCCGTAGAAGTAGTGGTAGGCCGAGATGGCGCCGCCCTCGGCGCCGATGCGGTGCAGGCCGTGGGCGGAGCGCACGCCGAGGAACTCGCGCGTCGCCACGTCGACGACGCCGTGCAGCGGTACCGGCCCGTCGGGCGCGAGCGTGACCCGGTCGCCGACCGACGGCATCCCGGCGAGGCCGAGACCGCGCAGGAGCACGGGCCACGCGCCGGCGCCGTCGGCGTACGAGTCAGCGTAGAAGGCGGCGACGACGCCGGTCGCCCGCTCGCCCGCGAAGTGCTCCAGGGCGGCGCGCAGGTTGGTGAAGAACAGGTCCCACCCGGTGGCGTAGGAGTCGACCTCGGCCGCGTCGCCCAGCCCGCTCTGCACGAAGGTCAGCACGGTAGGGCCGGCCTCGCGGCCCTCGACGAGGAACTCGAACGCCGACCCGTACCCGAAGCGCCGACCGGGCTCGTACGCCGTCACGACGCCGGTCTGCTCCTTCCCGCCGGAACCGAAGTCCTGCGTGACGGCACCACCCAAGCGCGGCTCGACCTCCGTCGGGACGAACCAGCCGGTGATGCCCGGACCTGTGGCGACCGCGTCCCAGACCTGCTCGGGCGTCGCATCCAGCTCCAGGCGCCTGCGGATCTCGCGGGTCATGTCACGCCCCCTTCTCGCCGACGTTGGCGCCCAGGCGCTCCAACAGCGTCCGGAGCGCGTCGAGTTCCGGATCGCTGAACCCGGCCCGCAGCCGCGCGTCGTGGCCCATCGCGACCGACCGCAGCCGGTGGAACGCCGCCTCGCCGTCCGCGGTCAGCTCCACGAGGTGCACGCGCCGGTTGGCGGGGTCGCGACGGCGGGTGAGCAGGCCGTCGGACTCCATCGCGTTGAGGTGGTGGGTCAGCGTCGCGCCCTGGATGCCGACGGCCGCGGCCAGCTCGCGCTGGTTGGCCACGGGCCGGGTCTTGAGCGTGAGCAGCACCAGCCAGGTCGGCAGCGAGCCGCCCGCCTCGGCCAGCGCGGCGTCGAAGGCGCGGCTCACTAGCCGGGCGACCCGCGTCAGCTCCAGGCCGATCGGCGGTGATGTCGGAGGAGCCACCTGCGCACCATACCCGTCGACGTCGAACGGTTAGACCTGTAAGCCGCGCAGCAGGGTCTCGGCGTAGGCCGCGCCGATCTCCTCGGCCGGCACCACCGAGTCGTTGGGGTTGAACCAGCGGTTCGACCACGCGACCATGCCGATGATCCCGTACGCCACCACCCACGCCTGCGTGTCGGTGCGCAGGCTGCCCTCGTCGATCCCGGCCTGCACGATCGCGACCACGGCGTTCTCGTAGCGCTTGTTGTGCCGGCGCATCTCCCGGGCCCAGTCCGAGCGGTCCGGGGCGACCGTCCCGAGGTTCTCCTGGATGTACACGTAGAGGAACGGGTAGGTCTCGGCGTAGGAGACCATCAGGCCGGTGATCAGGCTGCGCAGCTTCTCCGGCGCGCTGCCCGGGCCGCTGAGGATCGCCTCCGCGGAATCGGCGTTGGCCTCCACCGCCCCGCCGACCACCTCGTGGAACAGCTCCTCCTTGCTGCCGACGTAGTAGTACAGGGAGGCGCGGTCGAGGTTCATGGCCTCGGCGACGTCGCCCAGCCGGGTGCCGCGGTACCCGTTGCGCTTGAACATCTCGGCCGCGGCGCGCACGATCTCCGTGCGACGTTCGTGGTAGGCCGCCCCGCCCTCGTCGCGGGCTGCCGCACGGCGCTTGCCGATCCCGCTCGTCATGCGGCGATGGTACCGAGCGTGATCTGGCAGGATCGCAACCCGTGAGCTCGTCCCACCACGACCACGACCTGCCGCCCGGTTCGCTGCGCGAGGTGAGCGACGGCGTCCACGCCTACATCCAGCCCGACGGCAGCTGGTGGATCAACAACACCGGGCTGCTGGTGGGGCGCACCGGCGCCGCCGTCGTGGACTCGTGCTCCACCGAACGGCGCACGCGCGCGTTCCAGGATGCTGTCGCGGGCGTCACCGACCGTCCCGTGCGCACGCTCGTCAACACCCACCACCACGGCGACCACACCCACGGCAACCACCTGTTCGCGGGCGCCACGATCGTCGGCCACGAGCGGACCAGGGCCGAGGTGATCGCGGCCGGGCAGCCGAACTGGCCCGGCGTCTGGACGCCGGTGGAGTGGGGGGAGATCGAGATCGCCCCGCCGTTCCTCACCTACACCGAGGGCGTCGACCTCTGGGTGGACGACCTGCGCTGCGAGGTGCGGCACGTCGGGGTCGCGGCACACACCACGAACGACTCGATCGTCTGGCTGCCGGAGCGGTCGCTGCTGTTCTCGGGAGACCTCCTGTTCCACGGCGGCACCCCGTTCCTCGTCATGGGCTCGGTGGCGGGCGCGATCCGCGTCTGCGAGGAGGTGCTGGCGCCGCTCGGGGCGACGACGATCGTGCCGGGGCACGGCCAGCCCGCCGGCCCGTCCCTGATCGACGACGTGCTCGGCTACCTGCGGTTCGTGCAGGACGTGGCGCGCCGCGGGCGGGACGCGGGGCTCGACCCGCTCGGGGCCGCCCGCGACACCGACCTCGGCCCGTACGCCGGGTGGCTGGACGCCGAGCGGATCGTCGGCAACCTGCACCGCGCCTACGCCGAGCTGGACGGCGCCGAGCCCGGCGCGCGCATCGACATCCCCGCCGCGATCGGCGACATGGTCGCCTACAACGGCGGCGCGCCCCTGAGCTGCTACGCATGAGCCGCTGGGTCACCTACCTCGCGGGCGGCGCCCGGCGGTGGTCGTCGACGGGTTGCTGCACGGCCTCCGCGGTGACGAGCAGCTGATCGACCTGCTCGACCGTCTCCCCGACGCCGCCGCGACGGCCCTCGCCCGACCCGCTGGAGATCGTGCCCGAGTCCGACGCGGTGCTGCGCGCCCCGATCCCGTCGCCGGGCCAGCGGCTCCCGGCGGCCGATCCGCGACTTCACGGCCTTCGAGGAGCACGTCGTGACCTCGATGCAGGCGATCGGCCAGGAGCTGGACCCGACCTGGTACGAGATCCCGGTCTTCTCCTTCACCAACCCCGCCGCCGTGCTCGGCCCGCACGACGACGTGGCGATCTCCCCGGGCTCGGCGGTGTTCGACTACGAGCTGGAGGTGGCCGCGGTGATCGGCACGCCCGGCTCCGACCTCGCCCCGGCCGAGGCGGCGGCCCACATCGCCGGCTACACGATCCTGTGCGACTGGAGCGCCCGAGACCTGCAGATGCGCGAGATGAAGCTCGGGCTCGGCCCGGCGAAGGGCAAGGACTCCGCGACGACCCTCGGCCCCTACCTCGTGACCCCCGACGAGCTCGGCGGCCTGGACCTGGCCATGACGGCCGCGGTGAACGGACGGGCCTACAGCGCGGGGCGGCTGTCGGACCTGTACTGGAGCTTCGCCCAGCTCATCGCCTACGCGTCCCGCGGCACCCGGCTCGTACCCGGCGAGGTGATCGGCAGCGGCACGGTCGGCACCGGCTGCATCCTGGAGCTCTCCCGTGTGCACGGTGCCGGCGCGTACCCGTGGCTCGCGGCCGGTGACGAGGTACGGCTGGCCGTGCAGGGGCTGGGCGCACAGCGCGCCCGAGTGGTGGCCGGCCGTAGCCCGATCCCGCTGGGCGAGACCCGCGGCCGGCGCTGAGCGGCGAGCGCCTGCTAAGAGCGCTGCAGGACGGGCGCGGCGGGTACGGAACGCGAGCGCGGCGACCCTGCGGCCCCGCGCCCCTGCGGCCCCGCGCGCGTTGTGCGCGCGACGCGCGCGCAGCAACGCGTGCGCCACACACAGAACGTGCGCGCCGCCGGACACGGCGCCGACCCCCACACACCCGACCCGGCCCCCCGCACGCACTCCGCGCACCACGCGCACGCAGCACCACGCGCCCCCCACACAGAACACGCGCGCCGCCCGACACGGCACCGACCCCCACACACCCGACCCGGCCCCCCGCACGCACTCCGCGCACCACGCGCACGCAGCACCACGCGCCCCCCACACAGAACACGCGCGCCGCCCGGTGCGGAAGCGCCTCGCCAGCACCGTTCCGGCTCCACGCGCGCGCTCTGTACGAGATGCGGCGCACAGCACCGCGTGCGGAACGCGCGCGCGGGCCCCGGTCACAGCCCGAAGCTGCGGCGGAGGCGGGCTGCGACGGCCGTGAACGGGTCGATCTCCTCCCAGATCCAGCGGACCACACCCAGCCGCTCGCCACGCAGATCGTCCTCGCGGAGCTTCTCGGCGATCACGACTTCCGACGGGTCCTGGCCGGGCCGCAGGAACCGCCGGTACTTCACGAGGCCGTCGAACTCGCCGACGGTGCCCAGCTCGGGCCAGCCGAAGTCGGTGCGGTGGACGCCGCCGACCGTCGGCACCTCCCACTGCAGCACCGGCGTGGGGATGCCGGCCAGCTTCATGGCGAGCCGGCTGCGGGTCTCCCCGACGCTCTCCGACCGGCCGTCGGCGAACTTCACGACCCGCAGCGCAGCCGGCGCGCCCGGCCATCGCGCTGCCCGCTCGTGTGCCGCGAACAGCGTGGACGGGTTCTTCTCGAGGGCGGCCAGTGCACCGTCTGCCACCACGAGAGCCGGTTCGAACGCGACGGTGCGGGCGATGTCGACGGCGGTGCGGGACCACGAGGTGACCGTCACGCCGCGGACCTCCATCACGTCGTCGGCGTCCAGGGGCGCGACGTGCAGGTGCTGGCGGCCACTCACCCGCCCGCCCGAACGCCCGTCGCGCGTGATGTGCACGTGGTTCATCGGGATCTCCCAGACCGGCAGCCCGAGCCACACCGCAGCCGACACGTGGCTCAGGACCGCACCGGGAGCGAGTCGGGGCAAGGTCGACTCGATGAGGAGCCGGTGACGGGTCTCCGGGCGGTGGAGACGCGGGTCGTCCGGGGCGACGTAGGACCCGCGGCGCACATCGGCGAGCTGGCCTGAACGGCGCATCCGGAGGATCTCCCCGTCGGTGACGCCGTCGGAGAGCAGCTGCGAGCGCATCTGCACGGGCGGAGGAGGCGGCTGTTCCACGACTCCAGCGTGCGAGGCGCTGCCCGGTTCGCGGAAGCCCGTCTCTCGCGCCTGTGGACAACTCGCCCACGGCGCGCACGTTCTGCACGCAGCGCGCGCATTGCACTGCGCGCGCCGGTGGCAGAACGCGCGCGGGGCGGGGCAAAGCACCGCGGAGCGGAGAGTGCGCAGCGATGTCGGTGCGGGGGAACGCGGTGCGGTGGGCAGCATCGTGCGCGCGTTCACCCGCCACGCGCGCACGGCAGCACACACGCCGCGCTCAGAACCCACGCGCGGCCCCGGCGACCTGTCCGCTCCCGCACCCCGCCCGCGCACCCCGCCCGCGCACCACGCGCGCGTTGGCGAAGCACGCGCTGCCTGCACAACGCTCGCGCGGCCCGGCGGCCCCGCTCCCCGCGTTGCTCCTCGCGCGCGCCTCTCTTCACACTCGCCCCTCCTCGCGCGCGTTCTGCACGCCACGCGCGCGCCGCAACCCCCGCAACCCACGCACAACCCGAGCGCGGCCAGCGCTCACCACCGCCAGCCACCAACACCCCGCCGCGCACCCACTCAGCACACCACGCACCCACCGCAACGCACGCACAACCCACGCGCGGCCAGCGCTCACCACCGCCCAGCCACCAACACCCCCGCCGCGCACCCACTCAGCACACCACGCACGCACCGCAACCCCCGCAACGCACGCACAACCCACGCGCCGCCGCCCAGCCGCCGACATCCGCGCTCAGCACCCTGTGCGCCCACGCGCACACGCCGGCCCGAAGGCTCAGCGCGTCGGGGCCGGCCAGTACGGCTCGCGCAGCACCTTCTTCAGGATCTTGCCGCTCGCGTTGCGCGGCAGCTCCGCCGCGAACTCGACGCTCGTCGGGCACTTGTAGCCGGCCAGGCGCGTGCGGGCGTGGGCGATCAGGTCCGCCGCGGAGACGGGGGCACCCGCCACCACGATCGCCTTCACCGTCTCGCCCCACCGCTCGCTGGGCACCCCGATCACGGCCACGTCCGCGACCGCCGGGTGCGATGCGAGCGCGTTCTCGACCTCGGCCGGGTAGACGTTCTCCCCACCCGAGATGATCATGTCTTTGATCCGGTCGTGCAGGAAGAGGTAGCCCTCGGCGTCGGTGTAGGCGGCGTCGCCGGTGCGCAGCCAGCCGTCGGGGGTCAGGGTGGCGGCGGTCTCGGCGGGGCGGTGCCAGTAACCGGGAGTGTTCTGGCCCGAGCGCACCCAGATCTCCCCCACATCCCCGACGGCCGACGGCGCACCGGTGACCGGGTCGGTCACCACCACCTCGTGCCACGGCAGCGCCCGGCCGACCGACCGCAGCAGGCCCGCCCGTGGACCGCCCGGATCGTGGTCCTCGGGCGCGAGCGCGGTGACGCTGCCGGCCGTCTCCGTCATGCCGTACACGCCCATGAACGAGCAGCGGAGCGTCGTCATGGCGCGCAGCAGCAGGGCCTCGGTCATCGGCGCCCCGCCGTAGGCGACGACCCGCAGGCTGGGCAGCTCGGCGCCGTCCGCCGCGTCCAGCAGCAGCTTGACAACCGCCGGCACGAAGAACGCGTGTGTGACGCCGTGCCGGCCGATCGCCGCCACCATCGCGGGCGGGTCGACCTCGGTCAGCAGCACGGTGTGCCCGCCCTGCCCCAGCCCCGTGAGCGCGTAGCCGGCGCCGCCGATGTGGAACAGCGGCGAGGCCAGCATGTTCACCGACTCCGGGCCCATGCGGTAGGCCTCCCGGCCCATGCGCGGGGTGAACGCCAGGTTCGCGTGGGTGAGCCGGGCGCCCTTCGGGACGCCGGTGGTGCCGGAGCTGTAGAGCTGCAGCACGACGTCGTCGGGGGCGGCCGGGACGTCGGGCGCCAGGGTCGACAGGCCCTCGATCCACGCCTCGTAACCGGTGTCGAGGTCGAGCACCGGCGCGCCCTGCGGGACGGGCAGGAGGTCGCGCTGGTCGGTGCCGGTGAGCACGACGGACGGCTCGGCGTCGGCCACGATCGCGGCGATCTCCGGCGGGGCCAGCCGCCAGTTGAGCGCCACGAGCACCGCACCGGCGCGAGCCGCCCCGAACAGCAGCTCGAAGAACTCGGGACGGTTCCTGGTCAGCACCGCCACGCGATCGCCCGGGATCACCCCGGCACGGATCAGGGCGTGCGCGACCTGGGAGCTGCGGGCGTCGAGCGCGCCGAACGAGAGCGTGCGCTCGCCGCAGGTGATGGCGGGCCGGGCCGGGCCGAGGGCGGCCAGGTCCGCGAGCATCGATCCGAGCATCTCAGTAGCTCTTGGGCAGGCCCAGGCTGTGCTGGGCGACGTGGTTGAGCACCATCTCCTTGCTCACCGGCGCGGTGCGGAACATGCGCGCGGTGAACCACAGGTCCGACAGGCCGTACTCGTTGGACAGACCGTTGCCGCCGTGGATCTGGATGGCGTGGTCGAGCGCGGCGACGACGGCCTCGCCCGCCGAGTACTTCGCGAGGTTCGCCGCCTCCCCGGCCTCGGCGCCGGCGTCGGCGAGCTGCGCGGCGTGCTGCGTCATCAACCGGGCCAGCTGGACCTCGATGTAGGCCTTCGCCAGCGGGTGCGCGATGCCCTGGTGGGTCCCGATGGGCGCCGACCAGACGGTGCGCTCGCAGGCGTAGCGCGCGCCGCGTTCGAGGGCGTAACGGGCGATGCCGTTGGCCTGGGCCGCCGCGGTGACGCGCTCCGGGTTGAGCCCGGCGAAGACCGCCTTGAGCCCGGCGCCCTCGGTCCCGACGATGCCGTCGGGCGGCACCGCCACGTCGTCGTAGAACGTCGTGAACTGGTTCTCCGGGATCTGCAACGCGGAGTCGATCTTCTGCCAGGACAGGCCGTGCGCGTCGGTGGGGACGAGGAAGAGCGAGGGCCTGCCGCCGTCGGAGCGGGCCACGACGAGCACCGCGTCGGCCTCGTCGATGCCCGAGGTCCAGTACTTCTGGCCGCGCAGCCGCCAGCCCTCCCCGTCCTTGTGGGCGGTGGTGGTGATGTTGTGCGTGTTGGTGCCGGCGTCGGGCTCGGTGATCGCGAAGCAGACCTTCTTCGTGCCGTCGGCGATGCCGGGCAGCCACCGGGCCTTCTGCTCGGCCGAGCCGTGGGCCACCAGCAGCGAGCCCGCGATGGCCGGGGAGATCACGAGCATGAACATCGGGCAGCCCTGCGCCGCGGTCTCCTCGATGACGAGCGCGAGGTCCTCCAGCCCGCCCCCGCCGCCGCCGAACTCCTCGGGCAGGTGCACCCCGAGGAAGCCGCTGCGGCCCATCTCGGCCCACAGCGCGTCGGGCTTCTCGCCCTTGCGCGTCACGTCCTGGAAGTACTCGCGGCCGTAACTGCCCACGAGCTTGCCGACCGCGTCGCGCAGGGCGCGGCGCTCCTCGGTCTCGGTGAGCAGCGCATCCCTGACCTGTCCCATGTCACGACCTCCAGTCGAAGAAACCGCGCCCGGTCTTGCGCCCGAGGTCGCCGCGCGCCACCAACCGCTCCAGGATGGCGGGTGGGGCGTAGGCCTCGCCGTGGACGCCGGACAGGTTGCGGGCGATGTCGAGCCGGACGTCGAGCCCGACGATGTCGGAGAGGTGCAGCGGCCCGATCGGGTGCCCGTAGGCGAGCACGGCGGCCCGGTCGATGTCGTCGGCGGTGGCGACGCCCTGTTCGAGCATCCGCATCGCCTCGAACGCGGCGATGTTGTCCAGGCGGCTGGTGGCGAAGCCGGGCACGTTGCGGACGAGGATCGACTCCTTGCCGATCGCCTCCGCCGCCGCGCGGGCCGCGGCGACCGCGCCCTCGGAGGTCACCTCGCCGCGGACGATCTCCACCAGCGGCAGCGACCACACCGGGTTGAAGAAGTGCATGCCGAGGAACGACTCCGGCCGCTTCAGCGCGGTGGCCAGCTCGTCGATGGACAGCGCGCTCGTGTTGGACGCCAGCAGCGCCGGCCCGCGGGCCTCGGCGGCGGCCAGGACGTCGCGCTTGAGCGCCTGCCGCTCCGGCACGGTCTCGACGACGAGGTCGAGCCCGTCGGACAGCCCCGCGACGTCGGGGACGACGCCCAGCAGCTCGGCCAGCCCGTCGGCGCGGGCCGCGTCGAGCTTCCCGCGCTCGACGCCCCGCCACGCCCGCACCCTCAGCGCCTCGACGAGCCCGGCGGCGCGCTCGGCGGCCGGCTCGACGACGGTGGTGGCGATGCCCGCGGTGGCGAACACGTAGGCGATCCCCGCCCCCATGGTCCCGCCGCCGACGACCCCGACCCCCTTCACGAGAGCCTCCCGAACGGCAGCCCGCAGCGATCACGGGCAGATGGCGGCGCCGAGCGCCGCACGAGCGACCGTCCGGCCGTGATCACCGGCGCGGTCATGCGAGCGCCTTCCGCAGCACCGCGGCGAGGTCGGCGGCCAGCGCGCGGCCGGCCGCCAGCTCACCGGCCATCCAGAAGAAGCCGTGGACCGTGCCGGGCCACTCCCGCAGGTCCGCCTCGACGCCGTCGGCCCGCAGCCGGTCGGCGAAGGCCACACCCTCGTCGCGCAGGGGGTCGAAGCCGGCCACCACGATCGTCGCCGGGGGGAGGCCCGCGAGCGAGGGGGCGCGCAGGGGCGACGCGTGGGGGTCGGCGGGATCGGCGGCGTAGTGCTCGGCGAACCACTCCATCGAACCGCGCGTGAGCAGGTAGCCCGTGGCGTTCTCCTCCCGCGACGGGTACGAGCCGCCCAGGTCCAGCGCCGGGTAGAGCAGCACCTGGTGCGCGATCGGCGGGCCGCCCTCGTCGCGCAGGACGAGCGCCGTGGCGGCGGCGAGGTTGCCGCCCGCGCTGTCGCCCATCAGCGCCAGCCGCGCGGCGTCGGCCCCCACGTCGGACGCGTGCGCGGCCAGCCACCGGACGGCCGCGACGCAGTCGCGCAGCGGCACCGGGAACGGGTTCTCCGGCGCGAGCCGGTACTCCACCGACACGATCACGCAGTGCGCCGCGCGGGCCAGCGCCCGGCACGGCCGGTCCGCCGCCGCGACGCTGCCGCCGACCCAGCCGCCTCCGTGGAAGGCGACGACCAGCGGCAGCACCGCACCGGGCTCCGGGTGGTAAACGCGGGCGGGGAGGCGCCCCGCGTCGCCCGCCACGAGCACGTCCCTCGTCGCGATCTCGACCTTCTCGCCCTGCATCCAGCGGCCGCTCTCGATCGCGCTGCGGGCGCGCAGGACGCCGCCGAGGTCCTCGTAGGGCCGCATGCCCATCTCGTCCAGCTTGGCGAGCAGGGCGGCCGCCTCGGGGTCGAGTGCGCTCATGCCGTGTGCTCCTCGACCGGAGGCGCGGCCGGGGTCGGAGCCGTGATGGTGGTCGAGAGTGCTCATACCGTGTGCTCCTCGACCAGAGGCGCGGCCGGGGTCGGAGCCGTGATGGTGGTCGGCGTGATCAACGCAGCACCGCCCGCCGCAGGCCGACGCGGTCGCGCACGGCGCGGCCCGTGACCGTCCCGTCCGGCCCGGCCGTCACCATCCCCACCACCGACATCGACGCCTCCCGACCCTCGCGGCCCGCCGTGCCCGGCAGCCCGCCGCGGTAGCGCCCGGTCTGCACCGCCTGGAACGCCACGCGCTCACCCGCCGAGAACAGCTCACCGATCCGCACCCCCGTGACGTCGAGCAGCGGCGGCGTCGGCTGCCCGGCCCACCCGTCGTCGAGCCCGACGCCCGCCAGGGTGCCCTTCTCCAGCCAGGTGCGCACGGCCGACTCGGCGGCCGGGTCGGCGGGAACCGGCCGGGCCGCCCAGGGCGCGGGGGCCGGGCCCTCGACGGGGTCGCTGGCGCGGGTCGCGAGCTGGCGGCGCCGGGAGTGGTAGTCCTCCTCCGTGACGTTGCGGGTGAGGCGCTCGCCGTCCCACCAGAACAGCCCGATGCCGCCCCACGCCGCCGGCGCCATGTCGTCGGCCTCGGACGGGCCGTGCTCGGTGAAGCGCATCGCGACGCGCTCGCCGTCGGTGAACAGCTCCTGCACCGTCAGCAGCAGGCCCGGGAAGCGGTGCAGCTGGGCGAGGGTGCCGGGGACGTAGGCGTCCTCGCGGCCGGCGAGCGTGTGACCACCGATGAGGATCGAGTAGTCCTCGGCCATGATCTCCGCGCAGGCGTCGACGTCGGCGCGGCCGAGCCAGTCGAGCGCGAAGCGGCGCATCAGCGCTACGAGGGGGTGCACGCCGCGACCTCCGCACGGAGCCCCTCGTAGCCGTCGGCCACGACCTTCTCCAGGATCCGCCGGTAGCCGCGCACCCCACCGACGTAGGGCATGAACACCCGCGGCTTGCCCTCGATCTCGTCGCCCATGTAGTACGACCTCGCCTTCGGGTAGAGCGTGGCGTCGGCGCGCTCGTTGACGTGCTCCACCCAGCGCTGCTCCGCCTCGGGCGTCGCCTCCACGAGGTCCGCGCCCTGCACGCGCAGGTGCTCCAGCAGCGCGGCGAGCCAGTCCACGTGCTGCTCGATCGAGAGCAGCACGTTCGACAGCAGGGACGGGCTGCCCGGCCCGGCGATCACGAAGAGGTTCGGGAAGCCGCTGGTGAACAGGCCCAGGTAGGTGCGCGGGCCCGCCGACCAGTGCTCGCGCAGGGTCAGCCCGTCCCGGCCGATGATCTCCGGACGCAGCAGCGAGCCGGTCATGGCGTCGAAGCCGGTGGCGAACACGAGCACGTCGAGGTCGTGGTGGCCGTGCGCGGTACGGATCCCGGTGGGCGTCACGGCCTCGATCGGATCGGTGCGGACGTCCACGAGCGTCACGTCGTCGCGGTTGAACGTCGGGTAGTAGTCACTGTCGACCGACGGCCGCTTCGTCGCGAACGGGAAGCCGCGCGGCATGAGCTTCTCGCGCGTCTCCGGGTCGTCGACCAGCGCGCCGATCTTCTCCCGGATGAAGTCGGCGGCCGTGTCGTTGGCCGCCTGGTCGAGGATGAGGTCGTAGTAGGCCAGCACGAACCCGAAGCCCATCCGCCTCCACGCGGCCTCGTAGGTGGTGCGGCGCTCCTCCTCCGACACCTCCAGCGCGGACTGCCTGCTCGGCGCGAAGCCCAGCCCGCTCGGGGAGTTGCGGGCCGCCTCCCGGCGCTCGGCGTAGTGCGCCTTGACCTCCGCGTCGAGCTCGTCGGTGAGCGGGGCGTTGGACGCGGGGATGCTGAAGTTCGGGGTGCGCTGGAAGACCGTGAGGTGCGCGGCCTCCTTCGCGACGACGGGCACCATCTGCATGCCCGACGAGCCGGTGCCGATGACGCCGACGCGTTTGCCCGCGAGGTCGACGCCCTCGCGCGGCCAGGTGGCGGTGTGCAGGATCCGGCCGGTGAAACCGCCCTGCCCGGGGAACTCGGGCGCCTTGGTGGTGGAGAGGTTGCCGACGGCCATCACGAGGTACTGCCCCGACCACGCGTCGCCGGACTCCGTGCTCACCCGCCAGCGCGCGCCGTCGAACTCGGCGCGCGTCATGCGCTGGTGGAGGTGGACGTCGCGGCGCAGGTCGAAACGCTCCACCACGTGCTCGACGTAGCGCAGGATCTCCGGCTGCGTCGCGTAGCGCTCGCTCCAGCGCCACTCCTGCTGCAGCTCGTCGGAGAAGCCGTAGGAGTAGTCGTAGCTCTCGACGTCGCAGCGCGCTCCCGGGTAGCGGTTCCAGTACCAGACCCCGCCGACGCCGTCGCCCGCCTCGAGCACCGCGACGCTGTACCCGAGCCCGCGCATCGTGTGCAGCGTGCGCAGCCCGGCGAAGCCCGCCCCGATCACCAGCACATCCACGTCCCTCACACGAACGACGGTAGTCAACGCTTCCGTTGACGTCCAGGGTCCGACCGATGGAACTCTCCAGCCGGGCGGGTCGTGGCCGACCGGCGTCATCCTCCCGGTGGACGGCGGCACCTGGACGACCCTCCGAGGTGGGTACGGTCGCCCCGGGCGATCGATGGGGGCGCGGGATGAGCGATCACGGGACCGAACGGCTGGCGGCGTTCAGCGACGGCGTGTTCGCCATCGCCATCACCCTGCTCGTCCTCCCCCTCACCGAGGCGGAGATCCACGCGGAGACGCTCGCCGCCGACTTGGCGGCCCTGGTCCCGAAAGCCCTCACGTTCGCGCTGAGCTTCGCGGTGATCGGGCGCTTCTGGCTGCTGCACCACGGCGACCTGCGGCACATCACGCGCACCGACGACCCGCTGCTCGTGCTCAACCTCGTGTTCCTGTTCACCATCGCGTTCATGCCGTTCCCGACGGCGTTGCTCGGCGAGACGTCCGACAGCGCGGCGGCGGCCATCCTGTACGCCGCGACGATCATGGCCGCGTCGCTCGCCTCCACCGCGATGTGGTGGTACTGCGCACGCCGCGGGCTCCTCGACGCCGAGCAGGCCCGGCCCCAGCAGGTGCGGGCGAACCTCGCGGGCGGCCTCGCGGCGGCCGCGGCGTTCGTGCCGTCGATCCCGCTGGCGCTCGTCTCGCCGGACTGGGCGAAGATCTCGTGGCTGCTGCTGATCCCGTTCGGCCGGATCGGTGGCCGGCTGTTCCCGGGCGCCGCGCCGGAGCCATGATCGACGCCTTCGGTACGGGGGCGACGATTCTGACGCCCTGGTACCGAAGGCGCCGATCATGACGGGGCGGTCAGGTCGTAGACCGCCTGGCCGCCGACCGTGGTCGCGGTGAAGTTCGCCTCCACCCACGTCGCGATCTGGCTCGACGTGCTCGCGGTGCTGCCACCGGTGCCCCCGCCCATGCCGCCTGCGATGTAGTAGTGCACCGCGCCGGACGCGACGTCGGCCTGGAACTGCTCCAGCGTCACGACCGGGTCGGAGCCGCTCCAGCCGCCCAGCGACATGACGGCCGTCCCGCTCGCCAGCTCCAGCGACGCCGCGCCCTGCGACGTGCCGACCGCGGCCGACCAGGTGCTGTCGGTGGCCGTGAGCAGAGCGGTCAGCTCGGTGCTGGTGCCGCCGCCCGTCCCGCCACCGAATCCGCCGGCCGCGGACGCGTCGGGGATCGTCATGCCGGCCGGCATCTCCGGCCGCGCGCCGGACGGCGGGCCGCCCGTGCCGCCGCCGGGGCCGCCACCCATCGCGCTCGCCACCGTCCCGACGCTCGGGATGCTGCCCGAGTGCGCGGTCGCGGCGGTCGCGACGCCGTACGCCGCGGTGCCGACGACACCGGTCAGCACCGCCGCCGTCACGCCCACCAGCGCGGCGCGGCGCAGCCGTCCGGCGCCGAGCAGCAGCCCGGCCACCGCGACGATCCCGGCCGCGGCGACCACCCACCGGACCCAGGCGAACGGCTCCGACGAGCCCGCGAGCAGCGCGAAGCTCCACACCGCCGTGGCCGCGGTGATCAGCGCCAGCGCGGCGCGGGCCGCCGTCGAGGCGCGCCGGACCCACAGCTCGCGGCCGCCGATCGCCACCAGCGCGGCGATCCCGGGCGCGAGCGCCACCGTGTAGTACGGGTGGATCGTGCCGCTCATGTAGCTGAACACCAGTGCGGTCACGAGCGTCCAGCCGCCCCAGAGCAGCATGCCGGCGCGCAGCCGGTCGGTGCGCGGGGCGCGGCGGCTCAGCCACAGCCCGGCAACCAGCGCGAGCAGCGCGGCGGGCAGCAGCCAGGAGACCTCCAGGCCCATCTCGCTGCTGAACAGGCGCGTGAGGCCGGTGGTCCCGCCGAACGACGACCCGGCGGCGCCGCCGCCCATGCCACCCCCGCCACCGTTGCCGCTACCGCCCAGCAGCCGCCCGATGCCGTTGTAACCCAGGGCCAGCTCCAGCAGCGAGTTGGTGGTGGAGCCGCCGATGTAGGGCCGGTCGGCGGCCGGCCACAGCTCGACGAGCGCGATGTACCACCCGGCCGAGACGACCATCGCCCCGACCGCCGCGACCAGCTGCAGCAGCCGGGTGCGCAGCCGCGTCGGGCCGGCCACCAGGTACACGAGCCCCAGCGCGGGGACCACGAGCAGGGCCTGCCCCATCTTGGTGAGGAAGCCGAGCCCGACCAGGCCGCCACACGCCACCAGCCACCACGTCGATGCCCGCACGGACGCGGCGTCGACCGCCCGCACCACCGCGTAGGCCGCGGCGACGACGGTGAGCACGAGCAGCGCGTCGGGGTTGTCGAAGCGGAACATGAGCACGGCGGCGGGGGTCAGCGCGAGCGCCGCGCCCGCCAGCAGCCCCGCCCCCGGCCCGGCCCAGCGCCTGACCGCCGCGTACAGCAGCGCGACCGCGGCCACGCCTTCGAGCGCCTGCGGCACGAGCAGGCTCCAGGAGCTGAACCCGAAGATCCGCGCGCTGGCCACCATCACCCACAGCGACGCGGGCGGCTTGTCGACGGTGATCGCGTTGCCCGAGTCCAGCGACCCGAACAGCCACGCCTTCCACGACTCGGTCCCGGCCTGGACGGCCGCGGCGTAGTACTCGTTGGCCCACGAGGAATCAGCGGAGCCGGTGGCCGACAGGTTCCACAGGTAGAGGACGGCCGTGCCGGCCAGCAGCGCGATCAGCGCGGGCCGCGCCCAGGCGGGCCCGGTGCTGTGCTGCGGGTCCGGCGGCCGCCGGTGGCGGGTGGGCGGGGGAAGGGTCGCGGTGCTCACGGGGTCTCCTCGTGCGTCGGGTTCGAGAGCCACCCTCGACGGCGCCGCTGTCGCGTCCCTGTGCCCCTCCTGTGCACCGCCTGTGGTCACAACCGCCGCGGGGCACTCGTCTACCGTGGGGGGGTGGCACATCCCGCGGTGGCGATCGGCATCGCTCTCTCGTCGACCAGCTGCTACGCCGTGGCCGCCGTCCTGCAGCAGCGGGAGGCGACACGGCACGAGGAGGACGCGGGCGCGGGCGGCGTGGAGCTGTTCCTGCGGCTGGTCCGGCGGCCGCGGTGGTGGCTCGCGGTGTCGGCCACCGTCGCCGGTGCGTTGCTGCACCTGCTCGCGCTGCGGTTCGGGCCGTTGACGCTCGTGCAGCCGCTCGGGGTGTCCGCGCTGGTGCTGGCGCTGCCGCTGGGGGCGTGGTTCGCCGGGCGCACCGTCAGCCGCGGGGAGTGGACGGCGGCGGGCGCGGTCGCGCTGCGCCTGCTCGGGATCCTCTCGCTCGCCCCGCACCACGCCCGGCCGCCCGTCGTGTCGGACGTGTCGCTCGGCATCGCCGTCGGTGCGTGCGCGCTCGTCGTGGCGTCACTGGTGCTGGGGAGCTCCTGGCTGGGCACGCGCGCGGGCTCGGTGATGCGCGCCGCCGCCTCGGCGGTGCTGTTCGGGCTGGCGTCGGCGATGGCGCGGCTGGTGGTGGCCGGGTCCAGCACGGTCCTGCTGGCCGCGGGCGTCTGCGCCGTCTCCGCGTGCGTCGGGATGATGCTGATCCAGACCGCCTACCGCGACGGCGGGCTGGGCGCGCCGCTGGCCACCTGCACGATCGTGGACCCCCTCGCGGCGTCCGTGCTGGGCGTCACGCTGCTGGGTGAGACGGTGCGCCTCGACCCGCTCGACGTGACGCTGGGCACGGCCGGCCTCGCCCTCACCGTCGTCGGGCTCACGGTGCTGTCCCGCCACGCCCACCGCGGGGTGCCCGTGGCCGTGCAACCCGTCTAGCGGATCGTCCAGGCGAACCAGTCGCGGCTCGACGCCGTGAGGTAGTGCTCCGGCGGCACCTTCTCCGCGGGGAACAGGCGGAACCCCTGCGGCGCCGCGCCCGGACGGTCGTGGAAGTACGTGCCGCTGACCCAGCTCGGGTTGATGTCGAGCTCCATCCCCCGCACCACACCGGCGTCCTGCAGGATCCGCCCGAGGGTGCACACCGACAGCGCCGGGCCGCCCACGTAGACCTCGACGCCGGTGGCGGTCACCCCGAAGCCCGAGCGGTGGATGTAGGCCGCCTGGCCGATCGTGCTGCCCCACTCCTTCGTGCCGCCGGTGGCGCAGGTGGGGTCGACCTGCCCGTTGTCCACGAGCGGAAGCAGGTTCTGCCGGACGCTCGCGACGCCGGGCCCCATGGTCAGCTCGTGGCCCCAGGTGCCGACGTCGGCGGTGCCGTCGGTGTGCAGGACGAGGCTCGCGGCCCCGTCCACCAGCGGCCGCACCGTGCGGCCCTCGCTGTAGTAGCCCGGGTGGCTGGGGTCGCTCAGGCGGAAGCCGCCGTTGAACGCCACCGCGATGGCGCGCTGGTCGGCCGCGGTCAGCGAGGTGGACGCGCGCCACGACCCGCCGGGGTCGAGCGTGCCGGGGTGCAATGCCCCGCGGACCAGCGCCGGGTCCATGCGCAGCACGCCGACCACGAACGACGTGTGCTGCCCGTCCGGGCGCAGCGACGCCACCTGGACGGCGGGCCGGTTCCGCACCGCGACCACGGTCTGCCACACGCCCTCGCCCGGCAGCTGGGTGTGGCCCGCGAGCGGCGCCAGCGGGACGGCCGGCAGCACCGCCGAGCCGGCCACCCCCGGACGGGCGCCGTCGGCCGTCGGGATCCCGCCGGGCGGCGCCCCGCCAACGGCCGGTCGGTCGCGCTCGTAGGCCAGCTCCTCCAGCCACGTCACCACGGGCCCGAGGCCGTGGTCACGGCCCCACTCCGCGATCTTGGCGGCGACGGGGTCGTTGCCCGGGATGCTCAGGGCGTCGAGGACCACCCCGCCTGTGCCGAGCAGCACGGCGGTGACCGCCGTCGCCACGACGACGGCGACGCGGCGCCGCCTCCCGCCCGCGACGCGGATCAGCTCGGTGGGCTCGTCGCGATCCTGGAGCAGGGACACACGTCGACAGTAATGGTGCCGCCGACCATTCCGAAAATCGCCACAATGCGGCACGGTGCTCTTTCGACAACGAAAAGGTCATCGCGTCGCGGCGCGTATTCTCGAGCCCGTGATTCCCCCGGCCCTGACCGTCCTGCGCGTGTTCACGGCGTGGCGGGCGGAGCCCGGAACGCTGGTCACGGCGGTGGTGCTGGGCGGGGCCTACCTCACGGCGGCGCGGTCCACGCGCCGCGCGGGCCGGGCGTGGCCGACCGGGCGAATGGCCTGCTTCGCCGCCGGAATCGTCACGTTCGTACTGATCGGGTGCTCGTTTCTCGGCGTGTACGACGACACGTTGTTCTGGGTGCGGGCCGTGGCGAACATCCTGTTGCTGATGCTCGTCCCGCTGCTGCTGGCCCTGGGCGCGCCGGTGCGCCTCGCGGCCGACCTGCTCCCCGCACGGGCCCGGGTGCCGCTCGCCGCGGCCCTGCACGGCCGTCCCGCGCGGCTGGTGACGTTCCCGCTGGTGGTCACGGTCGCGCTCGTGGTCCCGCTGCTGGTGCTCTACCTCAGCCCGCTCTACGCGCTGACGCTGCGCAGCGCGGCCGCGTCGGGCGTCTGCGCGGCCGTGCTGGTGGCGACCGGCTTCGTCTACTTCTGGACCCGGCTGCGCATCGACCCGACCCCCCGCACCGACCCCTACGGCATCACGATCTGGATCACGATCGTCGAGATGATCGGCGACGCGGTGCTCGGCGTCGTGCTCTGGCTGGGCCCGCTCGTCGCGGCCGGGTTCTACGCCGGGCTCGCCCGCGGATGGGGGCCTGACCTGCGCACCGACCAGGTCGTCGGCGCCGGCGTGCTGTGGGTCGGCGGCGACGTCGTCGGGCTGCCGTTCATCGGGATCGTGCTGGGGCTGATGACGCGCGAGGACCGCCGCCACGCCGTGGCGGTCGACGCCGAGCTCGACGCGGCCGAGGCCGGGGAGGAGGCGGGCCCGCCCCGGCTCTGGTGGGAGGACGTGCCCGAGATCGCCGACCGGTTCCGCCGCCCGTAGTTCACCCGGGTCGCCTTTCCCGGTCCGGGAACGCTCGGGCACACTCGCCCGTTCGTGGTGTGAACGGCCGTCCGATATCTCCCGATATCCTCGGCCGGGCGCAGCGCGGAGCCGGGGGGAACGAGCCCCCCGAACGACAGATGTGGAGCAGTACGTTGGGCGTCAGTCTCACCAAGGGTGGAAACGTCAGCCTCACGAAGGAGGCGCCGGGTCTCACGAACGTCATCGTGGGCCTGGGCTGGGACGTCCGTACCACCACGGGCACCGAGTTCGACCTGGACGCATCGGCGATCGTGCTGTCCGCCGAGGGCAAGGCCGTCTCCGACAAGCACTTCATCTTCTTCAACAACCTCACCACCCCCGACGGCACCGTCGAGCACACCGGCGACAACCTCACCGGCGAGGGCGAGGGCGACGACGAGCAGGTCAAGGTCAACCTGGCCGGCCTCGACGCCGCCGTCGACAAGGTCGTCTTCCCGGTCAGCATCTACGACGCCGACACGCGCGCGCAGAGCTTCGGCCAGGTGCGCAACGCGTTCATCCGCGTGGTCAACGCCGCCGACCAGAAGGAGATCGCCCGCTACGACCTCACCGAGGACGCCTCCACGGAGACGGCCATGGTGTTCGGCGAGCTCTACCGCAACGGTGCCGAGTGGAAGTTCCGGGCCGTGGGCCAGGGCTACGCGTCGGGCCTCGCGGGCATCGCCCGCGACTTCGGCGTCAACGTCTGAGCCGGCGGCGTCCGCGATGGCGATCGACTACAACAAGCGTCCCTCGAAGGCCACGCCGGCCGCCGATGCAGGAGCGGTGTCGCTCTCCAAGGTCACGCTCACGAAGTCGGCGCCGAGCGTGTCGCTGACCAAGCGCGGCGCCACCGGTGGTCAGCTGCGGGTCAACCTGCAGTGGAGCACCGGCGCCGCCCCGGCCAAGAAGGGCCTGTTCGGCCGGCTCTCCGGCCCGGCGGGCGGCGTCGACCTCGACCTGGCCTGCCTGTGGGAGTTCTCCGACGGCAGCAAGGGCGTGGTGCAGGCGCTGGGCAACGCGTTCCAGGCCCCCTACCAGGGCACGCCGATCATCCGGCTCGACGGCGACGACCGCTCCGGGAGCAACGTCGGCGGCGAGAACATGTTCATCGACCTGGCCCGGGTGGACGAGATCAGGCGGATCCTCGTGTTCGCCTTCATCTACGAGGGCGTGCCGAACTGGGCGAGCGCCGACGGCGTCGTCACGCTGTACCCGGCGTCCGGGCCGGAGATCGAGGTCCGGCTGGACGGGGCCGATTCCGGCTCGCCCACCTGCGTGATCGCGCTGCTGGAGAACAAGGGCGGCGAGCTCACCGTCAACCGTGAGGTGCAGTACATCCGCGGCGGCCAGGCCGATGTGGACCGCGCCTACGGCTGGGGCATGGAGTGGGCGCGCGGGCGCAAGTGAGGCACTTCCGCCATCTGAGCGCATCCGACACGGAGGCGCTGTTCGAGCGGCCACCGGAGCAGCTCCACCGCACCAGCGGGCCGGAGCTGCTCTCGGTGGCGCTGGGCGCCACGCTGTACATGCCGGCCGACCGCCCGTCGCTCGCGGCCGACATCACGAAGCAGGCGGCGGCGGGCGTCACGTCGGTCGTGGCGTGCCTGGAGGATTCCATCGCCGACGAGCAGGTGGCCTTCGCCGAGAGCCACCTGGTCGATGCGCTCGCCTCCATCTCCGCCGAGGGGCACGACGCCGGTGGCATGCCGCTGCTGTTCGTCCGGGTCCGCGCGGCGGAGCAGATCCCGGATCTGGTGCGCAGGCTGGGGCCGGCCGTCGACGTCCTCGACGGCTTCGTCCTGCCGAAGTTCACCGCCGACACCGGCACCGAGTACCTGCACGCCATGGACCGCGCCGACGCCATCGCCGGGCGGTCGCTCTGGGCGATGCCGGTGATCGAGTCCGGGGCCGTCCTGTACGCCGAGACCCGCGTCGACGAGCTGACCAGGCTGCGTGCGCTGCTGCACCGCGACCGCAGGCGGATCCTCGCCGTCCGGCTGGGTGCCACCGACCTGTGCGCGCTCTACGGGCTGCGCCGCTCGCCCGATCTGTCGATCTACGACATCAAGGTGGTCACCGGCCTGATCTCCGACGTCGTCAACGTGCTGGGCCGCGCCGACGGCACCGGCTTCACCGTCACCGGGCCCGTGTGGGAGTACTACGCGGGCCGGGAGCGGATCTTCGCACCCCAGCTGCGGCGCAGCCCCTTCGTCGAGCACAACGAGCCGGAGCTGCGCGCGATGCTCCTCTCGCGCGCGATCGACGGGCTGATCCGCGAGGCCCAGATGGACAAGGCCAACGGGCTCACCGGCAAGACCGCGATCCACCCCCGCCACGTCGCGGTCGTGAACGCGCTGTCGGTGGTGTCCTCGGAGGAGCACCGCGACGCCAGCGACGTGCTCGGCGCCGGCCGCGGCAGCGGGGTGATGGCGTCCGGGCACGGCAACAAGATGAACGAGATCCGCCCGCACACGGCGTGGGCCCGCTCCACCGTGCTGCGGGGCCGGGTGTTCGGCGTGGCCCGCGAGGACGTGTCGTTCGTCGACCTGCTGGCCGCGAGCCTGCAGCTGCCCCGCCTCCACACGACATGAGCGCCCCCTCCGCCACCTCGGTGATCGACCGGCTGGGCGTCCGCGTCGACGGCGACGCCGCGCCGCTGCTGGGCCTGGCGCTGCGCCGCAATCCGAAGCGCGCGCAGCTGCTGGTCTCGCGGGTGCTGGGCAAGCACGTGCCCACCGATCCGCGGCTCGTCCGGGCGGCCGGGCTGCTGCTCGGCGGGCTGGTGGCCGATGCGCTCGCCGGACGGGCGGCACGGGCGCTGCCCACCGAGCTGCTGCACCGCGCCGTGACCGGCTCCACCGCGGCCGCGGTGCAGCTGCACGACGCGGCGCAACGCGGTGTCGCCGGGCCCGCGGACGCGCTGGTGCTCGGGTTCGCCGAGACCGCGACCGCGCTGGGGCACTGCGTCGCGGAGGGGCTGGGCGGGGCCGGGTACCTGCACTCCACGCGCCGCCCGGTGGCCGGTATCGCGGCCGCGGGCGGGTTCAACGAGGAGCACTCGCACGCCACGGAGCACCTGCTGCTCCCCCGCGATCCGGCGCTGCTGCGCGACGGCTCGCCGCTCGTGCTGGTCGACGACGAGCTGAGCACCGGGCGCACCGTCCTCAACACGATCACCGCACTGCACCGGCTCGCCCCGCGGGAGCGGTACGTGGTGGCCGCGCTGGTGGACGTGCGCCCCGGAGCCGCGGCGTCGACGCCGCCCGGCGGGGAGCTGGCCGCCGGGGTGCGGGCGCTGGGGGCCCGGCTCGACGTCGTGTCGCTCGCGACGGGCACCGTGCACCTGCCCGAGGACGTCGTGGCGCGGGCCGCGGCGCTGCGCGCGGAACTGGATCGCGGCGCGGAGCCGGCTCGCGCGCACCCACCTGCGGTCTCGCGGGTCGGGGCGGCCGAGCTGGGGTGGCCGGCGGGGCTGCCGGCGGGTGGGCGACACGGGTTCTCCCCCGCCGACCACCGGGCGCTCGCCGCGGTCCTCCCCTCGTTCGCGGCCGCGCTGGTCCGCGCCGCGGACGTCCGCCCCGGGGACCGGACGCTCGTGCTCGGCACCGAGGAGCTGATGGCGCTGCCGCTGCGGCTGGCGCAGACCCT
>CAXTTN010000030.1:0-31570 GCA_964247105.1 uncultured Pseudonocardia sp.
TCTCGTCGGCGCCGATCTGCTTGGCCAGCGCCAGCGCGTCGGGGTTGCGGTCGACCACGACGATGCGCGTGCCGGTGATCGCCGCGAGCGTCTGGATCGCGATGTGGCCGAGCCCGCCCGCGCCCTGCACGACGGCGGTGGTGCCCGGGTACAGGTTCGGCACGGCCTTGCGCACGGCGTGGTAGGCGGTGATGCCCGCGTCGGCGAGGGCGGCGACGTCGGCGGGGTTCGTCGACGGGTCGAGCTTGATGCAGGCCCGAGCGGTGGTGCGCAGGTACTCGGCCATGCCGCCGTCGTTGCTGGACAGACCGGGGAAGAAGGCCGCCTCGCACTGCATGTCCCGGCCCCGCCGGCAGGCGAGGCAGAGGCCGCAGGACGGCTGGGGGTGGAGGATCACGGTGTCGCCGACGGCGACGTTGGTGACGCCGTCGCCGATCTCGTGCACCCAGCCCGCGTTCTCGTGGCCGATCACGTAGGGCAGCGTCGGGTTCTGGGCCTCGGCCCAGTCGCCGTTGATGATGTGGAGGTCGGTGCGGCAGACGCCGGCGCCACCGACCTTGATGATCACGTCGAGAGGGCCCGCGAGCTTCGGCTCCGGGATGTCGTCGATCTTCGGATCTTCGTGGTACGCGTGCACCCGGACGGCTTTCACCGACATACCTCCTAGGACCTCGGTGTCTGCGGTCGATTCCAGTGCGAGGTGGTGCCCCTCACAACCGCCTCAATTCCGCGGAGTGAGAAACGGACGGGTTCTCCTCACCGTGCGGTCAGGCTCAACGCTCTGAGCTGGGAGAATCCAACCGGCTGATCGCGGCTCGTCTCAGTTGGAGACAGGTACTGACCGGTAACATGCGGTGCATGACGGACACCAGCTGGGTCGCGGACGCGATGGTGCGGACCGTGCCGTGGGTGAGGACGGCCGGCATCACGTTCGGCGACGTCACGGCCGAGCGCGCCACCTGCCACCTGCCCGACGGCCCGGCGCAGCACAACCACGTCGGCGGGCCGCACGCGGCCATGATCTTCGGACTGGGGGAGACCGCGTCGGGGGCCGTCGGGCTGGCCGCGTTCGCCGGGGCGATGGACCGCGCCACGCCGCTCGTCGTCCGCTCGGACATCGCCTACCTCAAGCTGGCCCGCGGCCCGATCACCGCCGTCGCGACGCTCGACCGGCCCGCGGCCGACGTGCTCGCGGAGCTCGCCGCCGGAACCCGTCCGGAGTTCACCGTCACCGTGACGATCACCGACGCCGACGGGCGGGAGACCTCCCGCATGACGGTCGTGTGGACGCTGCGGCCGAACAAGTAGCGGCACGGGCGTGCACGTGGCGATCGCGGGAGGACACGGGAAGATCGCGCTCCAGCTGACGGCCGTGCTGGCCGGGCGGGGCGCCGTCGTGGAGGCGGTGCAGAGGCTGCCGAGCCGAGACCCATCCGCGCTCGAGCGCAACGAGCCCGCGCGACGCGGCTCACGCGCAGGCACGACAGCAAGGAGCCCGCGCGACGTGGCTGAGGGCCGCGTGCGACCGCATCGAGCCCGCGCGATGTCGTTCGGGGGATGTGTTCAGGCGGACTGGGTGAGTGCGGCGGCCAGGCCCAGCGTGACGGCCATGAGGGCCACCTCGGCACCCGCCCAGCGCAGCACGGGGGTGCGGCCGGTCATCAGGCGCCGCCGGGCCAGCCAGCCCAGGCCGCCGAGGCCCGCGATGCAGACCGTCTTGGCGATGATCAGCCAGCCGTAACCGGTGGTGAACAGCGCGGCCCAGGAATCCAGGCGGAGCACCGCGTTCGCCACGCCCGTGACCGCGACCGCCACCACGCACACCCCGGCGAGCTGCGAGAAGCGCGGCACGGCCACCTCGAGCAGCTCCCGGCGCCGCACCAGCAGCATCACCGCCCCGAGCCCGCCCACCCACAGCGCCGCCGCCCCGACGTGCAGCGCCACGGTGCTCACGGCGAGCTCGTGATCGGGGGCGGCGCCCGCGTGCCCGGTGACGGTCGGCGTGAGCAGCCCGAGCAGCGCTACCACCAGCGGGATCCGCAGCTGGACGCCGTCGCGGCCGCGCAGGCGCAACACCGCACAGACCACGACGCCCACCGCGGCGCCCGCCGTGAGCACGAGCCCGCGGCCGGCCCCGAAATCGGTGACGAACTGCCCGAGCTGCTCGGCCGCGACGCCCGACGCCGAGGTGCCGTAGGCCTCGGCGGTACGGAACGCGATGCCCACCAGCGTGAGCCCGAGCCACAGGCCCCCGAGCGCCACGAGCGCCCGGTCGGCGACGTGGGCCAACCGCGTCAGCTCCCGCGCGCCCGGGCCCGGACCGAGCGGGAGCAGCACCCCGAGCAGCGCGACGCCCACGCACGCGACGCCGGCGGCGTCCATCCCCGCGCGGGTGACGGTGGCGCCGAGCAGCACCGGCAGGGACGTGGTGGCGAGCCCGCCCGCCAGCAGCGCGGCGACACAGCCCGCCCCGACCGCGAGCCCGCACCACAGGGCGGGCGCCCAGCGTTGCATCGGGATCGCGGTCGGGCGGCTCATCGGGGGTTCACGTCCGGCCCAGCCGCAGCGCGGCGCCCACGCCGATCACGACCACGACGACGGCCCCGGCGATCCACGGCCACACGGGCGCGCCCCCGTCGCCGCCGGGCGCCGCGGCGGGCACCACGACACCGGACGGCGAGGACCCGCTCGGCGGTGCGGCCCTGCCGGAGCCGGTGCCGGCCGTGGTCATCGTGAACGGGACGCTGCCCGAGACCGGATGCCCGTCGGCCGAGACGACGCGGTACCCGATCTGGTACGCCCCGGCCGGGCCCAGCGGCAGCACCCCGACGCTGACCGTGTCGTCGACCTCGGAGATGTCGCCGCTGTGGTAGTCGTCGCCGTCCGGCCCGATGACCGTGATCACGGTGAAGCCGGGCTGCACGGGCTCGTTGAACGTCAGCGACACCTTCTGCGGCGCGGTGGCGACGCTGGTGCCGGACGCCGGATCGCTGCTCTCCAGCCGGCTGTGCGCCCACGCGGGCGCCGTGCCGAGCAGCAGGGCGAGCCCGGTGAGCAGCGCCAGCACCACTCCGCGCCGCATCAGCTGTCCCTGTTCACGGGAGCGGGGCCGGCGGGAGGGGCGCCCGCGCGCCGCGTGCGCAGCACCGCGCCGCCGCCGACGCCCAGGCCCAGCGCCCCGACCAGCAGCCCGGCGCCACCGAGCCAGCGCGCGGTGGTGTCGGTGCCGCCCGCGGCCGCGGCCTCCGGTGCGGCGGCCTCCGAGCTGGCGGCCGACCCCATCGCCATGCCGTGCGCGTCGGTGCCCGCGGCCGCCGGCGTGAGCGTGATGCTCGGGGCCGGGTGCTCGGGCTCCGAACCATCGGGGTTGGGGGGCTGGTTCCAGTCGACGACGGTGCCGTTGTCGTAGGTCTGCTTCGCGGTGAAGCTGATCTCGGGGACGTCGGGAAGCGGGCCCAGCGACACCGGGAAGTCCAGGTACTGCCCGGGCCCGATCTTCGAGCCCGGGGCGGCGGTCCACGTGATCGAGCCGATGGTCTTCGTGATGGTGCGCCCGTCGTCCTGGACGGGCGGGTTGAGCGCGACCGTGGTGGTGGCGGCCGTCCAGCCCGCCAGCGGCGTGGTGCGGACCGAGCTGATCGGGTGATCGGTGGGCAGGGTGACCGTGACCGCGGTGGTGCTCGCGGTGTCGTCCTCGTTGGGGACGCGGAACGTGATCACCGAGTAGCCGCCCTGCTGAGCGGTGCCCGGCTGGGCGGTGACGTGGGCGAATGCCGGTGCGGCGCCGATCAGCGCGACGACGCCTGCGGCGGTGACGACGGAGCCGATGCGCAGCGCGGCGCGTCGGGGGAATGCGGGCATGGAGGTTCTCCGGAGTGGGTGCGGGTGTGGGTGCGTGGCTTCAGCACCTCACCGGAGGCCCGCGTCGGGCGTACGCGCCGAGCAGGACCTGCGCCGGCCGTGCGACGCGGCCGGGGCCGGGAACCGCCAGCGTGCGCAGCGGCCGATCGGCGGGCAGCACGGCCGGACGGCGCGGCAGGATCCGGCGCAGCGCGCGCGCCGCCACCTCGACCGCCGCATCGGCGTACCGCAACCCGACGGCGGAGACGAGCGTGACCACCGCGTGCATCAGCAGCATCGACCGGCCGACGGGCATCGCGGGCGGGTGCAGCACCACCATCAGGTAGTGCAGCGCCACCTGCCCGCCGCCGAGCACGGCCACGGTGCCCAGCGGCCCCCGGCTGCGCTCGGCCAGCGACACGAACACCCCGGCCAGCAGCGGCACCAGCACCACCAGCAGGCCGAGATCGCCCAGGCTGCCGCCACCCGCGACGTGGCCGACGGCCGTGAGCAAGCCACTGAACGCAGCCAGGGCGATGCCCCGGAACCTGCGCTCGGCCGTGTTCATGGAAAGGACGGTAGCGGGAGGGTCCGACAGTCTTCGTCAGGGTCGGGCCGTGACACCCAGGTGGCCCAGCAGGGTCAGCTCGACGCCGTCGAGCTCACCGCCGATCGCCTTGAACGCGGTGCGCCGCCGCGCCGAGGGCATCTGCTCGGCCGCGCGCACCGCCACCGCGAGGTCGGCGAGCCGGGGCCGGGTGTCCCCGGCGAACGTCGCGGCCGCCGCCCCGTGGCCGCTGTCGATCTTCGCGAGCGCCTCGGCCAGGTGCGACAGGCGGGCGTGCAGTGCCCCACCCGGCCCGCTGAACGCCGTGAGCTGGTCGGTGGTGACGCCGAGACGCGCGGCGCGGTGGGCGTCCCAACGGCCGCGCGCGGCGGTGGCGGCGGCCAACGCGTAGGGGGCGAGCAGCGGCACCACCGTCGTCCCGACCCCGATCAGGCGCTTGGCCTGCGCCGAGGAGAACCGCGACGCCGGAACCGTGCCGCCCGTCTTCTTCGCGGCCCTGGCCGCGCTCTTCTCCGACTTCTTCAGCGCCTTGACGACCGTCCTGCCCGCGGCCTCGGTGGAGTCCATCCCCGAGCCGGACCGTCGCCGAAGCCCCATCCCCACACCCCTTCTCACCCACACCCCTCGGCGCACAGCGTCCCGCGCAGCTTAGGGCCCGTACGCGCGCACGGCAGCCGCCGATGTTGTCGGTGCCGGTCACTACCCTTGGTTGCGTGACGGCGACCGAGAACACCCACCCCGCCACCGGAGCGCGTCCGGTGGTGCTCGACGCCGCCGATCTCACGCGCTGCCGGCGCCGCGTCCACCTCGATCACGATCCGCTGGCGTCGGCGTTGCCCCGGGCCCTGCCCGATCCCGCGCTCGAGCAGCGCCGCACGGATGCCGCCGAGCACCGGGCCCGGGTCGGGGAGCAGCTCGCCGCCGCCGTCGGGCCCGGCTGGGCCGCCGTCCCGCGGGATCAGCCCCTCCCGGTGCGCCTCGCGGCCACCGCGGCGGCGGTGGCCGCCGAGGCCCCGCTGATCTGGGGGGCGGCCCTGCCCGATCCCGAGGGGGCCGGGCGGCGCGGCGGGGCCGAGTTGCTGGTGCGGCTGCCCGCGGGCGGGTACGTGCCGGTGATCGTGGTGCGGCACCGCGTCACCGATCCGGGCGAGGGCGCCGTCACCTCGCCGCTGCACAAGCCGTGGCCGCAGCGGGCCTTCCCCGATCGCACCCGCCGGATCCGTTCCCAGCCGCGCGACCTGCTGAGGATCGCCCACCTGCACCACATGCTGCGCGCGGCGGGCTGGGCCCCGCCCCCGGGCACGCGGCACGCTGATCACGGCGGCGTCATCGGGATGGACGCCGATGTCGTCGTGTGGCACGACCTGCGCTCGGGCCACTGGCCGGGCGGCCGTTCCACGCTGGCCGAGTACGACACGCGCTTCGCCGATCGCCGGGCCGTCGCCGAGGCCGCGGCGTCCGGGGCGCCGGCGCTGGCCGGGCCGTCGCGCGTCACCGAGTGCCGCCACTGCTCCTGGTGGCCCACCTGCGAGGCGGCGCTCGTCGCCGCCGAGGATGTCAGCCTCGTCGTCCGCGGCGAGACGGCCATGGCGCTGCGCGACGCCGGCGTGCGCACGGTCGCGGCGCTGGCCGCGCTGGATCCGCGCGCCGGGCCGCCGGTCCCGCTGCCGGGGGTGCCGTTCGACGACGTCGTCGCGCTCGCGCGGGCATGGCGGCGCGGGCTGTCGGTGGTGCGGCGGATACCGCGGGTGCGGGTGCTGCGGGCCGACGTCGAGGTCGACGTCGACATGGAGAGCTTCGGCGAGTCGGGCGCCTACCTGTGGGGCGCGCAGCTGCGCCATCCCGGCGGGTCGCTCCCCGGGGACGAGCCGGACGGCTACCGCGCGTTCGCCACCTGGGAGCCGGTGCCCACCGACGACGAGGCCCGCTCGTTCGCGGAGTTCTGGGGGTGGTTCACCGGCGTCCGGGCCCGGGCCGCCGCCACGGGCCGCACGTTCGCCGCGTACTGCTACAACGAGCAGGCGGAGAACCGCTGGCTGCTCGGCTCCGCGCGGCGCTTCGCCGGCCGTGCGGGCATCCCGCCGGTGGCGGAGGTGGAGGCGTTCATCGCCGATCCGTGCTGGGTCGACCTGTTCGCCGTGGTCAGCGAGTGGTTCCTGTGCGCGCACGGCAAGGGCCTCAAGCGCATCGCCCCCGCCGCGGGCTTCGCCTGGCGCGATGCCGAGGCGAGCGGGGAGAACTCCATGCGCTGGTACCGCGACGCCGTCGGGATGGACGGCGCCCCGCCCGATCCCGCGCAGCGCCGGCGGCTGCTGGAGTACAACGCCGACGACGTCGCGGCCACGCAGATGCTGCGGGAGTGGATGACGGGCCCGGCGATCGAGGAGGTGCCACTGGCGAGCGATCTCCAGCCGTGATCGTCGGATCGGGACGGGGAGCCGTGCTCGGCGCGGCCTGGCGTCCCCGAACGACGATCACAGCCCCGTGCCGGCGGACGGGTGACCGAATGCCCGGCCCGTGATCACCTGTTGGGGACCGGGAGCGGTGGCCACGGCGGCCCCGCGTCCCCGACCGACGATCACCCGGCCGGCCATCGCGCTGGCGGCCGGTACCGCGCGCGAGTCGTGCCGGCCGGCCGGTGGAGGGCCATGATCGGCGCATGGCGCCCGTCACGCACGAGAGGCGCGGCCCGCGCGGCGCCGCGTCCAGCACCCACCACCTCGGCACGGCCACGGCGATGGCGGTGCTCGCCCGCGGCGGCAACGCGTTCGACGCCGCCGTCGCGGCCGGGTTCGTGCTGCAGGTGGTGGAGCCGCACCTGTGCGGGCCGGGCGGGGAGGTGCCGGCCGTGTTCGTCACGGCGGCCGATCCGACGCCGCGGGTGCTGTGCGGCCAGGGCGTCGCTCCGGCCGCAGCCACCACGGCGCTGCTGCGCGACGAGCTCGGTCTCGCGATCGTGCCCGGCACCGGCCTGCTCGCGGCCACCGTCCCGGGTGCGTGGGACGGCTGGCTCACGCTGCTCCGCGACCACGGCACGCTCACCCTCGCCGATGCCCTGGAGCCCGCGCTCGGGTACGCCGCGGGCGGGTTCCCGCTGGTCCCGCGCATCCCGCCGACGATCGCCATGGTCGAGGAGCACTTCCGGGAGCACTGGCCCAGCTCGGCGGCGACGTGGTTGCCCGGCGGCCGGGTGCCGTCCTCGACGCACCGGCTGCCGGTGCTCGCCGCCACCTGGCGGCGCCTGCTCGCGGCCGCGGTGTCAGCGGGCAGCGACCGCGTCGCGCAGATCGACGCCGCCCGCGACGCCTGGTACCGCGGCTTCGTCGCCGAGGAGATCGAGGCCTTCTGTCGCACCCCGGTGCGCGACGACTCCGGCCGCGACCACGCCGGCCTGCTGACCGCGTCCGACCTGGCCGGATGGTCGGCCACCTACGAGGACGCGCTGGTCGTCGACGTCGGCGACGGGTGGGGTGTCGCGAAGCCGGCCGCGTGGTCGCAGGGGCCGGTGCTCCTGCAGATGCTGCAGCTGCTGCCCGGCACCAGCCACGTCGACGGGGTGGCCACCGCCGAGACCGTCCACCGGGCCGCGGAGGCCGCGAAGCTCGCGTTCGCCGACCGGGAGGCCTGGTACGGCGACAGCGCGGCGGTCCCGCTCGCCGAGCTGCTCGCGCCGTCCTACGCCGCGGCGCGCCGCGCGCTGATCGGCGAGACCGCGTCGATGGAGCTGCGCCCGGGCGGTCCGGCGCCGCGGCTGAGCGCGTACGCGGCCCAGCCGGGACGGGATCGCGGGGACGGGGTCGGCGGCCTCGGCGAGCCGACGGTCTCCCGCACGGGCGCGGTCCGCGGCGACACCGTGCACGTCGACGTCGTGGACGCCGCGGGCAACATGGTGTCGGCCACGCCGTCGGGTGGCTGGCTGCAGAGCTCGCCGACGATCCCCGCGCTCGGCTTCTGCCTCGGCACCCGCGCGCAGATGTTCTGGCTCGACGACGGCCTGCCGTCCTCGCTCCTGCCGGGCCGCCGCCCGCGCACGACGCTGAGCCCGTCGATGGGGCTGCGCGACGGCGAGCCCGTGCTCGCGTTCGGCACGCCGGGAGGCGACCAGCAGGACCAGTGGCAGCTGTGCTTCTGGCTCGCCCACACCGCGGGCGGGCTGGACCTCCAGGCCGCCATCGACGCCCCGACCTGGCACTCCACGGCCTTCCCCTCCTCGTTCGCGCCGCGCGGGTGGGAGCCGGGCGGGCTGGTGGTGGAGTCGCGGCTGGGCGCGGGGACGCTGGCCGACCTGCGCGGGCGCGGCCACGTCGTCGTCGACGCGGGGGAGTGGAGCCTGGGCCGGATGTGCGCGGTCGGGCGTGGCGGCCCGATGCTCCGCGCCGCCGCCGACCCCCGCGGCGGGGTGGGCGCGGCGGCGGCCTGGTAGCCGTCCGGAGGGGAGCGGGCCCCGCACCGCGGCGGCTCGCCCGGGGGCCCTTCCCTGTGATCGACGTCCGGGGACGTCGAGCCGCGCGTGGCACGGTCCCGCGTCCCCAACCGGTCATCACGGTCGCGCCCCAGCGCCCCAGCGCCCCAGCGCCCCAGCGCCCCGGCGCCCCGGCGCCCCGGCGCCCCGGCGCCCCGGCGCCCGCCCGTGATCGATGTCCGGGGACGTTGGGCCGTGTCTGGCGCGGTCCCGCGTCCGGTACCGGTGATCACGGTGCAGCGTCCCCACGTCCGGGCCCCGCAGTGGTCCCGCCGGTCGCCGATGGTCCGCGTCGGCTCCGCGCCGCTGAAGCACACGTCGAGGGCGCGACTCGCACGCAGGTGCCGACTCGCGGGATCGTCAGGCGGGGCCGGGGAGGGGGTGCAGGGCTGTCGCCCCGCTCGGTTCCACCACCGCCAGCGCATCGGCCACCGCCAGCCCCCGCAGCATCGCGCTGCCGGCGTGCGCCACCTCCGTCACGGTCCCGTCGCGCACCCGCACCGGGACGAGGCGGGTGTCGAGCGGGTGGGCCGGTAGCGGCGGGCCGGGCGGGAGCGCGGGCAACGCCCGGCCGCGGAGGCCGGTCAGCGCCGGCAGCGCCAGGGTCAGGAACGCGACGAACGCGGCCAGCGGGTTGCCCGGCAGCCCGACGACGATCGTGCCGCCGGGCAGGCGGGCCAGGGTCATCGGGTGGCCCGGGCGGCACGCGACGCCGTCGACGATCATCTCCGCGCCGATGCCGGCGAGGGCGGGCCGCAGGTGGTCGGCCGGGCCCCGCGACGACGACCCGGACACCACGACGACCTCGGCCGGGCTCGTGACCAGGGCGGACGTGAGCAGCGCGCGGGAGTCGGCCAGGCGCGCCAGCCCGGTGAACCCGCCACCGGCCCAGGCGACGAGGCCCGGCAGCATCGGCCCGATCGCGTCGCGGACGCGCCCGGCGCCGGGGATGCCGGCGTCGAGCACCTCGTCGCCGGTGATCAGCGCGGCCACCCGCGGCCCCCGCCGCACCGACAGCTTCTCGTAGCCCACGCCCGCGGCCAGGCCGAGCGCGGCGGGGCCGAGGACGAGCCCGGCCGGCAGCACGTCCTCGCCGGAAGCGGTCTCCTCGCCGGCCCGGCGGATGTGCGCGCCCTCCCGGCCGTCCACGACATCGCCGGCCCGCGTGGCCCGCTCGTACGGGACGACGCCGGTGGTGCCGCCGGGCACGGCCGCGCCGGTGGCGATCTCGCACGCGGTGCCCGGCGCCAGCGCGTCCGGCGTCGCCCCGCCGGCCAGCGCCGATGCGACCACCGTCCACGGTCCGGGCCCGCGCACCGCGTAGCCGTCCATCGCGGAGCAGTCGGCGGGCGGCACGGCGACCAGCGCGGGCAGCGGTGCCGCGAGGACGGCGCCGAGCGCGTCGGTCAGCGACACGGGTTCGGGCGCCGGCGGCGGCGCCGCACCGTGCGCGCGGAGGCGCGCCTCGGCCCACGCGAGGTAACCCATGCGACCACTCTCGCCGCTCGGCCGGACGCGCGCAAAGCAGACGGCGACCGGGCATTGTCGTGGAGGGACGCAATCGCCGGCGCTCCGGCGGCGTCCTGGGTACCGGGAGGCGCGATGGAGTTCGGTGAGCTCGCGCGGCAGCAGCTGCCGCGGCTGTACTCCTTGGCGCGCCAGCTCGTCCACGACGACGCCGAGGACCTGGTGCAGGAGTGCCTGCTCAAGGCGCACCGCAGCTTCGACGCCCTGCGCGACGAGCAGGCAGCCCCGGCCTGGCTGACGCGCATCCTCGTCAACTGCGCGCGCGACCGCTACCGGATGCAGGACCGCCGCTTGCGGGAGAGCCCGCTGCCCGATGTCGAGGACTTCTCGCTGTACCGCACGATCGCCGCCGAGGACCCGTTCCCGTACTCCGATTCCCTGCACCTGGACTTCCTGTGCCGCTTCGGCCCCGAGGACGTGTGGGCGGTATTGCGCGGCATGCCCGAGCTGTACCGCGTCCCGCTGGTGCTGGTGCACATGCACGACACCGCCACCAAGCAGGCCGCGCGGATGCTCGGGATCCCGCTGGGCACGCTGCTGGCGCGGCTGCACCGCGGGCGGAAGATGTTCGAGAAGGACCTGTGGGACTACGCCGTCCGGCACGACCTGCTGCGGGAGAGGACAACGCGGTGATCCGTTGCGAGGACGCGATCCGGGAGCTCTGGGGCTACCTCACCGACGAGATCGGGCCGGCCGAGCGGAAGCGGGTCGCCGAGCACCTCGACGCCTGCCGCAGGTGCTGCGGTGAGCTGGAGTTCCTCGGCGAGCTGCGGCACTTCGTCGCATCGGCGGGGGAGCGGCTGCCCGCCGATGTCGGCCTCCGGATGGAGGCCTTCCTCGCGACCCTGGAAGGAGCGACCGTGGAGGGGCCCGATGACCGACCTGATGCACAAGGCTGAGATCCAGGAGATGGTGCGCTCGGCCTACCGGGCCCTCGGTCCGCCAGGCGGCCCGGGCTCGGTCTACTACGACGCCGAGCAGCTCGCCGGGCTGCCCCCGGGGGCCGTCGCGTGGTCGCTCGGGGTCGGGAACCCGCTGGCCCACGCCGTGCTCCCGCCCGGGTCGCACGTGCTCGACGTCGGCTGCGGCGCGGGGATCGACGCGCTGCTCGCCGCGCGCACGGCGGGCCGGGTCACCGGCCTGGACCTGCTGCCGGAGATGTGCGACCGGGCCCGCGCCCACGCCCGCCAGGCCGGGCTCACCAACGTCGAGGTCGTCGAGGGCGAGATGGAGGCCATCCCGCTGCCCGCCGACTCCGTCGACGCGATCGTCTCCAACGGTGTCGTCAACCTGTCGGCGCGCAAGATGCGCACGCTGTTCGAGTGCGCGCGGGTGCTGCGCCCCGGCGGCCACTTCTGCCTCACCGACGTCACGCTCGACGAGTCCGACCTGCCGCCCGAGGTGCTCACCCACCCCGCCGCGTGGTCGGGCTGCGCGGCGGGCGCGATGTCGGAGCGCGCGCTGCTGCGGGCGCTGGGCCGCGTCGGGCTGGTGGACGTCGTTGTGCACGAGCGTCACCCGTTCGGGGTCGAGGACTGCGCGCGCTTCCCGCTGTTCACGCCCGATCTCCTGGCCGTCATGCGGACCGCCATCCCGCCGGAGCGGCAGCCGGTGATCGCCACCGCGATCACCGTGACCGCCCGCCGACCCCTCCAGGACGCCGCGGAGCCCGTTGTTGTTGCATCGCCCCCGGTCCGCAATGAGCCGGTACCGGTCCCCGTCCTGACCATCATGGAGAACGAGGAGATCCGCGAGTTCAGCATCGGCGACCGGGCGTGCGGCGACGGCGTGAGCCGTGACCTGCGAGCCTGGTGGGCGGCCTGCCCGCCGGGCACCCGCACGCTCGTCTCCATGACCGATCCCTCGACGAAGGCCGACGTCCCGCCGCTGGCGCGGATGCTCGGGCACACCGTCGAGGGGGCCATCGAGACCGGCGGCACGCTGCGTGTCACGGTCCGGACGAAGAGGAACCCGACATGACCAAGATGATCTTTGGCTGCTCGCACGGCAAGGACGACGTCGAGCGTGCGACGCTGCCGTTCATCGCCGCGAACGTGGCGGCGACGGCGGGCCAGGAGGCCTACGTGCTGCTCACCGTCGAGGGCGCGTGGCTCGCGACGAAGGGCTACGCCGACGACATCCACTTCCCGGGGATGCCCGCGCTGCGCCCGCTGATGGACGAGTTCGTCGACAACGGCGGCGTCATCTGGGCGTGCGGCGCCTGTACGAAGCCCCGCGACATCACCGAGGACCAGCTGATGACCGGCGCGTTCATCATCGGGGCGGCGAAGGTCGTCGAGGAGATCGCGGGCGGGGCGCAGAACGTCACGTTTGCGTGAACGACGTTGTGGAGTAGCGTTGTGGAATGGCATTCCACAACGTTGTTCCATGACTGCGCGGCGCGAGGCCACCCGCACCCGCATCGTCGACGCGGCCGGGCCGCTGTTCACCGAGCGCGGTTACCTGGAGACCACGACGGCCGAGCTCGCCCGGGCCGCGGGTGTGTCCGTGCAGACGCTCTACCTCTCCTTCGGCAGCAAGGCCGCCGTGCTGGAGGCCACGCTCGACGCGGTGGGGCGGGACCAGCCGTCCGGGTGGCCGCCCGAGCTCGACGGGCCGTCCGTGCTGGCCGCGCACGTCACCGCGACGTGCGCGGCCGTCGAGCGCCGCCACCCGCTCGACGCGGTGCTCCGGGCGGCCGCCGCCGATCCCGAACCGGCGGCGCTGTTGGCCGCCCAGCGCGGAGCGGCGCTGGCGAGCCACGCCAGGGCGGTCGACGAGCTGGCCGAGAAACCGGGGTTCACGCCGGAGCTGTCGCTGCAGCGGGCCACCGACGTGATGGCCGCGCTGCTGGCGCCGGAGACCTACGCGCTGCTGGTCGTCGAGCAGGGGTGGACGACGCCGGACTGGTCGGAGTGGGCCCTGCGACACCTCACGGCCGACCTGCTGCCAGCGCACTGAACGCCTCGTCGACCAGGGCGAGGAGATCGGCCGCCCCGTCGCCCGCGGCCCACGTCTCCAGGGCGAACGAGATGGCCGCGAGCGCGGCCGCCGCCAGTACCTCCAGTTCGAACGTCGGGCCCGTCAACCCCGCTCGGGCCGCGACCGCACCGGCGAACAGCTCGCGGGTGGCGTACACGTTGTCGGCCTGCCGGGCCCTCAGTGAGGGCGTCGCGAAGATGAGCTTCGTGCGTTCGAGCAGCGCATCGCGATCGGTCGGGAGGACGGTGGTCAGCCCCTCGGCGAGGGCGTGGTGGATCGCCGTGACGGGGCCCTCCGCGGCCGGCCGCGACCGGATCAACTCGGCGATGAACGGGTCGTAGTCGTCGGTGTCGACCACCGACTCCTTCGTCGGGAAGTACCGGAAGAACGTCATGTGCGACACGCCTGCCGCCGTCGAGATCTCCTCGACGGTGGTGGCGTCGTAGCCGCGCTCCAGGAACAGGCGCAGGGCCTGCTCCTGGATCGTGCGGCGGGTGGCGGCCTTGCGTGCCTCCCGCCGGTTCGGTGCCGTCATCCGGCCGCCCCGCCGGGCGTTGTCTCGCGCTCGGGTTCCGCTGCCGGCAGCATGGCCGCCAGCCGGCGGCGGAGGGCGTCCGGGTCCGTGCCGCGCCAGGCGAGGTGGGCGTCGGGCCGCACCAGCATGACGGGGTCCGTGCCGCCGATCGACCGGACGGAGCCCGTGCCCCGGACCAGCCGCTGTACCTCCCCGAGCCGCTCGTCCGCCGCGTCCGCACACTCGCCCACGGACGCCCGGTCCGCACCGATCACCGCCCAGCCGGAGCCGAGCTCGGCGTGCAGTCGGGTGACCGAGCCATCGGTCCGGTCGCAGGCGACATCGGGGACGCGGTCGCCCGGTCCCGGCCGGCGCAGCGACCGGCCACCCAGCGGGCCGCGCCGGTAGCTGACCCGCAGCTGCGACGCCTGCTCCCAGATCAGCCGCCGGGCCGGCGGCAGGTTGAACAACGGCACCAGCACATGGTCGCGCACGAGCCGGGCCGTGAGGCTCCCACCCAGCAGCGTGGCCGTCATGCCGCTCGTCGTCGCGAGCACCTCTGCCGCCACCGGGCGCCGCTCGGCCTCGTAGGTGTCCAGGAGGTCGGGGGTGGCATGCCCGTTGATCACCATCGCCAGCTTCCACGCGAGGTTCTCGGCGTCGCCGATCCCGGTGTTCAGCCCCTGCCCGCCGAACGGGCTGTGGATGTGCGCGGCGTCGCCCGCGAGCAGCACCCGGCCGGTGCGATAGGTGTCGGCGAGCCTGCGGTGGAAGCGGAACGTGGAGGTCCACAGCGGCTCGACCGCCGTGGTGATCCCGGCGTGGCGGGCCAACAGTCCGGTGAGCACCGTGAGCGGGTCCGGATCGGCGGACGGGTCCGGGTCGGGGGCCATCAGGCGCCAGACGTCGTCGCCGGGCAGGGGGAAGGCGCTGACCATGGCGTCGCCGTCGAGCCAGATGGCCACGCCGTCGCGGGGCAGCGGCAGCGCGGCCCGGACGTCGGCCAGCAGGAAGCGCTCGACGAGCGGCACGCCGGGGAAGCCGATCCCGGCCGCCCTCCGCACGGCGCTGTGCGCGCCGTCGCAGCCGACCACCCAGTCGGCGTCGTCCGCGTCCAGGTCCGTCACGTGGACGCCCCACTCGACGCTGCCCCCCAGCTCGGCGAGCCTGCGCCGCAGCTCGCCCTCGATCTCCGCCTGCGACACGACCAGTCCGGGCCGGGGCACCCGGCGGGTCGGCATCCCGACCGGCAGGGTGGCGATCTCCCGGCCGCCCACGTGCACGACGACCCGGTGCAGCGCGATGCTCCGCGCGGGCAGCTCGCCCAGCGCACCGAGCCGATCGAGGACCTCCTGGCCGCGGGGTTGCAGGCCGAGGGCCCGGGACGTGACGGCGGGCCCGGTGGCCGCGTCGACCACGCGGACGCGGACGCCCTGTGACAGCAGCCCGCAGGCGAGGGTGAGGCCGGTGGGACCGGCGCCGACGACAAGAACCGAAGTGTTAGTCATTAACATATGTTATCAACTAACACTTTGGATGTGAAGGGCACACTGTCGGACATGGTGCTGAGCTGGACGGTCGTACCCGCGCCCTTCGGCGCCCTGACGGTCGGTGCCACGGATGCCGGGCTCGCGCTCGTCGCCTTCGGGGACGACCCGGCGGTGGTCGAGCGAGCGGCGGGGCGGCTGGGCGAGCCCGTCCTCGCACGGGTTCGGCCGTCCTCGCAGGGCGCGGAGATCCTGCGAGGACCGCACGACCTCTGCGAAGACGCTGCGCGGGAGCTGCGCGAGTACCTGGCCGGCGATCGGACGGCCTTCGACGTGCCGCTCGACTGGCGGCTGACGGCGGGCTCGCAGCGCCGGGTACTGGAGTCGCTCTACGCCTCCGTGCCCTACGGCGCCACGGTGACCTACGGCGAGCTGGCCGCCCGCTCCGGTCTCGGCGCCGGCCACACGGCGGCGCGGCGCGTCGGAGCGATCATGGGGTCGAACCCGCTGCCCGTCGTGGTGCCCTGTCACCGCGTGATGGCGGCCGACGGGCTGGGCGGGTTCGGCGGCGGCCGCGCGACGAAGGAGTGGCTGCTGGCGCTGGAGGGCGTGCTGACCCCGGCCCTGTTCGACTGATCGCCCCGCACCCGGGTCGACGGGTGTGCTGGAGTTGTGGGAGGTGCGCCGGGACCCCCCTTGTGCAGCCACACCCCCGCTCGACGGGGTGTGCAGAGTCGCGAGAGGGGTGTGCGCGGCTCACACCCCTGCGACCGGGTGGGCTCAGCTCCGGACGGCCTCGATGTCGATGTCGATCCGCAGCGTCCGGCCCACGGTCAGCAGCCCGGCCAGCACCGACTGGTTCCAGCTCATCTCGAACGCGTCCCGGCTCACCTCCGCCGTGGCCGTGAACGCGGCGCGGATCCCGCCCCACGGGTCGGGCGCGGTGCCCAGGTACTCCACCGCGAGCGGCACGGCGGCGCTGACGCCCTTGAGCGTGAGAACCCCGTCCACCACCCAGTGCGTCGGGTCGGTCCGCCGCAGGCCCTCGCTCTTCCAGCGGATCTCCGGGAACGCGCCGACGTCGAGGAAATCGGGGCTGCGGAGGTGGCCGTCGCGGGTCTCGTCGTCGGTCTGCACGGCGCCGGCGTCGATCACGACCTCCACCGAGCTGTTCTCCAGCGGGTCGGCGATCTGCACCTGCCCGCCGAACCGCCGCAGCCGCCCGTGGACCCGGCCCAGGCCCAGGTGCAGGGCGGTGGCACGGATGCTGGAGTGCACCGGGTCGATCGTCCAGGTGCCCGGGGCGGGCAGCACCGCGCCGCCCGCCCTGGCCAGCTCCAGCACCCCGACCGTCGCGGTCCCCCCCGCGACCGCGACGGTCCGGGCCAGCGGCTCGTGCCCGGGCGCCGCCACGACCAGCGTGTACGGCCCGGGCGCGAGCCCGTCGATGACGAACCGGCCGTCGTCGCCGCTGGCCGCCCGCCCCCGCTGGACGCCCGCGCCGTCGATCGCGGTGAGCGTGCCGCCGGGAACGGGCCAGCCGTCGGGCGTGGTCAGCAGGCCGGTGAGGCTCAACGCGCCTCCACGACCACCGCGGGAGCGCGCCCGTTGGTGCTCACGGCCGGCGTGCCCAGCTGCACGGCCGCGGACGCCTCCACGCCGGGAGCCACCTGCACCACCTGCGCGACGGGCGCGTACCCGCTCGCGGTCAGCGTGTAGGTGCCCTCGGCGAGGTCCTCGAACACGAACTCCCCGTCGGCCCCGGTGACGGCCGAGCCGACGACCGTGCCCTCCGCGTCCACCAGCGTGGCGGTCGCCTCGGCGACGCCGCGCCCGGTGCTCGCCGCCGTGACCGTGCCGATCAGGCGGGAGCGCCGCGGCAGCTCCAGGTCGCGCTCGAGCGCGGTCCCGATGTCCAGCACGAGGCTCGCGGCCACGGGCTGGTGCCCGGTGCCGGCCGCGGTGAGGGTGTAGCTGCCGTCGGGCACGCCGTTGAGCTGGTAGCGCCCGTCGGCGTCGGTGACCCCGGCCGCCGCGACGTCGCCGCGCACGTCGATGAGCGTGACGGTGGCCCCGGCCACCGGCCGGATGCCGCTGATCAGGTCCGGGGTGCGGACCGTTCCGCGCACCGAGCTGGTGCCGGTCAGGGCGACGTCGTGGCGCACGGGTGCGTCGGCGACGGCCACCAGGGCGGCGTGCGGCTGGTAGGTGCCCGCCGCCGCGACGACGAGGAACGTGCCGCCGTGCCGCAGCGACACCCGGTACCCGCCGGCGCCGTCGGTGGTGGTGCGGGCCTCCTGGCGGCCGGTCGGGTCGGCCACCGTGACGACGGCCTGGGCCAGGCCCAGCCCGTCCCCGCGGTTGATGGTGCCGAACACGCCGGGCCCGTCCGGCTCGTCGGCTACGGCGAGGCCGTGCGCCGGGGTCGAGGCCGGACGCCCGTTGCCGTTGGACGCGGGCGCCCCGTCGGACGCGGGTGTGCCGTTGGATGCGGGTGTGCCGTTGGACGCGGGCGCCCCGGCCAGCGCGTGCCGCCCGGCTTCGGCGGCCGCCGCCGCGGCACCGACCGTCCCGACCTCCGGGACGGTCTTGCCGGCCGGTGCGGCCGCCGCCGCCAGCTCCTGCGCGGCGGCCTGCGCACCGGACATGGTGCGCAGCGGCAGCTCCTTCACGAACAGCACCAGGATGAACGCCACCGCGAGGACGGCCGCGACGATGATGAACGTCAGCACGATCGAGTCGGAGAAGCCGACCAGGAACGGCCGGGCGAGCCGGGGGTCGATCGTCTGCAGGAACGCCGAGTCGCTCAGCACCCCGGACGCGTCGGCGCCGCCGGCCTGCGCGGCGAAGAACGGCGCGTTGACGGGGTTGGCGCGCACGGCGGGGTCGCTGACCGCGGCCACGAAGTTCGGGTCGCTCTGCGCTGCGGTGAAGGCGGCGGCGATCTTGTCGGGCACCGTGGAGAACACCACGGACAGGAACACCGCGGTGCCGATCGTGCCGCCCAGCTGCCGGAAGAACGTCGAAGACGCGGTGACCACGCCCATGTCGCGGGCCGGCGAGGCGTTCTGCACGGCCAGCACCAGCGTCTGCATGCAGCCGCCGAGGCCGATGCCGAACATGAACATGTAGAGGTCGAGCTCCCACAGCGGGATGTCGACGTTCACCCGGAAGTACATGAGCACCATCGCGGTGACCATGAGGAAGACGCCGATCACCGGGAAGATCTTGTACTTCCCGGTCCGCGACGTCAGCTGCCCGGACGTGATCGACGAGATCATGATGCCGCCGACCAGCGGCAGCATCAGGTAGCCGGACTCGATCGGCGTGGCTCCGTGCACGATCTGCAGGAACTGCGGCAGCAGCGCGATCCCGCCGAACATCCCCATGCCGACGATCACGCCGACGATCGTGACCAGCGAGAACACGCTGCTCTTGAACAGCCTCAGCGGCAGCAGCGCGTCGTCGCGGTAGTAGCGCTCGAGCAGCACGAAGACGATCAGGCCGACGGCGCCGATGCCGTAGCAGAGGAAGGCGCGGCCGGAGTCCCAGCCCCAGATGCGGCCCTGCTCGGCGATGATCAGCAGCGGCACCAGCCCGACCGCGAGCATGATCGCCCCGGGCCAGTCGATGCGGTGCGGGCGCGGGGTGTGCGGCACGTTGAGCACCTTGGCCACGACGAACAGCGCGAGCAGGCCGATCGGCACGTTGACCAGGAAGATCCAGCGCCAGCCGTCGAGGCCCCAGATGGTGGCCTGGCCCGACAGCAGCCCGCCGATGACCGGCCCGAGCACGCTCGAGGTGCCGAACACGGCGAGGAACAGGCCCTGGTAACGGGCCCGCTCCCGCGGCGGCACGATGTCGCCCAGGATCGTCAGGGCCAGCGAGAACAGGCCGCCCGCCCCGATGCCCTGCAGGGCCCGGAAGGCGGCCAGCTGGTACATCGACTCGGCGAACGTGCAGGTGATCGAGCCGACGATGAAGATGGAGATCGCCAGCAGGAAGAACGGCTTGCGGCCGTAGATGTCCGACAACTTGCCGTAGAGCGGCGTCGTGATCGTGCTGGTGATGAGGAAGGCGGTGGTGGCCCAGGCCTGCTCGCTGAGCCCGCCGAGGTCGTCGGCGATGGTCCGGATGGCGGTGGAGACCACGGTCTGGTCGAGCGCCGCCAGGAACATGCCCAGCAGGAGGCCGCCCAGGATCGTCAGGATCTGGCGATGGGTCAGCTCGCCCGACGACCGGGGTTCGACGGCGGTGGGGGTGGACATCAGTTCTCTCCTCCTGGACGGCGGGGTGTCCGCGCGTCCCGTTCCTGCATGTCGTCGGCGAAGCGGGCGAGCAGCTCGGCCAGCCGGTGGCGGGAGTCCTCCGGCCAGCCGGCCAGGATCGTGGCGATCGCCTCGACGCGGTCGTGGCGGGCGACGGCGCACCGCTGCGCGCCGTTCTCGGTGGCGGCGAGCAGGTGCGACCGCCCGTCGGCGGGGTCGGCACGGCGCTCGACCATGCCCGCCTCGACGAGCGCGGTGACCTGCCGGCTGACCGTGGACGGGTCGGTGCCCAGCGCCTGGGCGATCGCGCCCACGCGCATCGGGCCGCGTTCCAGCAGCTCGGCGAGCACGTGCCCGACCGCGGTGTCGCCGTGCTGCCGCGCCTTCGCGACGATGCGCATCAGGCGTCCGACCTCGTGGGCGATGCGGTCGGCCGTGGCGAGGTCCACGTCGACGGCACTCGTCATCCCCCCACCGCCTTTACTCTCGCTTTGCTTGTAACAAGCAACGACTTGCGTGGCCCAAGCATGGACGCGGCCGCGGGCATCGGCAACTCGATGACCCGATCAGGGGCCGTGATCCCGGCCACCGGACGGCGTAGCACTGCGACCACGGTGAGCGAGTAGCAGCGCATGCAGCACTACGAGGCCAGTGTCGTGATCGCCGCACCCCCGGACGCCGTGTGGGCGGTACTGGTGGACGGTGCCGCGTACCCGACGTGGGACTCCGGCATCACGGCCGTCGACGGCCCGATCGTGGACGGCGGGACGATCACCGTCCACGCGGCCGTCAGCCCCGGCCGGACGTTCCCGGTGGCGGTGTCGCTCGACCCGCCGCGGCTCATGCGCTGGACGGGCGGGATGCCGCTGGGCCTGTTCCGCGGCGACCGGCGCTTCACCCTCGTCCCCACCGCCGACGGCGGCACCCGCTTCACGATGCGCGAGGAGTACACGGGCCTGCTGCTGCGCCTGATCTGGCCGTCGATTCCCGACCTGGCCTCGTCGTTCGTGCAGTTCACGACCGGGGTCAAGGTGCGCGCGGAGGGCCGCTAGCCTCGTCGCCGTGATCAGGGTGACGATGATCGTGGCGATCCTGGGCGGCCTGGCCCTGCTCGCCGGCTGCGCGCAGCCCGGGCAGCTCGGTCATCCGGAGGCCCCCACCCCGGCCCCGGCCGCCGCCCCGGTCCCGACGCCGGCCGTCGTACCCGGCATCGACGAGAGCGGCCTCGTGGACGCGCCGGTCACGGTGCGCACCCCGGGCCCCGCGGTGTTCGCCGTCCGCACCGTCACGATGGCTCCGGGGGAGAGCACGGGCTGGCTGCGGCGGCCCGGTACCGAGACGGCCATCGTCCGTTCCGGGGTCGTCACCGTTCTGACCTCGAAGGACTGCGGAGGCTCCCGCTTCGCCGGCGGCGACGCCGTCTTCGTTCCCGACGCCCGGCCGCAGCTGATGCGCAACACCGGCACCGTCCCGGCCGAGCTCGTGGTCACCACACTGCTGGCCCCGGGCGCCCCGGATCGCGAGGTCGTCCCAGACCCCTGCTAGTGCCCCGTCAAGGAAGGTCCGGCACGGAACTCGGCGGCCCACGCGCCCGCAGGCGGTCGGCGCTTTGCCTGCGGAGGCGTGGATCCACCGATTTCCGCGCCAACCCTCCTTGACGGGGCACCAGTTGTGGGAAACTGGGGCCATGGGATCGAAGACGGTCGCCGGTGTGGACGGTCGCACCTGGTCGGTGCGCCGCAACATCGAGTGGTCGCTGCCCGCCACCGGCGACGACTTCGAGCACGACGTCGACGGCGGCCGCGGCGCCGCGGTGCTGGTCCTGTCCGCGTTGTTCGTGTTCTGGGTGATCCTCGTGCTGTGGACGCCGTCGCAGGTGCACATCCCGTGGTACCTGTGGGCCGTCGCGGTGGTCGTCGTGTTGTTCTTCCCCGTGCGGTGGTGGCTGCGCAGGCCGTGGACGGTCGTCGCGGAGACGGCCGGGAGCTACGACCAGCCCGCCGAACGCTGGACGGGGCTCGTCCGCGGCGGCACGCGGGCCCGGGAGGAGATCCGCATCGTCGTGCGGCGACTGCGCCAGCAGGGCACCCCCGGCCACGCCGACAGCCCGCTGCAGCCGGTGAACTGAGGCGCCGTGCCCGAGCTGCCCGAGGTCGAGGCGCTGGCCCACCACCTGCGCGAACACGCGATCTACCGGCCGGTGGCCCGGGTCGACGTGGCGTCGATGAGCGCGGTCAAGACCTTCGCGCCGCCGATCCAGTCGCTGGCCGGGCGGGTCGTCACGGGGGCGGCGCGGTACGGGAAGTTCCTGGCCGTCGAGTTCGCCGATCGTCCTGACGACCAGCTGCACCTGATCACCCACCTGTCGCGGGCGGGCTGGATGCGCTGGCACGAGACGTGCGGCGCCGCCCCGCCCAAGCCCGGGCGCGGGCCGCTGGAGCTGCGGGTGCACCTCGACCACGTCGGCGGGCCCGGGTTCGACCTCACCGAGGCCGGCACGCAGAAGCGCCTCGCCGTCTACCTCGTGCACGATCCGCAGGAGGTAGCCGGCATCGCGCGGCTGGGCCCCGACGCGCTGGCGCTGTCGGAGGGCGAGTTCGCGGCGCTGCTCGCCGGGCACACCGAGCGGATCAAGACCCTGCTGGTGGAGCAGACCGTGCTGGCCGGCGTCGGCAACGCCTACAGCGACGAGATCCTGCACACCGCCCGGATCTCGCCCTACGCGTCGTCGGGGCGGTTGAAGCCCGAGCAGGTCGAGGCGTTGTACACGGCGCTGCGGTCGGTGCTCACCGACGCCGTCGAGCGTTCGGTGGGGCAGAAGGCCGCCGAGCTGAAGGGGGAGAAGCGGTCCGGGCTGCGCGTGCACGCCCGAACCGGGATGCCGTGCCCGGTCTGCGGCGACACCGTTCGGGAGGTGTCCTTCGCGAACAAGTCCTTCCAGTACTGTCCAGGGTGCCAGACCGGTGGCAAACCGCTCGCCGACCGGAGGCTGTCCCGGCTGGTTCGGTAGGAGCTCACGTTGGGAAATCTGCTCGCTTCTCAGACCGTGCTGATCGTCCTCGTCGTCCTCGCGGCGGCGAGCTTCGCCGCCGCGATCTTCTACTTCGTCCGCAACCGGCGCAACAACTTCGTCACGCCCCACGAGCGGGCGACGTTCGCCACGCTGCACACCGTCGCGCTCGCGGCGCCCGCCCTGCGCGCCGGGCTCTCCACCGAGTCGGCCAGGTTCGCGCTGCCCTACCTGCGCACCCTCCTCGACACCTGCGCGCTGGCGATGACCGACAACAGCGGCGCCACGCTCGCCTGGGACGGCGACGCGGACCAGCACGAGCCCGACGTCCGCGGGCTGGCCGACCAGGTGATCTCCACCGGCCGCCAGCAGGTGATGTCCCACTCGGCCATCTCGTGCGAGCGCAACGACTGCGTGGTGCGCGGCATCGTCGTGGTCCCGCTGGAGACCGACGGCGGCATCGTCGGCACGCTCGCGGCGCTCACCGCGTCCACGGCCGGGCCGGTGCTGCTGCGGGCCACGGCCGAGGTCGCGCGCTACGTCTCCAGCCAGCTGGAGCTGGCCGAGCTCGACGAGTCGCGCGCGCGGCTCAACCGGGCCGAGGTCCGCGCCCTGCGCGCGCAGATCTCCCCGCACTTCGTCTACAACGCGCTGACGACCATCGCGTCGTTCATCCGCACCGATCCGGTGCGGGCCCGCGAGCTGCTCATCGAGTTCGCCGACTTCACCCGCTACTCCTTCCGCGCCGCGGGCGAGTTCACGACGCTGCAGGACGAGCTGACGAACATCGAGCGCTACGTCCGGTTGGAGAAGGCGCGCTTCGGGGCCCGGCTCAACATCAAGCTGCAGATCGCGCCCGAGGTGCTGACGGTCGTGCTGCCGTTCCTCGCGCTGCAGCCGCTGGTGGAGAACGCCGTGCGGCACGGGCTGGCCAGCAAGCCCAACGGTGGCACGATCACGATCACCGCCGAGAACGCCGGCTCCGAGTGCGTGATCATCGTCGAGGACAACGGCATCGGCATGGACCCCTCGCGCCTGACGGAGGACCTGGACGACGCCCACCTCTCCGGCGCCCACGTGGGGCTGGGCAACGTCGACGACCGCATGCGCTCGACCTTCGGCGACGACTTCGGCCTGGTGGTGGACACGGCCCCCGGCGCCGGGATGAAGATCACCCTGCGGGTTCCGAAGTTCCGGGCGGGCATCCGGGTGTAGCCGGCGCTCGCACCCCTGTCGAGCGGGGGTGTGGCCGGGGCTGCGTCAGGTTCGGCCGGCAGGGCGGGCGCTCACACCCCCGGCATGGTGCTCGCACGCCCCGTCGAGCAGGGGTGTGGGGGTGGATGGGGGGTGTGATGGCGGGGCTGCGGCGGCCGGCGGCGCTGTGCGCTCACACACCCCGTGTTGTGCTCGTACCCCCGTCGAGCAGGGGCGTGCGGGCTAGCGGGGGGTGTGGGCGAGGCCCGCCAGTCGGTGGCCGGATAGCGCGCGCACACCCCGGCGGTGCGCTCACACCCCGTAGCGGCGTTCACACCCCCGTAGCGGGGTTCACACCCCCGTTGCGCTCTCGAACCCCCTGTCGACGGGGGGTGTGGAAGTGCGGTGGGGGGTGTGGGCGAGGCGGCCTGTCGGCAAAGGTCCGCTCACACTCCCGGTGTGCGCTCACACCCCTCTTGACGGGGGTGTGAGCGCGTGGGGGTGTGGCGCGGCCGCGCGCTCCCGCTCGCTGATCCTCGGCGCGGTGTGAGCGGCCGATCGGACCGTCGCGCAGGTGGCGGCGCCCTCGACGCTGCGTTCGCCCCGCGGGCTGGTGCGGGGGTGATCGTCGTTTCGGGGCCGTGGGCCGTGCTGGGCGCGGCTCCACGTCCCCTAACGTCGATCATCGCCGACGCTGCGGCCCCGGCTGCACGCCCACGCCGTGCTCCGCGCGTGATCCGCGTAACGTGTCCGCATGGACGTGTTGCGGCTTCCGGATCGGGTCGTGTCCCGATTGCCCGGTCGGCTCGGGGAGCGCTCGGACAGGGCCGTGGTGTCGCTGGTGCGGCTCCAGGGCGTCATCGCGTCGGTGGCCGGGCCCGTGCCGCGGTCGGTGATCAACGCCGCGGCGGTGGAGAAGACGCTGGAGCGTGCGTTCGCGCCCGAGGGGCTCGCCGCCGTCGGCCTGCTGATCAACTCCCCGGGCGGTTCGCCCACCCAGTCGGCGCTGGTCGCCGAGCGCATCCGCGGGCTCGCCGCCGAGCACGACGTGCCGGTGCTCGCGTTCTGCGAGGACGTCGCCGCCTCCGGGGGCTACTGGCTCGCCTGTGCCGCCGACGAGATCTACGCCCACCCGACCTCGCTCGTCGGCTCCATCGGGGTGATCAGCCAGAGCTTCGGCCTCGACGGGCTCATCGAGCGCTTCGGGATCTCGCGGCGGCTCTACACGGCGGGGGAGTCGAAGTCGCGGCTCGACCCGTTCCTCCCGGAGAAACCCGAGGACGTCGAGTGGTTGCGCGGCCTGCAGGACCAGCTGCACGCCATGTTCCGCGACTGGGTCACCGAGCGCCGCGGCACGAAGCTGCAGGGCGATCTCTTCACCGGCGAGGTGTGGACCGGCACCCGGGCGCTGGAGCTGGGCCTGATCGACGGCCTCGGCACCGCGCGGGGCGTGCTCGGCGAGCGCTTCCCCGACGCCGAGCTGGTGCCCGTCGAGGGCCGCAAGCCGCTGCTGGCCCGGTTGGGGTTCGCCGGGCCGGGGGCCGGAACCGAGCTTTTTCTGGGAATCGTCGAGGCTGCACGGATCCGTGCAGCGTGGGCGCGGTACGGTCTGTAGCGGGGTGTGATCGGATGAACCCGATTGGTGCCTGACACTGGCACTCACACGGTTCGCCCGTCACCATGGTCGCGGACCCGGGCGTGATCGCCTCGGGATCCGGTGCGAACCGGACACGCAGGATGAGGAGATCGTGGACAGCAACGACAGCTCCGGCGGCCTGGTCGTCCTCGCGGTGGACGACGAGGAGCCGGCCCTCGAAGAACTGGCCTTCCTGCTGAGCGAGGAGCCCCGGGTCGGGGTCGTGCTCAAGGCGTCCAACGCCACCGACGCCCTCCGCGTGCTCAACAGCAGGCAGGGCGTGCGGGAGGCCCAACCCGCCGGGCAGGTCAGCCGGGGCATGGCCAACCCGATGACGGGCCTGCGGGTGGCCGAGCGCACCGACGTCGAGGTGGTGTTCCTCGACATCCGGATGCCCGGCCTCGACGGCCTGGAACTCGCCCGGGTGTTCTCCTCGATGGCCGTCCCGCCGTCGGTGGTGTTCGTGACCGCCCACGACGACCGCGCGGTCGACGCCTACGAGGTCGGCGCGGAGGACTACCTCCTCAAGCCGCTGCGCGCCGAGCGCCTCTCCGCCGCCATCGACCGTATCCTGGTGCGCCGGGCCACCGGTTCGTCGGAGCCGATCCGCGACGACAACGGCGAGGACGAGGTCATCCCCGTCGAGCTGGCCGGCACCACGAAGCTGGTGCCCCGCTCGGCCGTGCGCTACGTGGAGGCCCAGGGCGACTACGCCCGCCTGCACACCCACGAGGGCAGCCACCTCGTGCGCATCCCGCTGTCGGTGCTCGAGGATCGCTGGCGCGACGCCGGCTTCGTCCGCATCCACCGCTCGTTCCTCGTGTCGCTGCCGCTGGTCACGGAGCTGCGGCTGTCGGGATCGGGGTACGTCGTGCGGGTCGGCAACGGCCCGGACTGCGCCGAGCTGCCGGTGAGCAGGCGGCACACCCGCGAGTTGAAGGACCGCCTGGTCCGCGCCACGAAGCAGGCGTGGAGCCAGCGATGAGTCCGAGGAAGCGGCTGCAGTGAGCACGTTCATCGACGGCGCTCCGCCGTCGGTGGACCCGGAGCCCGATGACTCCCGCTCCGATCCCGAGCACGGCGAGAAGCAGGAGCCGGGCGAGGGCTCCCTCTGGCTGCGCGAGGAGATCGCACGGCGGATCGCCGCGGCGAACTCGAACTCGGGGGGCCGGCACGCCCGCCGCGACAACGGCGGCCCGATCCCGTCCACCGGACGCACGCCGCGGCACTCCGCCACCCCGGCGCCTCCGGTGGCGGGGCCCGCACTGCCGGTACGACCCCCGCGCCGCGACCAGATCCTCGGCGAGGCCCAGCGGCCCGACCGCGACGGCGTCGATCTCCGGCCCGATCCCTGGACCGGGCCGCGCCGGGCCGATCCGGACGCCGCCGGCGGTCCGGGCCGGCCGTCGCCCGGGTCGGCCGGTCGGCCGCTGCCGCGCAGGCGGCCGGTGCCGTCCCCGGGCCCGGACCAGCCGGGCGCGCCCTCCCGCGCCGGGCTGGGGTTGCCGTCCCGGCCGGCCCCGCCGCAGGGTGCGGCCGCCGCGCGGCTGCTGTCGCCGCCCGACGAGCCCCCCCAGGCCGTTCCCCCGCCCGCCGGGATCCCGTCCGCCACACCTCAGCCGGGCGCTCCCCAGCCCGGGTCACAGCAGGCCGGTGTGCCCGAGCCTGCTGCTGCTCCGCTCGCCGAATCACCGGCTGCCACGCCGCAGCCCACCGAGGTTCCGGCCGCAGGGACCCCCGCCGCGGCGGGGGCGGTGGCCGGCGCTCCGGCGGCGGAGACCTCGACCCCCCCGGCGCCGGGGGCCCCTGTCGCGTGGGCCCGGCCCGGTGCCCCCGGCGCACCGTCCATCGGCGGGGCCCCCGCCGCGAGGAGGGCCGGTGCCGCGTCACCGGCCGTGAGCCTCTCCGGGCCGTCGTTCGCTCCGGCGCCCGACGTCTCGTCCCCGGGCACGCCGTCCCGCGGATTCCGTCGCGGCCCGTCCGAGGCGACCACGCACGACGCCCTGCCCTCGGTGATCCGCCGGCCCGATCCCGGCCCGCCGACCGGCCCGGTCCTCGACGAGCCGGTCCTCGACGAGCTCGAGGACGACGACTACGACGACGCAGCCGACGACAACGCAGCCGACGACGCAGCCGACGACGCAGCCGACGGCTTCGGCGACGACGAGCCGGAGGACGAGATCCTCTGGTCGGCCGCGGCACTGCCCCCGCCCCACGATCCGGTCGCCGTGCCGCAGCAGCGGGCGGCCGAACCGGAGGAGGATTCCGAGCCGCCGCGCGGGGCCCGGTTCCCGCGGCTGGACGACACCGAGGCCGAGCCGTCCAAGCGGGTGCGGGTGGTGCTCGCCGAGCGCAAGGGCGTGGCCCGGCCGGTGCGCACGGTCGTCGACATCCAGGAGGGCACGGCCGTCGGCGAGCTGCTGCGCACCGACCTCATCGTGTCGCAGCTGCGCGTCGCCCTGCGCTTCGCGGTGTTCGCGGCCGTGACGTTGGGCGCGCTGCCGCTGCTCTTCGCGTGGTACCCGGTGATCGGCGAGACCGCCGTGATGGGGCTGCGGCTGCCGTGGCTCCTGCTCGGCGTCCTGGTCTACCCGTTCCTGCTGCTGCTCGGGTGGTGGCACACGCGTTCCGCGGAACGCGTGGAGCAGAACTTCGCCGACCACGTGCAGGAGTGAGCACGCCCGCACTGGTGGCGCTGGTCGCCATCGCGCTCGTCGGGGTCGTCTCGGCGGTCATCGGGTCCTTCGGGGTGCGGGTGGCGCGCAGCACGTCGGACTTCCTGGTGGCCTCGCGCACCGTCAGCCCGGTCGCGAACGCGAGCGCGATCTCCGGTGAGTACCTGTCGGCCGCGTCGTTCCTCGGGATCGCGGGCCTGATCATGCGCGAGGGCGTCGACGCGCTCTGGTACCCCGTCGCGTTCGTGGCCGGCTACCTGTCGCTGCTGCTGTTCGTGGCCGCCCCGCTGCGCCGCTCGGGCGCGTACACGGTGCCCGACTTCGCCGAGGCGCGGCTGTACTCGCCGGCGCTCCGGCGGATCTGCACCGTCTGCGTGCTGATCATCGGCTGGCTCTACCTGCTGCCCCAGCTGCAGGGCGCCGGTCTCGCCCTCACCACGCTCACGACGATGCCGGCCTGGGTCGGCGTCGCGGCGGCCGGTGTGATCGTGCTGCTGACGGTGATCGGCGGCGGGATGCGCTCGATCACGTTCGTCCAGGCGTTCCAGTACTGGCTCAAGCTCACCGCGCTGCTGATCCCGGCGCTGGTCGTGGCCGGCCTCTTCCTCTCCGACGCGCGGACCTTCGACCGCCCGGCCCCGCCGCAGTTCCCCGGGCCGACGACCGTGTCCGTCCGGACCGACGTCCTGCTGGAGGTGGTCGGGCCGGTCACGTTCGACGCGCAGGGCAGGGTCGACGGCCGGCCCGTCTCCGGGAAGGTGCAGTGGGCGCCCGGGCGGCACGAGGTGTCCGCGTCCACCACGCTGGTCTTCGCCGCGGGCTCGCCGGTGCCGACGCCGGTCGGCGCGCCCACGACCGACCACGACTGGCTGCGCCCGCTCTCGGGCGACAAGGGCGACCAGCTCCTGGAGATCTACTCGATCCTCATCGCCGGGTTCCTCGGGACGATGGGGCTGCCGCACGTGCTCGTGCGCTTCTACACCAACGCCGACGGGCGGGCGGCGCGGCGCACCACGGTCGTGGTGCTGGCGATGATCGGCGGCGTCTACTTCCTGGTGACGATTCTCGGGGCGCTGTCGCGCTTCTACGTCCCGCAGCTGCTGGTCAACGGCCAGGCCGACGCCGCGGTCCTGCTGGTGCCCACGGCCGCGCTGGGGCCCGGCTGGGCGGGCTGGCTGCTGGGCGGGCTGGTCGCGGCCGGCGCGGCCGCGGCGTTCCTGTCGACGTCGTCGGGCCTGGTGGTGAGCCTGGCCGGCGTGCTGTTCACCGACGTCCTGAGGGGTCGGCTGCAGGACTTCCGGCTCGCGGCCGTGCTCTCCAGCGTGATCCCGCTGGCGCTGGCCCTCTTCGTCACCCGGCTGGACTTCTCCCTGACCGTGCCGCTGGTGTTCGCCGTCGCCGCCTCGACGTTCTGCCCGCTTCTCGTGCTCGGCATCTGGTGGCGCGGGCTGACGGCGCGCGGCGCGATCGCCGGGGTGCTGGTCGGCGGGTCGCTCTCGGTGACGGCCACCGCGATCAGCCTGTCCACGACGATCCCCGCGAACTGGGTCGGGGTGCTGCTCTACCGCCCCGCGGTGGTGGCCGTGCCCGCCGCGTTCCTCACGATGGTCGTCGGGAGCCTGCTGACGCGCTCGGAGATCCCGCCCGGCGTCGACGGCACGCTGCTGCGGCTGCACGCCCCCGAGCGGCTCGGGCTCAACCCCGATCGCGTCGAACGCGTCCGGAGCGGTGACCGGGAGCGCCCCGAGTTGACATAGTGGTCCCGTGACAACCGCCGCCATGCTCGCGATCGGTGCCATGGTGCTGATCGCCGTGCTCTCGGCGGTGATCGGTTCGCTCGGGGTGCGGGTGGCGCGCAGCACGTCGGACTTCCTGGTCGCGTCACGCACCGTCGGGCCCACCGCGAACGCGGGGGCGATCTCCGGCGAGTACCTCTCCGCGGCCTCGTTCCTCGGGATCGCCGGGCTCATCCTGCGCGACGGCGTCGACGCGCTGTGGTACCCGGTCGGCTACGCGGCGGGCTACCTGGCGCTGGTGCTGTTCGTGGCCGCGCCGCTGCGCCGCTCGGGCGCGTACACGGTGCCCGACTTCGCCGAGGCCCGGTTGCGCTCGCCCGCCCTGCGCAAGGTCTGCACGGCGTTCGTCGTGGTCATCGGCTGGTTGTACCTGCTGCCCCAGCTGCAGGGGGCCGGGCTCACCGTCGCCGTGATCACGTCGCTGCCGTCGTGGACCGGGGCGGTGGCGGCCGCGGTCGTGGTGGTGGGCACCGTCGTGCTGGGCGGGATGCGCTCGATCACATTCGTGCAGGCGTTCCAGTACTGGTTCAAGTTCGCCGCCCTCGCGCTGCCCGCGACGATCGCGCTCGTCTTCTTCCTGCAGGGCGGCCACACGTTCGACCGGCCCGCGCCGCCGGTGTTCCGCGCCGCCACCACCGTCGACATCCGCACCGCCGTGCTGCTCCAGGTGCGCACCCCGACCCCGGTCACCGCCACCGGCACCCTGGACGGGCAGGTGCGGGCGGGCACGACGCTGCGGTGGGAGGCGGGCACGCACTCCGTCGCCGCCGGCGCGAAGCTGCAGTTCGCGGCCGGCTCGCCGGTGCCGATCGTGGCGGGGGCCCCGGTCGAGGACCGGAACTGGCTCACGCCCTACCCGGAGGGCAGGCCCTACGGCCTGCTCGCCACGTACTCGCTGATCATCGCCACGTTCCTCGGGACGATGGGGCTGCCGCACGTCCTGGTGCGCTTCTACACCAACCCCGACGGCCGCACGGCCCGCCGCACGGCCGTGATCGTGCTGGCCATGATCGGCGCCTTCTACATCACCGCGTCGCTGGTGGGGGCGCTGTCGCGGATGTACACGCCGCAGCTGCTGGTCAGCGGCGACACCGACGCGGCCGTGCTGCTGCTGCCCGCGGCCGTCCTGGGCAGCAACGTGGCGGGCGCGGCGCTGGGTGCGGTCGTGGCGGCCGGGGCCTGGGCGGCGTTCCTCTCGACGTCGTCGGGGCTGGTGGTGAGCATCGCCGGCGTCCTGTCCACCGACGTGCTGGGCACCGGCCGCGTCCGGGACTTCCGGTTCGCCGCGGTGATCGCCGGAGCGGTGCCGCTGGCGCTGTCGCTGTTCGTCACGCGGCTGGACTTCTCCGAGGCCGTCGCGCTCGTGTTCGCGGTCGCCGCGTCGACGTTCTGCCCGCTGCTCGTGCTGGGGGTCTGGTGGCGCGGGCTGACGGCGCCGGGTGCGATCGCGGGCGTGCTCGTCGGCGGGATCCTCTCGGACAACCAGGGACAATCGATGATCCCTAAGATCGAGATTCCTCCCGATCTCGATGCCTTGACCGTCCGGCCCGACGGCGCGATCCTCGCATCCGTCGCGGGCGCGCCGAAGGAGCTCGGACGCATCACGTTCTT
>CAXTTN010000030.1:31580-33059 GCA_964247105.1 uncultured Pseudonocardia sp.
CGGGGTGAGCCTGGCCGGGATCGGCGGGCCGGGCTGGGAGGGCGTGCTGCTCTACCGTCCGGCGCTGGTCAGCGTGCCGTTGGCGTTCCTCGTGATGATCGTGGTGAGCAAGGTGACGGCCAACCAGGTGCCCGCCGACGCCGACCGCGTGCTGCTGCGCCTGCACGCCCCCGAACGCCTCGGCCTCACCCGCGACCGGCTCGAGGACCGGGCCCGCCGCCTCGGCGGTTGAGAACGGCGTAGCCCGAGCCGGTACCGGCTCGTTGGAGTGACGATGCGCTGACGCACAGCGACATCTTCACCGGGAGGCCACCGTGGACACGCGGTTGACGGACACGAGCTACGAACTGCTCCACGCGAGCCCCGAGTTCGCCGCGCTGCGGTCGCGGCTGCGGAGATTCGTGTTCCCGATGAGCGCGGCGTTCCTGCTCTGGTACCTGGCCTTCGTGCTGCTGGCGTCGTACGCGCCGGGGTTCATGGCCGTGCCGGTGCTGGGCGCGGTCAACACGGGCCTGCTGCTGGGGCTGGGGCAGTTCGTCAGCACGTTCGCGATCGCGACCGCCTACTCCCGGTACGCGCGCACGCACCTCGACCCGGCGGCCGAGCGGCTGCGCGCCCGTATCGAGGGGACCCGGATCGAGGGGGACCGATGAAGCCCGTCGGCAGCGTCGGGGTCAACCTCGGGATCTTCCTGCTGTTCGTCCTCGGCACGCTCTACGTCGTGTACCGGGCCGGCCGCACCAACCGCACGACGTCGGACTACTACGCGGCGGGCCGGGCGTTCACCGGCCAGCAGAACGGCGTCGCGATCGCCGGCGACTACCTCTCGGCCGCCACCTTCCTCGGCATCCCGGGCGCCATCGCCGTCAGCGGCTACGACGGCTTCCTCTACTCGATCGGCTTCCTCGTCGCGTGGCTGGTGGCGTTGCTGCTGGTGGCGGAACTGCTGCGCAACACCGGCCGGTTCACGATGGCCGACGTGATGGCGTTCCGGATGCGGCAGCGGCCGGTGCGGGCGGCCGCCGCCACCTCGACGCTGGTGGTGTCGCTCTTCTACCTGCTCGCGCAGATGGCCGGCGCGGGTGGGCTGATCGCGTTGCTGCTGCAGATCCCGGCCACCGACAAGCTCGGCCAGGGCGTGGTGATCGCGGTCGTCGGCCTCCTGATGATCGTCTACGTGCTGGTCGGCGGTATGAAGGGCACCACCTACGTCCAGATCATCAAGGCGGTCCTGCTCGTGCTCGTGGGCGCCGTGATGACGACGTGGGTGCTCGGGTTCGTCGGCTTCAACCTGTCCGACCTGCTCGCCGAGGCCGCCGCGAGGAGCCCCCGAGGCAGCCTCGTGCTGGCGCCCGGGCTGCAGTACACGAACCCCGTCGACCTCCTCTCGCTCGGGCTCGCGCTCGTGCTCGGCACGGCCGGCATGCCGCACATCCTGATGCGCTTCTACACCGTGCCGACGGCCAAGGAGGCCCGCCG
>CAXTTN010000031.1:0-32469 GCA_964247105.1 uncultured Pseudonocardia sp.
GTCGGGCGGGATGTACGCGCAGAAGCTGGAGACGGGCGACGTCGAGTCCGCGGAGGGCACCTACGGCGGCACGGCCGCCTACGCGCGCACCAAGCGGATGCAGGTGGTGCTGGCGGGGCTGTGGGCGCAGCGGCTCGACGGGGTGTCGGTGCACGCCGTCCACCCCGGCTGGGCCGCCACGCCGGGCGTCACGAGCTCGCTCCCGGCGTTCGACCGGGTCATCGGGCCGCTGCTGCGCACGCCGGAGGAGGGCGCCGACACAACCGTCTGGCTCGCGGCCGCGCCCGCCGCCGTGATCGGCACCGGCCGGTTCTGGCACGACCGGCGCGCCCGGCCCGAACACTACGTGCCCTGGACGCGCGAGACCCCGGCCGACCGGGAGCGGCTGTGGGCGCTGTGCGAGCGGCTCACGGCGTGAGCAGCGCCCGCGCCGCGCGCAGGACGTGGGCCTGCGCCGCCGCGGCGTCGATCCGGTGCCCCTCGGGCACCACCCCGGGCATCAGCGAGATGCCGAGCAGCCAGGCCAGGAACAGCTCGGCGCGCAGCCGGGCGTCGTCGCGGTCGGGGGAGTCGACGAGCTCGGCGAACGCCTCGGTGTAGGCCTGGGTCAGCTCGTCGCGGACGTCGACGCGCGCGCTGCCGCGCAGCAGCGCCAGCAGCGGCCCGGCGATGTGTGCGGACTCCGGGTCGAACATCACCGCCACCGTGCGTTCCAGCAGCTCGTGGCGCGGGGTGGCGTCGAGCAGGGCCAGCGCGTCGCCGCGGATCGCCTCGGCGAACAGGCCCTCCTTGTTGCCGAAGTAGCGGAACAGCAGGGCCTGGTTGACCCCGGCGCGATCGGCGATGGCCCGCACCGTGGTGCGTTCGAAGCCGACGGCGGCGAACAGCTCGCGGGCGGCGGTGACCAGCGCGCGGCGCGTGGCGTCGGCGTCCTTGGTGCGCACCGGGATCAGCCGCCGGTCGTGGCACCGATGTCGAGGCCGCAGACGGTCTGGGCGTAGTCGACGACCCGGGGGTCGATCGGCCCGGCCGCCTTCGAGGCCGCGACGAAGGCCGGGTCGGCGACGGCCCTGGTGACGTCCCCGCCGTCGCGCTCCAGCGCGTCGAGCAGGGCCGTGGAGACCTTCGCCGACGCCACGACGGCGTCCCGGATCTCGGGCGGGGCCGCCGCGACCACGGCGTCGTTGGTGCTGCGGATCCGCGCGATCACCTCCGGGGTGAACCCGGTGCCGGTGGAACCGGCCAGGAGCGCGCTCGCCTCCAGGTTGGCCTTCGCGGCCGCGCAGTAGTCGCCGCCGGTGGCGGCGGGTGCCGTTGCCGGTGCCGCGGCGGGCGCGCCGCTCCCGCAGGCGGTCAGGGCCAGGGCGGACAGCAGCAGGGCGGCAGCGAGGGAGCGCACGGTTCTCCTAGGGGAGCGGAGGTCCCCCGATCGTAGGCACCCGCTCAGAAGATCCCCTTCCGGGCGCCCACATCCAGCGACAACGTGGAACCGAGCAGCGCGTCGGCCTCGGGTGCGAGCAGCATCGCGACCGACCAGGCGACCTCCTCGGGCGTGACGAGCCGACCCAGAGGCGACTCGGCCGCGCGCTCGGCGAGCACCTGCTCCACCGGGACGCCGCGCCGCTGCGCCGCCCGCTCCGACAGCCCGCGCAGCCGGGGGGTGTCGGCCGGGCCGGGCGCCACGAGGTGGGTGGTGATCCCGCGCGGCCCGTACGCGATCGCGAGCTGGCGCACGAGGTTGGCCAGCGCCGCGTTGGTGACCCCGGCCGCGCAGGCGTAGGGCGCGGGCTCGATGCCGTAGTGCCCGCCGAGCGCGACGATCCGCGAACCGCGTCCGAGCTGCCCGTCGACGGCGCGGACCAGGCGCAGCAGCCCGCCCGCCTTCAGCGCGACGGCGTGGCCCAGCGCGTCGGGGTCGATGGTCTCGACGGGCCCGGCCGCCGGCAGCCCGGCCGCCTGCACGACCATCCGCACCGGCCGCCCGTCGACGGCCGCGGCGATCGCCCCGATCGCGGAGTCGGACCCGATGTCAGCGGCACAGGACAGCGGCCCCGGCCCCCCCGCGCGGGACACGGCGACGACAGCGAGCCCCTCGATGCCGAGCCGGGAGGCGATGGCCGCCCCGAGCGCGCCGGTGGCGCCCACGACAACCGCGACGCTGACGCTCACCGACCCCCCACCCCGCTGAACGAGTGGCACTTTCGTACGAACCTATGCGACGAGAGTGCCACTCGTCCGGTGGGGGTGGGGGTGGGGATCATGCGCGCCTGCCGGGGAGGGGCAGGGCCGCGCGGGCCTCGGCGAAGGCCCTGTCGGGCTCGGCCAGGTCCAGCTCGATCGCGATCATGCCGGCGGCCGTCGCGCCCGCGGTGTTCCAGGGCATGTCGTCGACGAACACGATGTCGGCCGCGGGCGTGTCCAGGGCTTCCGCGGCCAGCGCGTACGCGCGGGGGTCGGGCTTCAGGATCCCGGTGACCGACGCGTCGACCACCGCGTCGGCCTGCGCCAGGAACGGGTGCGACGCCATCGCCGTCTCGCCGTGGAACGCGCGCAGGTCGTTGGTCAGCACCCCCACCTTGTGCCCGGCCGCCCGCGCGTCCGCGATCAGCTCGGCGGCCGCGGGCCGGATGATGGCGTCACCGGCCAGGCCGTAGAGGGTGTGCATGAACTCCTGGATGGGCCAGCCGGGGCGGCCCAGCGCGGCGCCGACCTCGTCGGAGCGCCGTTGCCAGTACTCCCGCTCGGTGATCTCCCCGGCGATCATGCGGCGCCACAGGCCGTCGGGCTCGGGGCCGAGCGGCCCGCGCCGCGCGACCACCGCGCGCGTGGCGGGTTCGGCCTCGCCGAGCAGGGCCAGCATCTCGTTGCCGGAGCGGAAGACCGTTCCGCCCAGGTCGAGCAGCAGGGCTCTCAGTGCTCCGGCTCCGTTCCGACGAGTGCCCCGACCACGACGGTGCACGTGAGCTGGCACGCCGCGCACCAGCAGAGGAAGTGCCGGTCCTGCCCCGACCAGTATTCCTGGACGAACGCGGCGTCGGCGCCACAACCCGGGCAGTAGCTCACGCCCACGCCGGCACCGGATCCCCGAACAGCTCGAAGATCTCGTCCTTGATGGGGGAGTAGCGGATGGAGCTCTCCCGCGTCCAGAGCTGCCGGAACTCCACCGCGGAGCCGAACTTGTCCTTCTCCATCGGCAGGTCGATCACGTCGTGCGGCTCGCGGAACGTGCAGAGCGGATCCTCGCCGGCGGCCACCTTCTCCATCTGTTCCATGTAGAGCTTGCGCAGCAGGATGACGCCCAGGTCGGAGCGGCCCAGGTGCTCCCTGGTGCGGTCGGAGATCCGGCCCTGCGTGATCCACGCGACGATGTCCTGGCCGTCGACGTAGTCGCGCAGGTACTCGCCGTCGGCGTCGAACAGCGGCACCTCGTAGACCGGGATCGACTCCTGCGGCGGGGCGCCGCCCTCGGGCCGGTAGGTCTGGTACCAGACGTGCCAGGTGTTCTCGTCGTCGATCGGCACCCGGATCTGGAACGTCGCGAGCCCCGCCGCGCCCACGCGCAGCATGTGCGGGAACACCAGCGGGTGCCCGACCTTCCAGTCCTCGTCCTCCTCGGTGTGGCCCTCCAACACCCGGCGCTTGAGGATGCCGTGCTCGAACACCTCGAACGCGACCTTCACGTGCTTCTTCGACACGACGGGTAGCGTCTCCCCGCGCAGGAACGAGCCGTAGCGGCCGTGCAGCCACTCCACGTGGTACGGGTCGACGGAGTTCTCCATGATCTGCACGAAGTTGCAGGGCAGCGCGGCGTGGCCGATGTCGCGCCACGCGTCGTCCCAGACGAAGAGGTCGTAGCGCGGCAGCTGCGGCGCGGGGAGCGGGCCGAGGTAGGCGAAGACCAGCCCACCCAGCTCCTGCACGGGGTACGCGGTGGCCTTGATGCGGTTCTTGAAGGTCGACTCGGCGGGCTCGCCGGGCTGCTCCAGGCAGTTCCCCTCCGCGTCGAAGCGCCAGCCGTGGTAGCCGCAGCGCAGCCCCTCGGTCTCGGTGCAGCCCAGCCACAGCGCGGCCCGGCGGTGCGGGCACTGCTCGGTCAGCAACCCGACCGTCCCGCTGCCGTCCCGGTAGAGGACGAGGTCCTCGCCCAGCAGCCGCCGCTTCACCGGGACACGCGTCGCCATGTCGTGGGTGGCGACGGGCCACCAGTAGCGTCGCAGGAGCTCACCCATCGGAGTGCCCGGCCCGACCCGGGTCAACCGCTCGTTCTTCTCCGCGCTCAGCATGGGCGCACCGTAGGAAATGGCCCCGACCTGCGGGAAGGTCCATGTTCGCCGCCGCAGAACGGGCCTGTTCGGATGCTGGGACGTTCGGCAGGGGAGAACGGCCCGCTTGCCGCGGCGGGTGACCCCTGCCACGGTCCGCCGAGGAGATTCACCGAACAAGGAGTTCGCATGGCCACTGTCGTCCCTGTCGAGCCGTACACCGGCGAGTGGTACCCGGGCTTCAAGCCCGAGCACATCGCGTCCCCGTACATCATCGACGGCACCGGGCCGTTCACCGCGGAGGACCAGGACAAGTTCTGGTTCCTCGACTTCCACTGGTCGCGCGGCCTGACCCCGCTCGCCGCGTTCGCGTGGGGCCAGGACGGCTACTGCTGGGGCACGCAGCACGCCGCCGAGGCCCTGCCGCTCCCGCCCGGCCGCGGCATCACCTCCCGGTTCGCCGGCACCCACCTCTACGGCTCGGCCATCCCGGAGCCCGACCCGCGCCAGATCGGGGCGCGCGCGCAGCGCCTCGGCACGAACCTCCCGCGCTTCCTGCAGAGCTACCAGCAGACCTGGGAGGCCGGGCGCGACGAGCTCGAGGCCACCTGGGACTACTTCCACGGGCTGGACCTCACCGCGGTCCCCACCGGGGACTTCCCGGCCCTGCTGACCCAGGCCCGGCGCTACCACCAGCGCGCGATGGAGATCCACTTCGGCGTGATGTACCCGCTGCTGGTGAACTTCCTGGGCTTCTACGGCGCCTGCGCCGAGATGGGCATCAACACCGCCGACATCGGCAAGTTCCTCCAGGGCGAGGACACCAAGATCATGGAGACCGACCGCGGGCTCGCCGACCTCGCGAAGAAGGCCAGGGCCGCCGGCCTGCGCCAGGTCTTCGAGGACAACGCGGGCAACGCCATCCGCACCGCGCTCTCGGCGCACGGCGGTTCGGCGTCGCAGTGGCTCACCGACTTCGACGACTTCCTGCAGGTCTACGGCCACCGCCAGGAGGCCACCTGCGACGTGGGCGTGCCGAGCTGGATCGAGGACAACACGATCCCGCTCGACATGATCAGGAGCTTCGTCCTCTCCGGCGAGGACCACGACTTCGAGGTCGCCGCCCGCAACGCGCTGGACGAGCGCGAGGCCGCCGTCGAGACCGCCCGCTCCGGGCTGACGAAGGAGGAGCAGGAGGTCTTCGACGCGGGCCTGCAGTCCAACCTCGACGCGAACTTCCCGTGGTGGCAGGACGACCACAACTACTACATCGACCTCAAGGTCATGATCCCGCTGCGCCGGGTCGCCCAGGAGCTGGCGAGCCGCGTCGGTGCCGACGACAAGGACGACCTGCTCTACCTGTTCTGGCCGGAGCTGCAGGGCGTCGCCGACGGCGGCACCTACCAGGGCGGTCTCAAGAGCCTGGTGAAGGACCGCCGCCAGTACTTCGACCACTGGGGCGCGCTGCGCGGCTCGATGCCCAAGGTGCTCGGCACCGTCCCGGAGACCGTCGAGGACCCGGTGCTGATCGAGATCTTCGGGCTCAACCCGACCTCGATCCGCGCCGTGCAGAACCCGAACGCCGCCGAGGAGACGGTCCTGACCGGCGTCGCCGCCGCGAAGGGCGTCGCCACCGGCATCGCGCGGGTGCTGCAGAGCAGCGACGACATGCACCGGCTGGAGCCGGGCTCGATCCTGGTCTGCGAGTCGACCTCGCCGAGCTGGACGCCGGCCTTCGGCAAGATCGCCGGCGCGGCCTGCGACGGCGGCGGCATGCTCAGCCACGCCGCGATCGTCGGGCGCGAGTACGGCGTCCCGACCGTCACCGCCATCGGCATCGCGACGCTCGCGATCCAGGACGGCGACGAGATCGAGGTGGACGGCACCAACGGCCGTGTCACCATCCTCAAGAGGGCGGCCGATCTGGCGGCTGCCGGCCAGTGAACAAGGGAGTTCTCATGGGCACCGCCGCATCCGTCGTCTGGGTGGACGAGGTCGATCCGGGCGAGGCGGTGGCGCTCGCGGGCTCGAAGATGGGGCGGCTCACCGAGCTCCACCTGGCCGGGGTGGAGGTGCCGAGGGGGTTCGCCGTCACGGTGGACGCCTACCGGCGCCACTGCGCCGAGTCCGGCCTCGACGGGCGGATCGACGAGGTGATCACGCGGCTGGGCACGGAGGCGTCCGACGCCGAGGTCGAGAAGGCCTCGGCGGAGATCCGAGCCCTGTTCGAGGCCACGCCGATGTCCGGCGCGCTGGCCGCGGACATCATCGAGGCCTACGACGAACTGTCGCTGCGGTGCGTGGAGGTCAACGCCCCCACGGCCGTGCGCTCGTCGGCCACCGGTGAGGACGCGGCCGACGCCTCGTTCGCCGGCATCTTCGACACCTACCTCGGGGTGGCCGGCGCCGACCGCGTCCTCGAGGCGGTGCGGCAGTGCTGGGGCTCGCTGTTCACCGGGCGCGCCCTGGCCTACCGGCTGCGCAAGGGCATCTCCCACCACGCGATGCCGATCGCGGTGGGCGTGATCGAGCTGATCCACGCCCGCGCGTCCGGGGTGGCGTTCTCGGTGCACCCGGTGACGGGCAAGTCGGACCGGATCGTCATCGAGACCAGCTGGGGCTGGGGCGAGGCGATCGTGCAGGGGCTGGTCAACCCCGACCACGTCGAGGTGGGGAAGGCCGACGGCCGCGTCCTCAAGTACGACGTGGCGCACAAGACGGTCGTGTCGGCGTTCGACTTCGCCACGGGCCGCGTGAGCGAGATCGACATGCCGGCCTCGCTGGCCGACCGGCGCGTGCTCGACGACGAGCAGATCGCGGCGGTCGCCGACGCGGTGAAGTCGATCGAGGAGCACTACGGCTACCCGGTGGACGTCGAGTGGGTGATCTCCCGGCACCGCCGCGCCGGGGACCGGGTGAGCATCGTCCAGTCGCGCCCGGTGACGGTGACCGCTGCCGAGCCAGCCGCCCCGGCGGCCTACGACCCGGTGGCGCTGGCGCAGAAGTACGTGTTCAGCGGCAAGCCGATCCCCGGCCGGTAGGCGCCGCCCATGCTGCAATCGGCGGTGGCCCTCACCCCGCCGCCGTCCACGGTCCCACTCCGCTGATCCTGTCCACCGCGATGCGCACCACGTAGCCCTGCGGCGGGTCGGGCGGGAGGGGGAACTCGCCGCCGGTGTAGACCGGGCCGAGCCTGCGCAGCAGCTCGGGGGCGCCGCCCTCGGTGACCGTCGCCGTGCCGCGGATCACCAGGTTGTGCTTCATGCCGATCGCGTTGCTCTCGGCCGACTCCATCGACAGCGCGATGCGCGGGTCGCGGCGCAGGTTGCGGACCTTGACGTGGTCGCCGAGGTGGGCCATCACGACCTCGTCGCCGTCCAGCCCCACCCAGACGGCGCTGACCTGCGGCGAGCCGTCGGCGTTGAGGGTGACGCAGTGGGCGATCCGGCCCGACTCGATCAGCTGCCGGGCGCTCTCGGGAAGTGGGGTCACGGGCCAGCAGGGTAGCGGTGATCGGCGGCCCCGTCCCGCACCCGCCGCACGACGATGGTAGGCATCCCGCGTGCAGACCATGCGCGTCATCACGCAACGCTCCGTCGGCGGACCCGAGGTACTGGAGGTCGGCCGGGCGCCCGTGCCCGAGCCGCTGCCCACCGAGATCCGGGTGCGGGTGGCCGCGGCCGGGGTCAACCCCGTCGACTGGAAGACCCGCGCAGGCGGCGGCATGGCCGCGGTGTTCGGGCCGCCCCCGTTCACCGTCGGCTGGGACGTGGCGGGCACCGTCGACGCGGTCGGGGCCGGCGTCACCCGGTTCGCCACCGGCGACGCCGTGCTCGGGATGCCGTGGTTCCCGCGCCAGGCGGCCGCCTACGCCGAGTACGTGACGGCACCGTCGCGGCACTTCGCGCACCGGCCCGCGGGGCTCTCGGCGGTGGAGGCGGCCGGCCTGCCGCTGGCCGGGCTCACGGCGTGGCAGAGCCTCGTCGACATCGCCGACGTGCAGCCCGGGCAGCGCGTCCTGATCCACGCGGCGGCGGGCGGCGTGGGGCACCTGGCCGTGCAGATCGCGAAGGCGCGCGGCGCCTACGTCATCGGGACGTCGTCGCGCGGCAAGCACGACCTGCTCCACGACCTGGGCATCGACGAGACCGTCGACTACCGCGCCGAGGCGTTCGAGCACGTCGTGGACCCCGTCGACCTGGTGTACGACCTGATCGGCGGCGACACGGCCGTGCGCTCGCTGGACGTCCTCAAGCCCGACGGGCGGCTGATCTGCCTGCCCTCGGCCGCCGCGGCCGCGGCGATGGCGGCCGCGTCGGAGCGGGGCCTGCGCGCCACCGGCATGCTCGTGGAGCCCGACGGCCACGGGTTGGAGCAGCTCACCCGCCTCGTGGAAGACCGGCGCCTGCGGGTGCTGGTGGCCGAGACGTTCCCCCTGGAGCGGGCGAGCCACGCCCACCGGGCCGGCGAGATGGGCCACACCACGGGGAAGCTCGTCCTCACGACGTGACAGACCCGCGAGTCCACGATCTCGGCACGCCGAATGTGCCGTCCCGGCACGTGTTCGATCGGCACATCCGGCGTGCTCGACCGGTCAACTCGCGCCGAGGCGGCGGCTGACCACCGCAGCCGCCTCGATCACGGCCGCGCGCATGCGGCGGTGCTGGGCGGGGCCGGCCCGGTCGGTGGGGGCCGCCACGGACAGCGCCGCCAGCACCGTCCCGTCGGCGCCGTGGACGGGCGCCCCGACCGACATCACCCCGACCCGGCTCTCCTCGCGGTTCTCGGCCCAGCCGCGCTCGGTTACCTCCCGGAGCCGGGCGCGCAGCGTGCGCTCGTCGACGATCGTGAACGGGGTGGCGCGGCGCGGTACCCACGCCCGCAACCGGGAGTCCAGCTCGTCGGGCGGGAGCGCGGCCAGCAGGACCTTGCCGGTGCTCGTCGTCGGCGCGGGCAGCCGGGTGCCGACACGGGCGAAGATCCGGACGGTGTGCGGGCTCTCCAGGCGGTCGATGTACACCGACTCCAGCCCGTCGAGCACGGCGAGCTGGACCGTCTCGCCCGTCGTGTGCCGCAGCGTCGCCATCACGGGCATCGCGGCCTCGTGCAGGTCGAGATGGGAGGAGACGCTGGCGCCCAGGTCGAACACGGCCAGCCCGAGCCGGTAGCCGCCCGGCGCCCGCTCCAGCAGCCGTTCCGCGGTCAGGGTGGCCAGCAGGCGGTGGACCGTGGACGTCGCGAGGTCCAGGCGGCGGGCCAGCTCCGAGACGCCCAGCTCGCGGTCGGTGCGGGAGAACTCCTTGAGCAGGCGGGCCGCGTTGCGGACCGAGGTCAGTTCCCAGGACGGCCTTCCCTCCATACGGGAAGGATCCCTTGTCGGGGTGACGTGCGCTACCTACCGTCGTCCCCATGCTGACCGCAGAGCAGAACGACGAGCTGACCCAGGTCGACGCCGGCACGCCGATGGGCGAGGTGCTGAGGCGGTACTGGTACCCGGTGGCGTTCACCCGGGAGCTGGCGGAGTTCCCCGTGAAGCGGGTGGAGCTGCTGGGCGACTTCTTCGCGCTCTGGCGCACGCCGAGTGGCAAGCTGGGCATCATCCCGGAGCCCTGCCCGCACCGGAAGGCGTCGATGTCCTACGGCGTCGTCGAGTCCGACGGGCTGCGCTGCCCCTACCACGGCTGGAAGTTCGACTCCGACGGCGCGTGCATCGAGCAGCCCGCGGAGAAGGAGAACACCAACTTCCAGGACCGGGTGCGGGCCGACGCCGGCAAGGTCGCGGAGATGGGCGGGTTGATCTGGGCCTACGTCGGCCCGTCCCCGGCGCCGGAGCTGCCGCGCTTCGACACCTACGTCATGGACGGCTACCGCGACATCGGCTGGGTCGACCTGCCCTGCAACTACGTGCAGATCATGGAGAACGCGGTGGACCCCCACCACGTCGAGTTCCTGCACGGCCGGTACTTCGAGTTCGTCGGCAAGCACGAGGGCTTCGTCGCGCCCGCGTCGTTCGGCAAGGAGCACGTGAAGATCGGCTTCACGCCGTTCGAGTGGGGGATCATCAAGCGCCGCGTCCTCAAGGGCGCGTCGGAGGAGAACGACGACTGGAAGATCGGCCACCCGCTGGTCTTCCCGTACAACATGCGCGTGGGCGGCGGCGGCATCCACCAGATGCAGATCCGGGTTCCGGTCAACCGCACGACCACGCGTTTCATGCTCTACACCGTGCACAGCCCCGACGGCTACGAGCACGTCGAGCAGCCGCAGATCCCCGACTACGAGCTGCCGCTGTTCGACGCCCGCGGCCGCCACGTCACGAACTACGTCGAGGGCCAGGACATGATGGCCTGGGTGACCCAGGGCCCGATCACCGACCGCACCACCGAGCACCTGGGCCGCAGCGACATCGGCGTGGCGATGCTGCGCAAGATGTTCCGCGAGCAGATGGACCTCGTGGCGAAGGGGGAGGACCCGCTCGGCGTCATCCGCGAGCCGCACGAGCGCATCGACCTCCCGTGTGAGAAGGACAAGTTCCACGCCGGCGGCGCCCAGTTCGCGCTCGACTTCTGCGACATGGGCTCCACCCGCTTCTCCCCGGTCCTCGACACCATCAAGAAGATCCACATCTCGGCGGCGGACAAGATCGCATCCGAGAAGGCGGCGGCGCAGGGATGAGCGCGCCGGTCGACCGGCGTCTCGTCACCCCGACGGGCCGGCACTTCGCGGCCGACGCCGCGGCGCACCGCCGCGACGCTCCGAGGTTCTGCCCGCACTGCGCGGGCGGCCTCGCGATCGCCACGGAGTTCTGGGAGGCCGACGAGCGACGCTTCTACTGCTCCTGCACGGGCTGCGGCTGGGCCGGCGAGATCACGCCGACGGGCGCGACGGCGACGGGCCACGAACCCGACCACTGAGCCGCGAGGGCGTTCCGGGGCGGGGTCCGGCCCGTCGACCGGTAGGACCCGCCTCGGGGAACAGCCTCATCAGCAGGAAGCGCTCTTCGCTGCCTTCGAGCGGACGAGCTGCGCCTGCGCGGTCGCGACGCTGCTGTCCATCGTGTTGTACATGGCGGTGCTGGAGCCCAGCTGCACGTTGATCTGGCCGACCTTCTCCACGTTGCCCGCGTTGATCGCCTTCTGGCGATCGGCCTTCTGTGCGGTGACCTGGTTCCCGAGCCCGTTGCGGGTGGCTGTGGCCTCGTCGAGGCTGGACTGGGAGTAGGTGACCTGCTGCTTCGCGGTGGTGCACGCGGCGGTGACGGGCGTGGTGGCCTCGGCGGCGCCGGCCCCGGCGAGGCTGAGGGCCAGCACGAGGCCGAGCCCGGCGGCGGCGGCGGCGGTCCTGCTGGCGATGGTCGTGGTCGTGTTCATGGGGATCTCCTTCGGTGAGGGCCGGGTCCGGACCGGTCGGCCCGTGGACGGTGTCGTCTACGTTCCGTGACTGTGTGGAACCGGTGAAGCTGCTATCCAGGTAAGACGGTGCGTCTCGCAAAAGCACGCGGACGTGATGTTCGCCACGTCAATGAGGCCAATATTTGACTCTGCGTGACTACTCGCCTGCGCGGCGGCGTCCTTGACCTGCGCAAATCGGCGCGTCGCGTTTCACGAGTGGCCTAGTGGGGGGTAAATCAGCTACGCTCCGGCAGTACTTGCAGCAGCATGTACGTGTGTCGTCGCGTATCGAAAATAGGGAGCGTGCCGTCGGTGCCCGGTGGCCAGAATTCGACGGAGAGTGACAATGAGCGGCGGGGTCGCCGGCGCAGTGCCCGCTCGCACCAGGCTGTTCTGGCCGCCACCGTCGCCGTGCTCGACGAGGTCGGCTACTCGTCCCTGACCATCGAGGCCGTCGCGGCCGCGGCAGGCGTCGGCAAGGCCACGATCTACCGGTGGTGGCCGTCCAAGGCCAGCCTGGTCGTCGAGGCGCTCGAGACCTCGATCCCCGCGCCGATCACGGCGCTCACCGGCGACACCCGGACCGACGTCCGGGCCATCGTGCGGGCGGCCGTCGAGGAGTACGTCGAGACGCCGCTGGGGCCCAACCTCGCGGTGATCGCCGCGGAGGCGACCGCCGACCCCCAGGCGACCGAGCGGTTGGCCGCGCTGCTCGGCGCCCGTCGTGCGGCGCACGCCGCCGTGCTCCTCGCGGCCGCCGGGCGCGGCGACCTGCCCCATGACGTCGACGTCCAGCTGCTGCTCGACATCATCACCGGCACGCTCGTCCACCGGGCGCTGCTCGGGGTGGTCCCCGATGACCACACGGTCGAGCAGCTGACGGACCTCATCGTCACGGGCACTCCCCCGCGCGCGGCACCCCGGGTCCACCCATGACGGCCGCCGGGAGGCGTCGCGAGCGCGCTGCCGCGCCCACAACCGGCGAACTGTGGTGATGCGGTGTGTCCGTCTCAATTGGACGGTAATCGGACCGGCTCCAGAACTCTCGTGGATCGTGAGCCGCCGAGGTCAGGAGCGGTGTGGGTGTGGAAGGGGGCGTGAGCGTCTCATGCCGCGCGCTGCTTGTCGGAATCCGCGATCGCGGTGTTACTGGTCTTCCGGCCACGTCCCCTGACGACACGGATGCCTCGATGGGCACCCGATTGTTCATTCATTCCCTACCGCCCCAGACCCTCGGCGGCTCGCGATCGACGGGCAGTCCGGGGCCGGTCAGGCCCGGTTGTGGGTGGCGCTCCGCGCCTGCTCGACGACGTCCTTGACGCGCTCGCGGATGCCGCGCAGCTCCGTGAGGTAGAACCAGTAGTCGGGGTGCACGCCCTCGGCCAGCCGCGCGCGGGCGTTCTCCAACCGGACCGACTGGGCGTCGAGGATCGGCCCGAGCCGCGCGGTGAGACCGCGGTCGACCACGAGCCGCTGGGCGTCGCGCAGCACGAACCGGGTGTCGGCGGCCTGTTTCGCCGGATCGGCCCGCACGCCACGCAGCTCCGCGAGCCGGTCGATGACGGTGTCGTGGCGCTCCTCGGCCCGGCCGAGGGCGGCCCGGGCGGCGGCCACCGCGTCGGCCGCGTCGTCCCAGTCGCCGGCGTCGGCGTGGCGGCGGGCGGCGGCGATGGCGGCGTCGGCCGCGGTGATGGCCTCGCGGGTCTGCGCCTCGGCGCCGACGAGATCGCGCGAGCAGGGCTCGGAGAACTCACGGCGCAGCGCCGACATCGCCGGCTCGATCCGCTCGGCCTTCGTGACGGCCGCGGCCCGGCGGGTGGTAATGCTCGACAGCGCCGAGCCCACCTGGCGGGCGGTCCGCGGGGCGTCCGCGGCGAGCGTCGCTGCCTCGCGTGCCAGCTCCAGCACCCGGCCGGCGGCCTGGCGGCGCGTGCGGACGCCTCCGCCGTCCAGATGTGCGGCCGCGGCCTCGGCCTCGGCGAGCCGCTCGGCGGCCCGCCGGGAGGCGTACTCGGCCCCGCCGACCGCGGCCCTGGCCGAGACCAGCGCGGTGCGGGCCTCCTGCACCTGGTGCGGCAGGTTGGTGACCGCGAACTCGGCCTCGTCGAGCACCCGCGCGTGGGTGGCGCGGAAGCGGCGGATGCTCTCGCGCGCCCGCTCGATCTCCCGCAGCGCGCGCTCGTCGGCCTCCTTGGCACCCCGGACGGGCCCGGTGCCGTCGAGCGGGAACTGTTGTGACGCGGTGAGGTACGCCTCGGTCGCCGCGTCCCCGACGGCCGCCACCTGCGCCCACGCCCCGGCCAGCCGCGCGCCCCCGAGCTCCTCGGTCGCCTCGACGGCCGTGGCCGCGGCGCGCTGCTCGTCGTCGAGCGCCAGGAAGCCCTGCGTGACGGCGTTGCGGGCGGCCAGGGCGCGCTCGTCGGGGCCGCCGTCGTGGCGATCGGACCTGCGGAACACCACCGCTCCCCTCGCGGGCCGGGACACCATGAACCGTACCGGGGGTCACGACCCGGCGGGTGCGTTCCCGGCCGGGACGAACGTCCGCGCCGTCGCCAGGAGCCACGGCACCGCGAAGAGGACGCTGCCGAGCACGTCGGTGGGATGGTGCGCGCCGCGGTAGAGCCGCGACAGCCCGACCACCACCACGACCACGGCGGCGAGCGCCACCACCGCCCACCTCCACCGGCCACGCGTCGCGGCGACCACGATCACCGCGATCCCGCCGTACAGGCAGATCGCCGCGGCGGTGTGGCCGGACGGGAAGCTCGACGTCGGCGGAAGTGCCGCGTCGAGGTGCGCCACCTGCGGCCGCGGCCGCCCCACCAGCAGCGTCGCGTTCAGGAAGAGCACCAGCTCGCCACCGACCGCGGTCACCACGAGGAGCGCGGGCCACCACCGGCGGGCCACCGCGGAGGCGACCACCGCGGCCGCGGTCCCGATCACCGCGACCGCGTTCGTCGACACGAGATCGGTGGCGTACAGCGACGCCGCGTCGAGGAACGGTGTCCGGTGCTCCACCAGCCAGCTCAGGACGGCGAGGTCGAACCCGTCCTCCCCGGCCCGCGTCAGGAGCGTGCCGAGGCCGACGAGCAGGCCGAACAGCAGCACCCCGACGCCGAGCAGCGCGGCAGGCCCCCTCCAGGGGCCGGGGCGGCCCGGGGAGCGCACGGGCGGATCGGGTGCGACGGTCACGGGCAGAGGATGCCGCGCCCGCCGCCCGCGCGCTCAGTGGCTCCGTTCAGTGGCTCCGTTCAGTGGCTCCGTTCAGTGGCTCCGTTCAGTGGCTCACTGCTCGAACGTCGGCGTCACCGTCGCGCGGGCCAGCGTGTGGCCGAACAGGTTGAAACCCAGGAACGCGGGGGTCGCCTCGGCCGGCACGTCGAGCGTCTCGACGTCGACGGCGTGCACGACCGTGATGTAGCGGTGCGGCCCGTGTCCGGCGGGCGGTGCCGCACCGATGTAGCCGACGCCGCCGCCGTCGTTCCTCAGCTGCACCGCCCCGCCGGGAAGGCCGGAACCGGCGGCGTCACCGGCGCCCGCCGGCAGCTCGGTGACCGAGGCCGGGATGTTGAACACGGCCCAGTGCCAGAAGCCGCTGGCGGTGGGCGCGTCCGGGTCGTAGACGGTGACGGCGAAGCTCCTGGTGCCCTCCGGGAACCCCGACCAGCGCAGGTGAGGGGAGCGGTCCTCCCCGCCGGGGACGCCGAACGCCCCGCTCGCGTGCGGGTCGGCGAGCCGCTCGCCGTCGACGACGTCGTCGCTGGAGACCGAGAAGCTGGGTACCTCGGGGAGGAAGGTGTACGGGTCCGGGGCGGTGGCCATGGCGTGATCCTTTCGTGTGCCGACGACTCAGGACACTAGAGTCATCGTCGATGTCACGAGACCTCGACGCCCAGCTGCTCGAGTCGGTCGCGGTCCGCCGCGCCCGGCTGCGCGAGGCGCTGGTGTGGGGCCGGGAGCGGCGGGTGCGCGCCACCGGCGACAACCTGAAGCGCCTCGCCGTGGGGGTCGTGCTGGCCGCGGTCGTGTCGGCGGGCTGCGTGGGCTGGTCGTTCGTGCACAACCTGCTCGCGCACCAGCAGGTGGGGGTGACCGCACCCCGGTGACCGGCCCCCGAACCGGGCGGTTGACCCGGGTGACGCTCAGCGGCGGGCGCCGCCGGGCCGATCTCGTGCTCCCGTCCGACGAGCCGCTGGGGCTGTTCGTACCCGAGCTGGCGGCGATGGTGGGGACGGCCGCGGGCTCCGCGTCGGGTGGCTACCAGCTCACGACCCTCGACGGCACCGTTCTCGACCCCGCGGCCTCGTTGCAGCAGGCCGGGATCGCCGACGGCACGCTCCTGCGGCTCGACCTGGTCAGCGAGGCGCCGCCGGCGCCGATCCTGCACGACGTGGCCGATCACGTCTCCGACGACGCCGACAGCCTCCGCGGCCGCTGGAACGCCACCGCGCTGCGCTGGGCGGCCACGGCCGTCGCCGTGCTGGGCCTCGTCGTCGCGGCGCTGGTGGTGGTCCCGTTCGCCGGGGCGGTCGGGGTGCTGGTCACCGGCCTGCTCGCCGCGGCCGCGGGCGGACTGACGGCGCCGGGGTCGCGCGCCGCCGGGGTGGCGGTGCTGCTCGCGGGCACGGCGGTGGCGCTGGTCGGCGCCGGGTACCTCGCGCTGCCCGCCGCCGAGCGGGCCACGGCAGGCGCGCTCGTGCTCGCCGTGGCGCTCGGCGCGCTCGGCCTGGTGACCGGCCACGGGCGGGCCGGGTTGATGGGGGCGGGCGCGCTCGCCGTGCAGCTGGGCCTGTGGTGGGTGCTCCCGCTCGCCGGGCTGCGGGGGGCCGGCACCGCCGCGGTTCTGGCCGTGGTCGGGATCGGGCTGCTCGGCCTGCTGCCGCGGTTCGCCGTCGCGGCGTCGGGCCTCGCGGGCCTCGACGACCGGCAGAGTGCCGACGAGCCGGTCACGCGCGTCGCGGCCGACGCCGCCGTCGACGCCGCGCACCGCGGGCTCGCGCTGGCCTGCGTCGTGACGGCCGCGTCCGCGGGGCTCGCGGGTGCGGTGCTCGCCGGAGCGGGCGGCGTCTGGGCGGTCGTCCTGGCCGCACTCACGGCCGTGGCCGTGCTGCTCCGGATGCGGGCGTACCCGCTGACCGTGGAGGTGCTCGCGCTGCTGGCCGCCGCGCTCGGCACGGGTTGCGCGCTGCTGCGGCACTGGGTCGCGGCCGAACCGCGGGCGTGGTGGGCGGCAGCGCTCGCCGCGGTGGTGGTCGCCGTCGCAGCGCTCGTGCTGCTCACCGTCACGCCGCGGCCGCACGTGCGCGCACGGGCCCGCCAGCTGGGCGACCGGCTGGAGGGGCTCGTCGTCGTGGCGGCCGTGCCCGTGGCCGTCGGGGTGTTCGGTGTGTACGAACGGCTGTTGGCCACGTTCTGAATTGCCGGTTCGGGGTGTTCACCTGAACCTGTTCCCGGTCGCGGTCGTGTGTGGGGTGGAGGGCATCCCGCCCCCGGTGGATCTCGACTGGGAGCCGCGATGACGTTCGACGTGGGTGCGCGGTGGTGAGCACCCAGCCGCCTCGCAGGCCCCCGCAGCCGCCGGGCCCGTTCCCGCGCCGCCCGCTCCACGCGGCTCCCCACCCCGGCCCCCGTGCGCCCGATCCGGCCCCGCGCCCCCGCCCGGCGGCGGCCCGGTTCGTCGGGCGGGTGCCGGCGGGGGACCCGATGCCGCGGCGGCTCGCCCGCTGGGCGCACGGCCTGGTCGGCGGCGCCGCCGAGGCGCGGGTGCTCGCCGAGCTCGCGGCCGCGACACAGGCCCCGGTCACCACCGGGCGGCGCATCGCCGTGGTCTCGGTCCGGGGCGGCGCCGGCCGCACGGCCGTCACCGCGCTGCTCGGATCGGTGTTCGCGGCGCGCCGGGCCGATCACGTCCTCGTCGCCGACGCCGGGCCCGAGCACGGCTCGCTCGCCTGGCGGCTCGGCGTTCCCGTGCCCGCCGATCCCGCGGCACTGGGCCCGCGGCTGTTCGCCGCCCGCAACGCCACCGTCGCCCACGTCGACGCGGTGCTGCCCCGCACCCCGGCCGGGCTGCGCGTGCTGCCCGCCGGTGCGGGCCCGACGGGGGAGATCACCGGTGCGCTGTCGCGCTTCTTCGCCATCACGGTGCTCGACTGCGGCCCCGGCGTGGCCCAGGCGGGCCGGTTCGGCGTGCACGCCGCCGTGGTCGTCGCCCCGGCGACGCCGGACGGCCTGCGCAGCACCTGCGCGGTGATCGAACGGCTGCCGGCCGGGCCGCGGGCCGCGTCCGTCGTCGCGCTCACCACCACCGACCGGGCCGGTCGCGAGGCGCTGGACGGGGCCGACACCGCGCTGGCCGGCTACGGGGTGCCGGTGGTGTGGCTGCCCTACGACCGCCACCTCGCGGCGGGCGCCCCGATCGACCCGGCCCGCCTCGCCGCGGCCACCACCGTGGCGGCCACGCGGCTCGCCGGCCTCGCGCTGCGCCGGGCCTGCCGGTGACCGCCGACGTGATCTTTCCCGCGGAGGCGGCGTGAGCACCGCCGACGTGATCCTTCCCGCGGAGGCGGCATCATGACCACCCGCCAGGTCCACCGGCCCGCGCGCACCGTGCGCCCGCTGCCCGCCCAGGACGCGCTGACGATCAGCCCGCCGCCCGCCCTGCCCGACGGGAAGGCCGGCACCGGGCTGCAGTCGCTGATCCCGCTGGCCGGTGCGGGCGCCGCGATGAGCATGATGATGTTCCTGCGCGGCTCGGGCTTCGCGGCGCTGGGCGCGGTGATCCTCGTGGTGTCGCTCGGGGCGGCCGGGGTCATGTACTTCACGCAGCGCGGCCAGGCCGGGCGCAAGCGCCGCGACCAGCGCGAGCTGTACGTCACCTACCTCGAAGGGCTGCGCGAGGAGCTGCGCGAGCACGAGCGCACCACCCGCCTGGCCGGCCTGCGCTGCGATCCGCCCGCCGCGCACCTGCTCGGCCTGGTCGGCGACCCGGCCCGGCTCTGGGAACGCCGCCGCCCCGACGCCGACTTCCTGCGGCTGCGCGTCGGCACCGGCGCGGCGGCGCTGCGCGAGCTGACGCTGCGCGACGAGGGCACGGTCGTCAGCCCGGCCGACCCGTTCATGCGCTCGGAGGCACGGGCGCTGGTCCGCCGCTTCGGGCGGGCGCCGGGAGTGCCGCTGCGGATCGGGCTGGACCGGGCGGGCGACGTCAGCGTCGTCGGGGTGGAGCGCGCCGACGTCCTGCGCACAGCCCGCGCCCTGATCGCCCAGCTAGCGGCCCTGCACGCGCCCGACGACGTCACGCTCGCGATCGTCGCCCCGGCCTCGGCCGAGGCGGACTGGGCGTGGGCGCGCTGGCTGCCGCACCTGCTCGACCGTGACCGGATCGGCCCGGCCGGACCGGTGCCGCGCCTGGTCGAGGACATGGCGACGCTGGAGGCGATGCTCGCGGCCGACCTCGACGAGCGGGCCAGGGCCGCCGCCACCGCGCAGCGCCACGGCGGCGGCCACGCGGAGGCCCGCACCCGGCCCCGGCTCGTCGTCGTCGACGACGCGCACGGCCGGGTCGCCCGCCGGCTGGGCACGCCCGACGCGGGTGCGGGGCCCGCGGCGCTGGGGATCACGGTGGTGCACCTGGTCGCCGACCGGCTGCACGAGCCCGACGAGGTCTCGCGGCGCGCCACGGTGGCCGGCGACCGCGTGACGCTGGAGGACGTCGTGGGCCCGTCGCCGCTGGTGGAGGGCACGCTCGACGACGCACCCGCACCGCTGGCGGAGGCGCTCGCGCGGCAGCTCGCCCCGCTGCGCCTCGCGCCGGACTCCTACGACGACGGCACCGGCACGCCGCCCGCCGACTTCGTCGACCTGCTGCGCCTCGGCGACCCGGCGGCGGTCGACCCGGCGCGGCTGTGGCAACCGCGTTCGGACCGCGACTTCCTGCGCGTCCCGATCGGCGTGGACGAGGCCGGGCGCCCCATCCTCGTGGACCTCAAGGAGTCGGCGCAGCTCGGCATGGGCCCGCACGGCCTGTGCGTCGGCGCCACCGGCTCGGGGAAGAGCGAGCTGCTCCGCACGCTCGTGCTGGCGCTCGTGGCCGCGCACCCGCCGTCGGACCTCTCGATGGTGCTCGTGGACTACAAGGGCGGCGCGACGTTCGCGCCGTTCGGCGAGCTGCCGCACGTCGCGGGCCTGATCACGAACCTGTCCGGGGACGCGGCGCTCGTCGAGCGGGTCTACACCAGCCTCGACGGCGAGGTGTTGCGCCGCCAGCAGCTGCTGGCCGACGCCGGGCGCGTCACCGACATCACCGAGTACCGGCTGCGCCGCGCCGAGGGGGCCGACCTGGCCGCGCTGCCGCACCTGCTCGTCGTCATCGACGAGTTCGGCGAGCTGCTCACGGCCAAGCCGGAGTTCGCGGAGCTGTTCCTGCGGCTGGGCCGCATCGGGCGGTCCATCGGCGTGCACCTGCTGCTGTCGAGCCAGCGCATCGAGCAGGGCAAGCTGCGCGGCCTGGAGACCTACCTCTCCTACCGGATCGGGCTGCGCACGCTCTCGGACCAGGAGTCGCGCACCGTCCTCGACACCCCCGACGCCGCCCGCCTGCCCGCGCTCCCGGGCCACGGCTACCTCAAGGTCGACGTCACGGTCTACCAGCGGTTCAAGGCCGCGTTCGTGTCCGGGCCGCTCGCCGAGGCCCGCGACGCCGAGCTCGCGCCGGTCACCGGGCCGCCCGTCAAGCCGATGGTGCGGTTCGGCCGCCCGCCGGGCCTCGGCGCGGTGGCGCCCCCGCAGGCGTCGCGCCGCACCACCGGCCCCACCCTCATGTCGACGGTCGTCGCGCAGCTGGCCGGGCCGCCGGTCGCCCCGATCTGGCTGCCGCCGCTGCCCGCCGCGGTGACGCTGGACCGCGCGGGCGGCGGGCTGCAGGTCACCGCGGACGGCGTCCGGCTGGGCGTGGCGGGGTTGCCGATCGGCCTCCTCGACGACCCGGCCCGCCAGTGGCAGGGGCCGTGGCTCGTCGACCTGGACGCGGGTGGCGGGCACCTGCTGGTGCTCGGCGGGCCGGGCTCGGGGAAGACGACGCTGCTGCGCACGCTCGCGCTCGCCCTGGCCGCCACGCGCACCCCCACCGACGTCGGCGTCTACGGCATCGACCTGCTCGGCAGCGGCCTGCGCGCGCTCGCCGACCTGCCCCACGTCGGCGGCGTCGCCGGCCGCGACGACCGCGAGCGGATCCGCCGCACGGTCGACGAGGTGGCGGCCATGCTCGCCGCCCGCGAGCGGATCTTCACCCGGCTGGGCCTCGACGGCGTCGCGGACCTGCGGGCACAGCGGGCCGCCGGGCGGCTCGCCGAGCTGGCCTGCGACGAGGTGGTGCTGCTGGTGGACGGCTACGGCCGGCTCGGCGTCGAGTTCGAGGAGCTGGAGCCGGCGGTGCACGATCTCGTCGCCCGCGGCGGTCGCTTCGGCGTGCACGTGGTGGCCACCGCGCGGCGCGGGAGCGAGGTGCGTGCCGCCCAGCAGGTGTCGTTCGCGCAGCGCGTCGAGCTGCGGATGACCGATCCCGCCGAGTCCGGCATCGACGGCAAGCTCGCCCGCGCCGTGCCCGCCGACGCGCCCGGCCGGGCGCTGACCTCGGACAAGCTGTTCGCGCACGTCGCCCTGCCACGCCTGGACGGCCTGCCCGACCCCGCGACGTCGGGCCTCGCGGCCGCGGCCACGCTCGTGCGGGGCGCCTGGACGGGCCCGCTGCCGCCCGCGGTCCGCGTGCTCCCGCCGGTGCTGCGGGCCGCCGACCTGGCCGGCGCGTCCGGGCTGGTCCCGTTCGGCCGCGTCGAGCACGACTTCTCCACCGCAGAGCTCGACATCGCCGGCCGTGACCAACACCTGCTCGCGCTGGGCGACTCGGCCTGCGGCAAGACCAACCTGCTTCGCGTGCTGGCCGCCGGCCTGGTCCGGCGCTACGGCCCCGACCAGCTGGTGTTCGCCGTCGTCGATCCCCGGCACGGGCTGGCTGACGTGGTGCCGGAGCCCCACCTCGGCGGCTACGCCTCCAGCCCGGCGCTCGCGCAGCGGCTGGCGTCCGCGGTCGCGGGGCAGCTGGCCGGGCGGGAGCCGGGGGACGGCGCGCCGCGGGTCGTCCTGCTCGTCGACGACTACGACGTGCTCGCCGCCTCGGGCACCCAGCCGCTCGCGCCGCTGGTCCCGTACCTGGCGTCGGGCCGCGACCTGGGCCTGCACGTGCTCATGACCCGGCGCGTGATGGGCGCGGCGCGCGGGCTCTTCGAGCCGTTCACGCTGGGCGTGCGCGAATCGGGCTGCCTCGGCCTGGTGATGTCCGGTGACCGCACCGAGGGCCAGCTCCTGGGCGGCGTCCGCGCGGCCACCATGCCCGTCGGCCGGGGCCGGCTCGTGCGGGCCGGCGAGGCCGCCCGCACCGTCCAGACCGCGCTCCACGCGGCCGGCGAGGGATCGTGACCCACGACGTCGTCGCGCCGTGCGAGCGCCCGCCCGACGCCGGTTCCACCCTCGCCGCGATGCACGCGTGCGGCCCGGACCTGCGCGTCACGACGCCGGAACGCGGCTGCGCGGTGCAGCTTTGCACCGAGGAGGGCACCCCGCTCGTGACGATCGAGGGCGCGCGGGCGGCGGGGAGGCGGCCCCTGCTCGGCGTCACCGAAGCCCTCCCGACCACATCGAGCCCGCGCGATGCCGTCGACAGGGCCCTCCTGACCGCATCGAGCCCGCGCGATGCGGGTGTCGGCACCGGCGCCCCGGTGGTCGCCCGGCGTGGTGTCGACCACGCCCGGTGATCACGGCCGTGGTCGTCCGGTCCATGATGATGCCGGCCGGGTTGCGGTAGACCTACAGCGCGCGACGGCGACCGTGCCGAGGCCCTGCCAGGCCGTGCCCGCCGTGGACCACGACCAGCCGCCGTCCGCGTCGCCGATCAGGGCGCCGAGGCCGCTGACGAACCCGACCCCGCCGTCCTTGATGCCGACGGAAGAACGCCCCGACGTCGCCCAGGAACCCGCGGTCGTGCTCCTCGCCCGTGCCCCACGGCAGCGCGCCGTCCTCGCCCGTGGCGGCGTCGAGCTACTCGGCGGTGAAGCCGTACTCGGTCGGCAGGACGGTCTCGTCGCCGTTGTCGGCGGTGTAGCGGCGGTCGGTGTAGAGGGCCAGGATCGCGTTGGCCGGACTCGGGGGCGTGGTGGACCGCCGAGGCCCGGCCACACGGCGTGCACCCGCGCCCCGGTCCCGCTGAACACCGAGCCCATCCCGGACAGCGTGGTGGCGTGTCCGGCGAGGGCGTCCATGTCACCCCGCGATCACCGGTGTCCGGCGGGGTCGATCACCGCGGCCCGTGGCCGGGCATGATGCCGGTCGGGTCGGGCGCCGCACCGGCCGCGGCCTGGGCGTTGGCGGCCATGGTCAGGTCGCCGTCGAGGTAGGCGTTGGTGGCGTTGGCGGCACCGGTCATCGCGGCGCCGGTGCGGGTGATGACGAACTGGATGTTGCCCTGGGCGGAGCCCGCGAACCCCGACAGGGCGTCGGCCACGATCGGCGAGCTCGACTCCGTCGCGGAGCCCTCCAGGCCGGCGTTGAGCGAGGTGAGCTGCGGCTCGAACTCCCCGGCGGTGCTCTCGGTGCGCGCCAGCACGGCGTTCACGCCGTCGGGCTGGATCTCCCAGCTGGACATGCCGTCAGCCGATGCCCTGGACGGCCGTCCGCGCCTGCGTGAGCGCGGTGGTGGCGGTCTCGTCGTTGCGGGTCATCGTGGTGCGGACCAGCGTGATGATCTGCTGCACCTCGGTGGCCGCCGAGGTCCAGCGCTGCTCCACGACGCGGTACTCGTCGGAGACGCCGTCGGCGGTGAAGTCGCTCATCGCCGCGTTGACGTCCGCGGTGCGCTGGGAGATGGTCGCCTCGAGCCGGGAGACGATCCCGGCGAGGTCGGACTGCACGGCCTGCGAGGCGCCGGTGTCGAAACTGCGACGATCCATCATGCTGGGTACGCCTCTCAGTAGCGGGCGCCGAAGCGCGCCGCGTCGAAGTTCGCGCTGCCCTGACCGGTGCGCGCGTTGTCGGCCATCTCGCTGTCGCCCTGGACGAAGGCGGTGTTCATGCCGGACTGGCCGCCGAGGATGGCGGCGAGGGCGGAGTCGAGGTCGGCGGTGATCGCGTCGGCGTTCGCCTTGAACGAGTCGAACGCGGCGCGGCCGGCGCCGTTGAAGGTGCCCTGCAACGGCTCGGCGGCCGCGATGAGCTGCCGGATCAGCGCGCCGAGGTCCTCGCTGGAGCCCTGGGTCTGCCTCGTCAACGAGGAGAGCGTCTGCGCTCCCATGTCGAACTTCATCGGTGCCCCCGTGGTGTCCCGCGGGGCCGGAGTGCCCCGCCACCCCGTACACGGGCCGTACCGCGAGGCGGTTCAGGCGGGCTTCACGTCTCCCCGCGGGCGTGGGCCCGCAGGCGCTCGGACCACGACCGGGCGCCCGGCATCGCGCCGACGTCGGCGAAGTGCTCCCCGTCGCGTTCGACGACGGGGTAGACGCCCAGCCGGTGCCGCGGCGTCGTCGTGCAGGCCCCGGTGACGAGGTCGAAGCGGTACCAGTGCCACGGGCACACCAGCGCCGGGCCGTCGCGGACCCAGCCCTGCTCCAGCGGGCCCGCGTTGTGCGGGCAGAGCGCGTCGGTGACGTGGTGCTCGCCGTCGACCAGGAACACCGCGAAGGCGCGCCCGTCCGGGGCCGTCACGGTCCACGCCGTGCGGCCGGCGGCGTCGCCGACGGGGATGAGCACTGCCGTTACCGGCGCCCGGACGCCCGCAGATCGGCCAGCGTCTCCCCGCCCACGAACCACAGCTCGGGCTCGCACTCGGTGACGACCACGCGGATCGACTCGCGCTTGGCCCCGATCGACTGCTCCGCGGCGTCGGTGAGCGCCTGGCCGAGCGCCTGGAGCTGCTCGGGGGTGCGGCCGCGGCCGATGGTGACCTGGATGAGCGGCATGTCTCTCCTCCTACCGGCAGCCCAGCTCGACGGTGCCGAGCCGGTCGATCGAGGCGACCACGACGTCCCCCGGAGCAACGGGGACGGCGGCGGTGAGCCCTCCCGACAGTACGACGTCGCCCGCACGCAGGCCCTCCCCGTCGCCGTTGCTGCTCGGGCCCGCAAGCGACCCTTCGGCGGCCATGGTGCGCACCATCCACGCGACGGCCGCGGCCGGGTGGCCCAGCGACGCCGCCCCGGACGCGGTCGCGACGACCTCGCCGTTCTTCTCCAGGACGACCCCGACGAGCCGCAGGTCGATGCCCGCGGGCGGCACCGGCGTGCCGACGACGAACCGGCCCGCCGAGGTGTTGTCGGCCACGACGTCGGCCATCGTGAAGCGGTAGTCGCGGAAGCGGGAGTCGAGCACCTCGATGCCGACGGCGACGCCCGACGACGCGGAGATCACGTCGGCCGCGGTGACGTGCGGCCCGGCGAGGTCGCGACCGAGGACGAACACGATCTCCGGCTCGCAGCGCGGCTGGATGAGCTGGGAGGTGTCGAGCGGTTCGCCCAGGTCGAGCGCGTTGGCGCCGGCGAGGAAGCCGAAGACGGGGCTGCTGACGCCCACCTGCGCCTGCTTCGCGCGGCTGGTGACGCCGAGCTTCCACCCGACGAGCGGGCCCGCCTCGTCGCGCAGCACCCGCTGCACGGCGTAACCACCGGCGAGGTCGAGGTCGGGCACGTCGTCGGAGAGCTGGTCGATCGCGGTGCGGTCGGCGACGGCCTTGCCCAGCCGGGCCGCCAGTTCGGTGGTGTCCACTACGCCCCGCTCTCTGATCCGGCCGAGCCGGTGGCTACTCGTACGGTGATCGGGCCCAGCCGGTCGAACTCGGCCCGGAAGACGTCGCCCGCCTGCATCGGCACGGCCGCGTGCAGGGCGCCGGTCATGATCAGGTGGCCGGGTTCGAGCGCCACCCCGTTCTCGCCGAGCACGTTGGCGAGCCAGGCGACGACGGCCACCGGGTCGCCGAGCGCCGCGGCGCCGGCACCGGTGTCGATCAGCTCGCCGTTGCGGGTGAGCGTCATGCCGATCAGGCGGGAGTCGATGCCGTCGAGCGGCACGATGCGGCTGGACGTGGCCATCGCGCCGTTGGAGGCGAGGTCGGCCACCGTGTCGGCGAGCTTGATCCGCCAGTCGGCGATGCGCGAGTCGACGATCTCCATCCCCGCCACGGCGCCGGCGATGGCGGCGTGCGCCTGTGTGACCGTCACGCCCGGGCCCTGCAACCGCCCACCCAGCACGAAGACGATCTCGGCCTCGATCCGGGGCGCGATGAACCGGCCCAGCGGGATCGTGTCGCCGTCGCGGTAGACGGTGGAGGCGAGGACCGGGCCGTGGTCGGGGGAGTCGACGCCCACCATCTGCTGCATCGGCTTGCTGGTGAGGCCGACCTTGTAGCCGATGATGCGGTCGCCGTCGGCGAGCAGCAGCGCGACGAGCTCCTTCTGCACGGCGTACCCGTCGGCCATCCCGAGGCTCGGGTCGGCGTCGGTGAAGGGGGCGATCGGCACGCGGGTGCGGCGGGCGTCATACAGCGCCCGAGCCTTCGCGGGGGCATCGGTCAGGGCCATGGCTGCATCGTGGCGCCCCCGCCGCGGTGCGTCACCGCCGCCGTTCCTGTCACCGGAACGCCCCCCCTCCGAACGAGTGGCACTTTCGTCGGAACCTATCCGACGAGAGTGCCACTCGTCGCCGAGTGGATCATGCTCTCGCCGCCACCGGCGGCTCGGTCCAGCCCAGTCTCCGGCTCACCGCCTCGCCCGCCTCCACCAGCGCCCTCGCGAAACGCTTGCGCGGCACCGGGCCGAAGCGGGCCACGGGGGCGCCGATGCTGATCGACGCCACGACGTCCCCGTGCAGGTCGCGGATGGGTGCGGCCAGGCTGGCCACCCCGATCTCCCGCTCGTCGATCGCCTCCGCCCAGCCCCGGGACCGGACGGTGGCGAGCTCGGCGCGCAGCGCGTCGGCGTCGACGAGGGTGTGCGGGGTGAGCCGGGGGAGCGGACGGGCCAGGAACGCCTCCCGCACCTGCTCGGACGCGTGGGCCAGCAGCACCTTCCCGCTGGACGTGCAGTGCGCGGGCACGCGCCGGCCGGTCTCGGTGAACAGCCGCAGCGAGTGCGCGCTCTCCAGCCGGTCGACGTACACCACCTCGTCGCCGTCGAGCACCCCCACCTGCGACGACTCGCCGGTCTGGTCGCGCAGGTGCGCGAGCACCGGGCCGGCGGCGGCGTGCAGGTCCAGGTGCACCCGCACGGCCTCGCCCAGCTCGAACATCACGATGCCCAGCCGGTAGCCGCCGGTGCGCGGATCACGCTCGACGAGCCCCTCGGCCACGAGCGTGGTGAGCAGCCGGTGCACCCCCGACTTCCCCAGCTCCAGCCGCCGCGCCAGCTCCGACACCCCGATCGACGCCTCCCGCGACCGGAACTCCTTGAGCAGCCGCGCGGCGTTCCGCACGGTGCTGAGCGTCGCATCACTCACCGCCCCGCCCCCCGAGCCCGCGAGTCGACCGATCCGGCCCGCCGTCTTCGCCGTCCGTGCCCCCTCCAGCCCGCGAGTCGACCGATCGGGCACGCCATGTTCGCCGATCCGGCACACCCGCGGCCTCCGTGCCGGATCGGCAAGGACGGCGTGCCGGGATCGTCAACTCGCGGGGGCATCGGGGGCTTTCGCGGCCGCGGCCCAGTCGCGGCGGCCGCCGACCGACTCCAGGAGGGCTCTCCTGATCTCGTCGGGATCCGGGCTCGGTTGCGCGACCAGGGCGTCGATCGCCGTGTTGTGAGGGGCGATCGCCTTCGCCAGCAACGCCTGGGCCCTCGGCAGGCCGGCGTTCGCGGCGCCGACCAGCTCGTCGACCAGGCTCTCGCGGCCGCGTACCCGCGAGCGGATGGTCTCGAAGTCGCGCGCCGCCGCCGAGTCGTTCGCGGCCAGCCCGGAGCCGACGTGCCCGGCGTGGTGCGGCGTCAGGCCCGAGCCGGGCTGCGCCACCACGTGGTAGACGGCGGTGGAGAGCCCCAGCGCGTGCTTGACCTCGGCGTACGCGGGCGCCTCGCGCTCGTCGACCAGCCCGAGCGCCGGCACGACGACGGGGTCGTAGAACCGCAGCGACCACTCCAGGCCCGGGAGCGAGCCGGGCACCGCCACCTCCTGGCCGCGCAGCGGGCCGAGGTTCTCGCGTGTGGCGAGCAGGTGCAGGTTGCGGGCCCCCACCGCAGCGACGGTGATCGCCCCGCCCCCCAGCAGCGGCATCCGCCCCCGCACCGCGGGCGGGAAGGTGTCGGCCTGGGCCAGGTAGGCGCGGTGCAGCGCGGTGACGTACTCGGCCACGGCCGCGCGCATGTCGAGCGGGTCCGTCACGTCGTCTCCGTTCTGATATCCGGAACAGCTGGTCTTCCTTCCGGAACGCTAGGCGGGTTAGCGTCGGGCGGTCAAGCCAACCGGGAGCTGATCGCATGGGCGTTCTCCGCCTCGCTCACATCGACGTCCGCACGCCGGACCTCGAGCTCGCCACCGCGTACTACACCGACGTCATGGGCCTCCAGCAGGTGCAGCGCACCGACGACACCGTCTGGTTCAAGTGCTGGGACGAGGAGGACCACCACTCGCTGCGGATGCGCCGCACCGCGCGCACCGGGCTCGACTCGTTCACCTTCCGCGTCGAGACCGAGGACGACCTCCACGACTACGAGAAGAAGCTCGCCGACTACGGCTGCCAGGTCTCCCGGGTGAGCAAGGGGGAGGCGGTCGGGCAGGGCGAGTCGATCCGGTTCGAGGTGCCGTCGGGCCAGATCATGGAGCTGGTCTGGGACATCGAGAAGACCGGCAACATCCTCGGCAAGCGCAACCCGTCGCCCGTCCCGCCGCCGGACCTACCCGGCATCGCCCCGCCGCGGATGGACCACATGCTGGTCAACGCGGAGGAGGTCGGGGAGTCGGCCCGCTTCTTCCAGGACGTGCTCGGCCTGCGCCTCACCGAGCAGGTGCTCGACGGCAACGGCCACCAGCTCGGCGTCTGGCTCGCGGGGAAGACGAACTCCCCGCACGACATCGCGATCGTGAACGGTCCGAACGGCGCGCTGCACCACTGGGCGTACTGGCTCGACGACTGGGACCACATCCGCAAGGCCGCCGACACGCTCGCCTACAACGGCGTGCAGATCGACCAGGGCCCCACCCGCCACGGCGTCACGCGCGGCAACACCATCTACTTCTTCGACCCGCTGGGCATCCGCAACGAGGTGTTCACCGGCGGGTACTGGTCCGAGCCCGACCAGGAGATCATCACCTGGACGGAGCAGGAGTTCGGCAAGGGCCTCTTCTACTACGAGAACGTCGTCGCCCAGCGATTCCTGAGGATGCACACATGAGTGATCGGATCCTGAGACTCCAGCACGTCGAGATCCGCGTTCCCGATCTCGAGCTGTGCACCGCCTACTACACCGAGGTGCTCGGGCTCATCGAGACCGCGCGCGACACGAAGGACGGCGCCGACCGCGTCTTCCTCAAGTGCTGGGACGAGCACGAGCACCACTCCGTCGTCCTGCGCCAGGCACCCACCTACGGGCTGGACCACATGTCGTTCAAGGTCGCGGAGCTCGGCGACCTCGACCACTTCACCGACAGGCTCCAGGCCGCGAGCGTGCCGGTGAAGCGCTACGCGCCCCGTGAGCTGGGCCCGGGCTGGGGCGAGGCGATCCGCTTCGAGTCGCCGTCGGGACACCTGGTGGAGCTGGTGTACGGGATGGAGCGGCTGGGCAACATGCTGCCGCTGACCAACCCGCCGCCCCGCCCGGAGAACCTGGTCGGCATCGCGCCGCCGCGGCTGGACCACGTGTTCGTCATGGCCGAGGACGTGGAGGCGTTCACCGCGTTCTTCACCGAGATCCTGGAGTTCCGCCTCACCGAGCAGATCGTGGCCAACGACGGTCACCAGCTCGCCGCGTTCCTGGAGCGCAGCCACACCCCGCACGACATCGCGGTGATCACCGGCCCGAACGGCGCGCTGCACCACTTCGCGTTCTGGGTCGACGAGTGGAACGCCATCCGCGACGCCGCCGACACGCTGGCCTACCACGGTGTGACGATCGACGTCGCGCCCACGCGCCACGGCGTCACCCGCGGCTACACGACCTACTTCTTCGACCCGGTCGGCAACCGCAACGAGCTGTTCACCGGCGGCTACTGGGTGGACCCGGACTTCGAGCCGATCACGTGGACGGAGGAGGAGATGGGCCGCGCCATTTTCTACTACCACCGCCAGGTGAACGAGAAGTTCTTCACGGTCCACTCATGAGCGACCCGCGGAAGATCGATCGTTACGAGGCGCCCAACTACCTCGCGAAGTACCGGGAGCGGCAAGAGGCGAAGGTGGCCGAGCCCGTCGAGGACGACTCGTCGGTCCCGCTGTACCTGCGCCGGTTCCGCAACCGGGCCGCGTCGCCCGAGGTCCCGGTCATCTCCGTCGACGGCGAGAGCTTCACCCGCGACTTCGCCGAGGCGTCGCGGGAGAAGGAGATCGTCGCCCCGCCGTCGCGGAAGGCCGCGGAGGACTTCGTCGCGGAGATCCGGATCATCCGCCACGGCATCACGCAGGGCTACTCCACCGACGCCGGCCTGACGCCGATGGGCGGCTGGCAGGCCCACCAGCGCGGCAACTCGCTGTCGAAGAGCCTGAAGGAGGGGCAGAAGGTCCGCATCGTCTGCGCCGACACCAACCGCGCGCGCCAGACGGCCGAGCAGATCCACCGCGGCATCCTCGACGGGCTCGACCAGTGGCAGCGCAAGGCCGAGGTGTCCGAGCCCGAGCCGATCCCCGAGCTGCGCAACTTCGGCGTCTGGACCCCCGACGGCCTGCGCGACGTCACCTCGGCGTTCCGGCAGTACCAGGCCACGATGGAGAAGCTGGAGCGGATGGCCGTCGGCGACCGGCCGCGCTGGCTCGTCGAGATCGACCGGTTCTACCGCGTGCAGCTGGGCGGGGCCGATCCGATCCACACGTGGATGACGATCCCGATGATGTACTTCGAGCCGCCCGCGCTGTGCGTGCGCCGGTTCTGGCGGGGCTTCCACCGGCTCATCGACGAGGGCGAGGACGGCCAGCGGATCATCGCCGCCACCCACTCCGGGCCGATCCGCGCGTTCGCCACCTGGGCCCACGGCTACGACCCCGGCGAGCCCTACAACACCGAGGAGGTCGTGGTGAAGGTGCGCCGCGGCGGGCAGACCGCGCTGGTCGCCTACCGCAACCGCGTCACCGAGGTGAACGTGCCGCCGCCGGACGAATTCCCCGCCTGGGAGAGCTGATGACGCTCACGGATCTCGACGCCGCGATCCCCGAGTTCGTACCCGAGCGGGACGACGGCCCGCTCCGGTCGGTCTCGATCGCCATGGCGGTGCTGGGCTGCTTCGAGACCGAGCGGGAGCTGGGCGCCACGCGCGTGGCCGCGGAGCTCGGCATCGCCAAGAGCACCGCGTGCCGGATGCTCGCGGCGCTGGCCACCAGCGGGATGCTGGAGCGCTCGCGGGCCGGGCGCTACCGCCTGGGCCTGCGGATGTTCGAGATCGGCCAGCTCGCGGTCGACCGGCTGATGCTGCGCGAGCTGGCCCTGCCGGTGCTCGGCGAGCTGCGCGAGGTGCTCCGGGAGACCGTGCAGCTCGCCGTGCCCGTCGGCGCCGACGTGCTCTACGTCGACCGGCTGGAGGGCAGCAGCGCGGGCACGATGTTCCACACCGAGCTGTACCGGCGCGGGCCCGGTCACAGCTCCAGCGCCGCCAAGGTGATCGCGGCCTACAACCCGTCGATGGCGCGCGCGATCCTGGAGCGCGGGTTCGTGCGGCTCACGCCGTTCACGATCGTCGATCCCGGGCGCTACCGGCAGGTGTTGCGCCAGGTGCGGGTCGACGGCCACGCGGCCTCGCGCGAGGAGCACACGATGGGGATGTCCTCGATCGCGGCGCCGATCCTCGTGCACCGGGGCGACCGCACGCTCGCGGTGGCGGCGATCTCCGTCGTCGGGGGGACGTCGCGCGTCCTGGGGGCGCGGAAGGTCGCGGTCGTGCAGAGTGTCCGCAGGGCCGCCGCCGCCGTCTCCGCGGCGCTGGCGCGGTCGCAGGAGTAGGGAGCCACGCATGACGTTGCAGGACACCAGGGCTTTTGATCTCGCGTCCCGGTACCGGGCCGGCGCCGGACCCGTCCTGCTGACGGGCGTGCAGGCCATCGCCCGCATGCTCGTCGAGCAGCACGCGGCCGACGCCGCGGCGGGGTTGCGCACGGCGACGTTCGTCTCGGGCTACCAGGGCAGCCCGCTGGGCGGGCTCGACCAGACGCTGGCCAGGGCCTCGGAGCTGCGGGAGAACGCGGGGCTGACGCTGGTCCCCGGCGTCAACGAGGAGCTCGCGGCGACGTCGGTGTGGGGCAGCCAGGTCGAGGTGCCCGGGCACGAGCGCAGCGTCGACGGCGCCGTCGGCGTCTGGTACGGGAAGGCCCCCGGTGTCGACCGGGCGGGCGATCCGCTGCGCCACGGCAACATGTGCGGCGCCCACCCCAAGGGCGGCGTGCTGGTCCTCGCGGGCGACGACCCGAGCTGCAAGTCCTCCACCATCCCGTGCATCTCCGAGCGCACCCTGGCCGGTTTCGGCCTGCCCGTGCTCTACCCCGGCACAGCTGAGGAGATCGTGCGCCTGGGCCGCTACGGCGTCGCGCTGTCGCGCGCGTCGGGCATGTGGGTGGGCATGAAGATCACCGCGGATGTGGCCGACGGCCTGTT
>CAXTTN010000032.1:0-32360 GCA_964247105.1 uncultured Pseudonocardia sp.
GAAGAGGTAGAGGATCAGCGCGTCGTCGACCGTGATGCGGCCGAAGTCCATCGCGACCGTGGTCGTCCTCTTGTCCGGCACGGCGTCGACGTGGTCGATGCCGATCGACGCCGTCGTCATCGCCTCTTCCGTGAGCAGCGGCGGGATCTCCGAGAGGGCCCGCACGAGCGTCGTCTTGCCCACCCCGAAGCCGCCGGCGACGACGATCTTCAGTGGGACCGGGCCCTGGTCAGCGCGCACGGAGGCCCTCCAGGAGCCGGGTGAGGATCTCGGGGGGCGGGCTGCCGGCGGCCGTGGACGGCGGGGGCGCGTGGACGAAGAGATAGCCGGAGTCGGCGAGGTCGCTCACCAGGACCCGGGCCACGCCGACGGGCACGCCGAGCTCGGCCCCGATCTCGACGAGCGACACCGGCCGCACGGCCAGGTCGATGATCACCCGGTACTCCTGCTGGAGATCGTCGGACCAGCGGTCGGTGGAGGTGACCAGCGACTCGACGGGCAGGTCGTGGCCCGCCGAGCGGGTGCGGCCGCCGGTGACGGCGTAGACGGGGACGACCCGCCCGGAGTCGGTGCCGTCGGTGGAGGATCTGCGGGATGTCATGCTCTACCCGACCCGGGGTCCCGCGGCCGTGTCATCGGCCGGTTCCGGTGCGTACCCCGGGGGTCAGGGCGTGCCCGACCCGCGTCGCCAGGAGCGTCATCTCGTAGCCCACCATCCCGATGTCGCAGCGGCGGTCGGCGTGGACCGCGAGCGTGGCGCCCTGGTCGATGGCCGTCACGAACAGGTAGCCACCGTCCATCTCCAGGATGGTCTGGCTGACGCGCCCGGCGCCCAGGAGGTGGGCCGTGCCGCGGGCCAGGCTGACCAGTCCGGCCGCCGCGGCCGACAGCGGGTCGCCCAGCGACTCGTCCATCCCGGGGGAGGTGGCCAGGCGCAGCCCGTCGGCCGAGACGACCACCGCGTGCAGCACGCCCGCGGTGTCGCGGACGAACTCGACGAGCAGCCAGTCGAGCGCACCGGTGCTCATGCGAGCCCTCCGTTCTCGGTGGCGGCCTGCGCGGCCGCGCGGCTGGCCTGGTAGCGCGACAGGGCGGAGGCCGCGTCGGGCGTGGTGCGCGCGGCCGGGACCGCGGGCCCGCTGTCCGGTTGCCGGAGCTGGGCGTTGAGGTGGCTCTGCGGGACGCGCCTGCGCAGCTCGCCCGTCGCGGGCTCCGGCGGGCGGGGGACGGGACTGGGCACCGGGCGGGGCGCCGGGACGGGCCGGGGCGCGGGAGCGCCGTGGCCCACCCCCGGACCGGCAGCGGACGGCGTGGGCCCGGCCGCGGCGACCGGGGCCGCGCTGACCGGGGCCGCGCTGACCGGGGCCGCGCTGTAGGGCGTGGTGCTGAACACGGCCACCGTCTCGGCCGCCGCGCGGACGGCCGGGACCGGCCGGCTCTCGGGATCCCACCACCCGGTCCACCGCTCGTCGGGCGCCGCCCCGAACGGGGTGCGGATCTGCTGCGCGATCGAACGGGGCGCGACGGGCTGCGGCTCCGTGGCGCCGGTGAACACCGGCGCCCGTCGCGGCAGCTCCTCCCGCGCCAGCTCCTCCCGCGGCGGCGGCACGGCGGCCGTGGGCGACGGCGCGGCGCGGTCGCCGACCAGCACGCCGGCCTGCCGCACGACCGGGACCGAGGCCGGGGTCGGCGTGCTGCTCTCGACCGCGCGCGCGGCGAACAGGGCCGCCGGCAGCTCGGCCACCGCGGTGATCCCGGAGCCGGGCGTGGCGCCGAGGGAGACCCGCACGCCGAGCCGGGCGGCGAGCCGGGCGACGACGTGGAAGCCCAACCGCTGGGAGATCGAGAGGTCGACCTCGGGCGGATCGGCCAGCAGCGTGTTGGCCGCGGCCAGCTCGTCGGGCAGCATCCCGACGCCCCAGTCCTCGACCGTGATCAGGTAGCCGTCGTCGTGGCGGCTGGGCCGGGCGCGGATCGTCACGGTGGTGTCGGGCGGCGAGGAGCGGACCGCGTTCTCGGTGAGCTCGGCGATGAGGTGCGTCAGGTCGGTGACGGTGTGGCCGGCGACGGCGGGCCGCTCGTCGACGACGAACACGACGCGGTCGAGGTCCTCGGTCTCGGCGATCGCGGCCCTCAGCACGTCACGCAGCGGGACGGGGTCGCTCCACGTGCGCGGCGGCTTCTCGCCCGACAGCACGAGCAGGTTCTCGGCGTTGCGCCGCACGCGGGTGGCGAGGTGGTCGAGGGTGAACAGCTCGGCGAGGGCGTCGGGGTCCTGTTCGGACTCCTCGAGCTGGTTGATGATCTCCAGCTGCCGGTAGAGCAGGCTCTGGTTGCGGCGCGCGAGGTTCGTCAGCAGGTCGGAGGTGAACCGCTGCCGGCCGATCTCGGCCTCGGCCAGTCGGCGCGAGAGCGTGTCCTTCTCGTGCTGCGAATCCTCCGTGACTCGCCAGAACAGCATCATCCCGACGCAGGCGAACAGCACCGCGATGCCGTGGATCAGCGACCACAGCCACGGATCGGCCTGCCCGGCGGCCGTGTTGAAGATCAGGCTCTGTTGCCACGCCGACCCGATCCCGTGGCTGATCACGGTGAACAGGATGTTGAACAGGAACGGCGCCCAGTCCTGGTAGAGCGCGATGAACCCGATGATGATGAAGAAGTGGAAGTGGGCCTCGATGGACCCGTGTGACAGCCCCACGAGCGCGGTCGAGCAGTAGACGAGCCCGGCCGTCACGATCACCGACGCGGTGCGCCGGTGCCGTCGCAGCAGGTGCCCGAGCGCCACGCACGCGGCCGGGGCGACGAGCACGACCGCGACCGTGACGGGGGGGTGGCCGAGGAACAACCCGAACAGCGCGAGGCCGGGGATGTGCACGGCGAGCACCCACAGCAGCATGCGGTGCCGGCGTGCCCAGTCCTTCTCGTCCAGGTCGTAGCCGCGGGGCAGCGCGCTGAGGAGCTTTCTCCACATCGTGTCTCGCACCATTCTGGTGGGGGAAGTCGGTCCGAAGCCGGGGGTCGGCAGAGTACAGCGACATGACCCGCGGTGAACAGTCGGCTACGGTACGCTCGTTCGGGCGAGACCGAACGGTCTACTCGCTAGCTCCAGATGGTCACGAAGACCGGCGGGCGGAAGCGCGACGGCGGCACCCCCGCGCCCGGCGCGCGGAGCAGCTTCATCGCCTCCGGCGTGCCCAGGAAGTGGCGCAGCGAGGCCGCCGCCGCCGAGCGCCGGTCCGCCGGCAGGGTGGTGGCGTGCCAGCACAGCTCCAGCGGCGTACCCGGCACGTCCACCACCTGCAGCTCCCGCCGTCGCAGCTGGTGCACGGCCAGGTGTGCGATGCCGGGCGCGACCCCGGCGCCGCGGACCGCGGCCTCCCACGCCGCGGTCTGGTTGGGGAACACCGACAGCCGTGACTCGGGCACCCCCAGCGCGCGCAGCAGCCGGCTGACGTCGCTGCCGGGGTCGGTGGCGTCGGGCTCCACCAGCCACGGCCACTGCGCGGGCGAGCCCCGGAACCGGGCGTCGGGGGAGGCGAGCACCACCAGCCGGCACCGGAAGATCGGGTCGCTGACCAGGCCGAGGCTCCGGTCCGTGCCGAGGTACGGGCCCAGCGCCACGTCGGCCAGGCGCTGCGACACCAGCACCGCCATCTCCGCCGTGGCCGACACCCCCGCCGAGACCTCGATCGACCCGGCCGAACGGGCCGTGAACGCGTCGGCGAGCGGCCCGGCGACGAACTCGACGACCGAGCTGGGCGCCACCAGCCGCAGCTGCTCCGCGGCGCCCTGCGCCGAGCGCACCGCCGACTCCGCCTCGGCGCCCAGCGCCACCATCTGGGCGGCGATCGTCAGCAGCCGGCTGCCGCCCGCCGTCATCGTCATGCCCGAGCCGCTGCGCGTCAGCAGCGGATCGTCGAGGTACCGGCGCAGCGCCGCCAGCGCCTGGGAGACCGCGGGCTCGCTGACCCCGAGCGCGCCGGCCGCGGCCTTCACCGAGCCGAGCCGGGCGACCAGCACGAACGCGCTGAGCTGGGTGAGGGTCATGCGGCGATTGTGCCCCCTGCTCCGGTCGGGGGTCCGCTGTTTGCCCCGGCGCCCGGCGCGGAGGAGGATGTACCCATGCCCCAGGAGGACCCGACCCAGCCGCCCGACGAGACGCTCTCGGTGCTGCGTGGCATCTGGACGGCCCAGCGGCAGCAGGTCGCGGAGATCCGGCCCGGCTCCGGCAAGGTGTGCCGGAACATGAAGAACATCGGTTTCGGCGCGGCGGACGGCGACGGCTCCACGGCCGGCCCGGTCGACGACGACCAGCGCGCCGCGTGGCGGGAGCGCCTCGAGCGGGAGGGCAAGCTCGCTCCCGGGTCGACCACGCTGCGTGAGCTGCTGCTCGGGGGGTCCGGGTCCTGAGCGAGATCCCCGGCAGCGTCGCCGAGCTCGTCGAGACGCTGCGCCGCGGCCACTACCTGGCCGACCGCGGCCTGGCCACCGCCGTGCACGTCGCGCTCTCGCTGCGCAGGCCGCTGCTGTTGGAGGGTGAGCCCGGCGTCGGCAAGACCGAGATCGCGAAGGTGCTCGCCGCGGTGCTGGGCCGGGAGCTGATCCGGCTGCAGTGCTACGAGGGCATCGACACCCACCAGGCGCTCTACGAGTGGGACTACACCCGCCAGCTGCTGCACATCCGGGCGAGCACGGAGACCACGGCCGTGCAGGAGCTGTTCGGTCCGGAGTTCCTGCTGGAACGCCCGCTGCTCAAGGCGCTGCGCGCGGGCGCGGGGGCCGTGCTGCTGATCGACGAGATCGACCGCGCCGACGACGAGTTCGAGGCGTTCCTGCTGGAGATGCTCTCGGACTTCCAGATCACCATCCCCGAGATCGGGACGATCACCGCCGCGACACCCCCGCTGGTGGTCCTCACCTCGAACCGCACGCGCGAGCTGCACGACGCCCTCAAGCGCCGCTGCATGTACCACTGGATCGACTACCCGACCGCCGAACGCGAGGTCGAGATCGTCACCCTGCGTCGACCGGACGTCGACGCGGCCCTCGCGCGCAAGGTGGTGGCCGCGGTGCACCGCCTGCGCGAGCTCGACCTGGCCAAGCCCCCCGGCGTCGCGGAGACCATCGACTGGGCCGGCACCCTGGCCTTCCTCGGCGAGACGGACCTGACCGACGAGAGCCTGGGCGCCGTCCTCAAGGACCGCGACGACCTCGAGCTGGCCCGCGAGATGCTCGCATGACGATCAGGCTGCACGGCCGGCGGTGAGCACCCTGGTCCCGGTGCTCGTCGGCTTCTCGCGCGCCCTGCGCGACGCGGGGCTGCGAGTGGGAGCGGGGGACGTCGCCGACTTCTGCGCCGCGGCGGCGGTGCTCGACCCCTCGGACATGCTCGACCTCTACTGGGCCGGTCGGACCTCGCTCGTCACCCGGCGTGACGACATCGTGACCTACGACGAGGTGTTCGCCGCCTACTTCCTCGGCGAGCACGACCCGGTGGAGCGGGTGCTGCAGCTGCGGGTGCACCCGATGGAGGTCGACGCCGTCCTGGAGGTGCCCGCCGTCGAACCCGCCGGGGGCGACGAGGAGGAGCACGAGGCCACCATGGGCCTCGTCGCGTCCGGAGTGGACACGCTGCGGCACAAGGCGTTCGCCGCCTGCACCCCCGACGAGCTGCGCGAGGTCCGCCGGATCATGGAACGGATGCGGCTCACCCCGCCCCGGCGCCGCACCCGCCGCTCCCGGCCCGCCCGCCGCGGCCGGGCCCCGGACCTGCGCCGCACCGTGCGTGACTCCCTGCGGCTGCACGGCGAGCCCGTCCCGCTGCGGCGCCGGCGCCGGCACGTGAAGCTCCGGCCGCTCGTGCTGATCCTCGACGTCTCCGGGTCGATGGCCGACTACTCGCGCGCGCTGCTGCAGTTCGCCTGGTCCGCGCGCCGCGGCCTGGCCCGCGTCGAGGTGTTCTGCTTCGGCACCCGGCTCACCCGCATCACCGTGCCGCTGCAGCGGCGCAGCCCCGACGCCGCGCTGGCCGAGGCCGCCGCGCTCGTCGTCGACTGGGACGGCGGCACCCGCATTGGGACGTCGCTGGAGGAGTTCGTGCGGGTCTGGGGCCGGCGCGGCGTGGCGCGTGGTGGCGTGGTGGTGATCTGCTCGGACGGGATGGACCGCGGCGACCCCGACACGCTCGACGCCGCGATGGCGCGGCTCGCCCGGCAGTGCCACCGGATCGTCTGGTGCAACCCGCACGGATCCGCCGCGATGGGCATGATGGTGGCACGGCCGTACGTGGACCTGCTGCTCCCCGGCCACGACCTGAGCAGCCTGGCCGAACTCGCCCGCGCGCTGCCTGACCTGGGATAGGAGAGCAACCGGTGACTCGATGGAGCGTCAGCCTGGAGGCCGAGGGCGACCGCGTCATGACGCTGGAGGAGGTCGTGGAGCTGGCGGACGCCGTGGCGCCGAGCGGCGGCATCGCGTCGGGCATCGGCAGCACGCGCTACGGCGCCCAGGTGATCGTCGAGGCCGACGCGGTCGACGAGGCCGTGGCGAAGGGAAGGGCCGTGTTCGCCGCGGCCGTGCGCACGGCGGGCCTGCCGGAGTATCCCGTCGTGCGCGCCGACGCGGTGAGCGAGGACGACGAGTACGCCGAGGACGAGGACGCGTGATCCGGCTCGGCTCGCTCGGGGGCTACGCGTTCTCCGGCCCGCGTGTCCTGGGCAGCTGGACGCCACCGGCCCGGCCGGGCGTCTACGTGATCCTCTACAAGCCCGACCCGGAGGCGAAGCCCGAGACGTACGCCGTGATCGGCGTCGGGCACGCCGACGACCTGTCGGCCGAGGGCTTCCCGTTCCGGCACCGCCGCGCCGCGTGCTGGACCAAGCGCGCCGGCTCGAAGTGGAAGGTGCACATCGCGGTGCTGGAGGTGCCCGGTGGCAACCGCCCGCACCGCGAGACCATCGCCACGGAGCTGGTGTCGGTCTACCGCCCGTTCTGCAACGAGCAGCAGTACGACAGCTCGTGGCGCGACGAGTGGATCATCAACGACCACCCCGCCGCGCCCGCGACACCCCCGCCCTGATCACCTTCGGCGGCCGGGTCTCCTCCGCGCGAGATGAACGTGGTGGCTGTTGGATCTTCCTGAAACAGCCACCACGTTCACCTCGCGGGTTCAGCCCTGTGGATGCCGAGGTTCAGCCACGCTGCAGGCGAGGACTGTCTCAGTGGCGGGCCGGGGCGTAGCCGACGGTGTCGTGGATGCGGGAGCGGCGCCGCCCGGACGCCGGTGTCGCCACCTTCGGGCGCTCGGGCACCGGGCTCGCCTTCACGATGATCTGCTCCGCGTAGCCGTAGAGCAGCGGCAGCGCGCCGGCCACGCGGGCGCCGGTGCCGTTGATGTGGGTCAGCCCGGGCCGGATCACCCGCGCGTCGGCCACGATCTCCTGCACCAGCCCGTCACCGGCCTCCAGCGTGGTGGCGACCTTCCCCAGCAGGGTTCCGGTCCACCACAGGAAGAACGCCAGCCCGGCGATCAGCACGACGATCTCGACGACGGTCAGCACGACGAGCATGGGTCAGCCCTTCCCGGCGGGGGTGGGGATGCTGTCCAGCACGCGTCCCAGGAACAGGTGGTGCTGCAGGCCTTCGGCCAGCACGAGGTCCAGGCCGTCGCCGACGGTCGGGATCAGGGCGGCGTCGGCCGTGTTCTTGGTGATGGCGGTGAGCGTGCCGCCGATCGAGGTCGTGGCGGTGTCGATCCGCTTGACGAACGCGATCAGCAGCGACAGCAGCACCACCACCGCGACGATGACGACGGCGCCGAGCACCAGGATCACCGTCCAGTACGTGATCTCTCCGTCCGACAGCACCTCAGCCTCCCAACCGCGCGCGCCCGCGCTGCAGGCCGCCGATGATCTCGCCGGCGTGGTCGATGGTCTCGTTCAGCCCGGCGAGGCCGGCGGTGTTGGTCCGCGAACGGCCCAGCGCCTCGTCGATCTCACGGGCCTGCGTGCCGATCCGGTACGCGAGCACGAGGATCGGCGTCACCAGCGCGACGACCGCGACCACGACGACCAGGCCGATGACCAGGCCGAGCGTCCATCCGTAGGGCACCATCACACGGTCTCCGTCCAGGCCCGCACGGGGGCCAGGTTCGCGTTCACCGATCCGACGACGGCGGGCACGGTGGCGGTCCGGTCGGCGACCACCAGCACCCCGCCGAGCAGTGCTCCCAGCGTCGCGTGGACATGGCGCAGGTGCAGCACCACGCGCAACAGGCCGACGGCCGTGACGGCGATGATCAGCACGGCGATGACCACCGTGACCCAGGCAACGGCAGGCATGGCTCCCCTCCTACTTCGCCGGCAGGAGCGCGGCGACGCTCCCGGCGTATCTCGTGGCCCCGACGGCGACCTGCTCGACGGTCGCGTCGGTGCGTTCCAGCAGCGCGGGCACGTCGTCGAGCTCGCCGATGAGCGCCACGCCGCCCGCCAGGATGTCGTCGGCCGCGTCCCGGATCCGCTCGACGGCCGCGAGCACGCGGTTGAGCAGCGCGATCACCACCGGAAGCACCACGAACAGCAGGACGGCGTTGCCGATCCACCACAGCACCATCTGCGTCACCTGTTCCGGTCGTAGGGCAGGAAGAAGCGGGCGAACACACGGCGCAGCGCCATCAGCGTGGCGCGCAGGCCGATCGCGAACCCGCTGGCCGGGGCGGCCGCCCGGACCGCCGTGGCCGTGCCGCCGCGGGACTGGTTGTCGATGTTGTACTGGACGCACTCGGCGAAGCTCCCCATGAGCACGCCCGTGACGTCGGCGATCAGGCCGCGGCCGAACTGCGCGGCCGCTCCCGAGATCGTCAGGTCCTGGTCGACGAGCACGTGGGTGCCGCCACCCGCCGGGCGCAGCGTCGCGGTGATCGTCATCGACGCCTCGCCGCGGCCCTTGTCCTCCGAGCCGGAGGCCTGCAGCACCATGCGGTGGGCGGCCTCGTCGGCGGAGAGGATCGTCGCCGTGCCGCTGAAGTTCAGCTTCACCGGCCCGAGCGCGGCCACGACCTTGCCCTGGTAGGTGCCGTTCCCGTCGTCGCCGACCATCGACGCGCCGGGCAGGCACGGCGCCAGGTTGGGCACGTCGAGGAAGTAGGCCCACACCCGGTCCACGGGCGCGGCGACGTCGAACGCGTTCTGGAGGATCACGAGTCGCTCCTGATGGGAGGCATGCCGGACACGTCCTGACCGTCCTGGATGGCCTGCCAGACGCGGTCGGGCAGCAGCGGCATGTCGATGTTGCGGACGCCCGTGTCCGACAGCGCGTCGTGCACCGCGTTGACGAAGGCGGCGGGCCCGCCGACGGTGGCGCACTCCCCGACACCCTTGGCGCCGATGGGGTGGTGCGGGCACGGCGTGACCACCTCGTGCAGCTCGAACCCGGGGGTCTCCCAGGCCGTCGGGAGCAGGTAGTCCATGTAGTTCGAGCCGACCATGTTGCCGTCGGCGTCGTAGGTCTGGAACTGCATGCTCGACGCCGCGTAGGCCTCGGTGAGCCCACCCATGATCTGGCCCTCGACGATCATCGGGTTGATCCGCACCCCGCAGTCGTCGACGGCCACCACGCGCAGCACGTCCCAGACCCCGGTCTCCGGGTCGACCTCGACCGTCACGATGTAGCAGGCGAACGGCCAGGTCAGGTTGGGTGGGTCGTAGTAGGCGTTGTTCTCCAGGCCGGGCTCCATGCCGTCGGGCATGTTGGAGTACGCGGCCATCGCGCACTCCTGGATCGTGGCGCCGCGGCCGGGTGCGCCGCGGACGTAGAAGCGCCCGAGCTCCCACTCGATGTCCTCCTCGGACACCTCCAACAGGTGCGCGGCGATCTTGCGGGCCTTCGCGCGGATCTTGCGCGACACCATCGAGATGGCCGCGCCCGCCACCGGTGTGGAGCGCGAGGCGTAGGTGCCCATGCCGAACGGCGCGGTGTCGGTGTCGCCCTCCTCGACGATCACGTCCGCGGCCGGGATGCCGAGCTCGTGGCTGACGATCTGGCCCCACGTCGTCTCGTGGCCCTGGCCCTGGCTCTTCGCCCCGACGCGCAGGATCGCCTTGCCGGTCATGTGCACCCGCAGCTCGGCGGAGTCGAACATCTTGATGCCGAGGATGTCGTACTCGCGGCTGTTGCCGGCCCCCAGCGGCTCGGTCATCGTCGAGATCCCGATGCCCAGGCGGCGCCCGCGCGAGCGGGCGAACTCCTGGTCGCGGCGGAAGTCGTCGTAGCCGATGGCGTCGAGGCCGGTCTGCAGGCACTTGCCGTACTGCCCGGAGTCGACGAGGAAGCCGAACGCGGTGCGGTGCGGGAACTGGTCGTCGCGCAGGAGGTTGTGGCGGCGGAAGGCGGCCTGGTCCATGCCCAGGTCCGTGGCGGCCGCGTGCACCAGCCGTTCCTGCAGGAACATCGCCTCGGTGACGCGGAACGAGCACCGGTAGGCCACGCCCCCGGGAGCCTTGTTCGTGTAGTGGCCCTGCGCCGTGATGTGCCCGGCCGGCACGTTGTAGCAGGCGAACGCCGAGTGCAGCAGCCCCACCTTGAACTTGCTGGGCTGGGCGTCGGCGAAGAACGCGCCCAGGTCGCAGTCGGCGTGGAAGCGGACGCCGAGGATCGTGCCGTCCTTCTGCAACGCCATCTGGGCGTCGAGGTACATGTCGCGGCCGAAGCCGGTGGAGATCAGGTTGCCGGTCTTGTCCTCGATCCACTTCACCGGCTTGGCCAGCAGGATCGAGCACAGCGTGGCCGCGACGTAGCCGGGGTAGACCGGCACCTTGTTGCCGAAGCCGCCGCCGATGTCCGGCGAGACGATCCGGATCATGTGCTCGGGCAGCTCGGTGACCAGCGCGAACGCCGCCCGGATGATGTGCGGCGCCTGCGTGGTCATGTAGACCGTCAGCTTCTGGCTCGCCGAGTTGTAGTCCGCGACCGCCCCGCAGCACTCGATGGGGGAGGGGTGGCTGCGCGGGTAGTGCAGCTGGATCCGCGACACCACGTCGGCGGCGGCGAAGGCCCGGTCGGTGGCCGCGGCGTCGCCGACCTCCCACCGGTAGACGGTGTTGTCGACCTGCCCTTCCTTGTCGTCGCGGATGATCGGCGCGTCGGGGGCCTTGCTCTGGAGCGGGTTGACGACCGGTGGCAGCGGCTCGTACTCGACGACGATCGCGTCGCACCCGTCCTTGGCGGTGTACGGGTCGTCGGCGACGACGACGCACACCTCCTGGCCCTGGAACCGCACCTTGTCGGTGGCGAGCACGGCCTGCGTGTCGTAGGAGAGCGTGGGCATCCAGGCGAGGTTGCGCTGGGCCATCATCTCGCCGGTCAGGACCAGCCGGACGCCCGGGATCTCCCAGGCCTTGCTCGTGTCGATGCTGGTGATCCGGGCGTGCGCGAGCGGGCTGCGCAGGATCTCCATGTGCAGCATGCCGGGCAGGTGGATGTCGTCGACGTAGTTGCCCCGGCCGCGGACGAACCGGCTGTCCTCCACCCGCTGGCGGCTGGCGCCGAGCCCGCCGATCTTGACCTCGTCGAGCGCGGTCATGCCTCGCCCCCGTTCTTCTTGGCGGCGGCCCACAGCACGGCCTTGACGATGTTCTGGTAGCCGGTGCAGCGGCACATGTTGCCCGACAGGGCCCAGCGGACCTCCTCCTCGGAGGGATCCGGGTTCTGCTCCAGCAGGGCCTTGGACGTCATCATCATCCCCGGGGTGCAGAAGCCGCACTGCAGCGCGTGCTCGCGGGAGAAGCCCTCCTGCACCGGGTCGAGCTCGCTCGGCGTGCCCAGCCCCTCGACGGTGGTGACCTCGTGCCCGTCCGCCTGGACGGCCAGCATCGTGCACGACTTCACCGGCGTGCCGTCGACGAGCACGGTGCAGGCGCCGCAGCTGGTGGTGTCGCAGCCCATGTGGGTGCCGGTCAGCGCGAGGCCCTCGCGCAGCAGGTGGGCGAGCAGCAGGCGCGGCTCGACGTCCACCACGCGGCGCTCGCCGTTGACCGTCACGGTGATCCGGCACTCGTCGGTGCCGGCCTCCCGCACGACGGCCGATTGTCCGTAGCTCATGCGGCCACCAGGTCCTCACTGCGGGCCAGCCCGCGTCTCACGAACGTCGCCACGATGTGGCGCTTGTAGGCCGCGCTGCCGCGGTGGTCGCTGCGCGGCTGGGCCGCCTCGGCCGCGAGCTGCGCGGCCTCCTCGATGGACTCGGCCGACAGGGGCCGCCCCACCAGCGCGGCCGCGGCGGCGGTGGCGGCGATGTTGCTCGGGCCGACGCCGGTGAGCGCGATCCCGGCCCGCACCACCGAGCCGTCCGAGGTCTCCAGCGCGACGGCGACACCCGCGGTGGCGAAGTCGCCCACCCGGCGTTCCAGCTTGAGGTAGGTGCCCGAGACCCGGCCCGTCGGCGCGGGGATCACGGCCTCGACGGCGATCTCACCGGGGCGCAGGGCGTTCTGGAACGGGCCGAGCGAGAACTCGGCCGCCGGGATGCTGCGGCGCCCCGCCGGGCCCTCGGCGACGACCGACCCGCCCAGCGCGAGCAGCACCGACGCCCAGTCGCCCTGCGGGTCGGAGTGGCACAGAGAGCCGACGAGCGTGCCCCGGTTGCGCACGATCGGGTCGGCGATCAGCGGGGCCGCCGCGGCCATCAGCGGGTGCTTGGCGGCCAGCAGCGCCGAGCGCTCCAGGTCCACGTGCCGGCACAGCGCGCCGATGCGCAGCGTGCCGTCGCTGTCCTCGCGGTGGTGGCCCAGGCCGGGGATGCCGTTGATGTCGACGAGCAGCGCGGGCGCGGCGAAGCGCAGCTTGAGCAGCGGAACGAGGCTCTGCCCGCCGGCGAGGATCTTGGCGTCGTCGCCGTGCTGCGCGAGCAGCGAGCGGGCCTCGTCCAGGGAATGCGGTGCCTCGTAGCGGAATCGGGACGGATACATCGGATCTCCTAGCGCCGGTCGCGGTCCGGCTCGGCCACGGCGACGGGCAGCGTGTCCTCCTCCGGGTCGGGGCGGGGTTCCTGGTGCGGCGGCCACGGGCCTGCGACGGGCTGCGAGGCGACCTTGAGGTACTCGGTGAGCTGCGGCCAGGCCCAGATCGTGGGACTCTTCCCGGTCTTCGGGGCGTCGGCGATGAGCTCGAACATCCGCCGTCGGCCGTGTCCGTCGGACTCGATAGCCATTGTCGTCGTCTCCATCGTGTCGCGTAGCGTAGCCGTACCATCACCCTTTGGGTGGTGCGCAACCTCACAGCTCCACCGGTGGCGTGTCAAGGGTGGCCATGCTGCACCTGGTCGGGCCGTTGCGCCCCGTCCTCCTAAGTGATGGGTTAAGAGCCCTTGTCCGGTCGGTCCCCCCCGACGACCATGTCCGAAAGAGTCCGGGAGAGTGATGCAGGTCCCTGCCCAGTTCGAGTACCAGCGCGCCAGCAGCGTCGATCACGCTGTGGCGTTGCTGACCCGCCACGGACCGGAGTCACGGATCGTGGCCGGCGGGCACAGCCTGATCCCGATGATGAAGCTGCGGCTGGCGCAGCCCGAGATGCTGGTGGACATCAACGACCTGGACGAGCTGGCGACGATCGCGGTCGTGGGCGGTGAGCTCCGCGTCGGGGCGATGCTGCGCCACGCCGATCTCCTGGCCTCGCCGCAGGCCGGGGCGCTGGTGCCGGTGCTGCACGACGCCGAGCGCGTGATCGCCGATCCGGTGGTGCGCAACCGCGGCACCGTCGGCGGATCGGTGTGCCAGGCCGATCCGTCCGAGGACCTGTCCGGGGTCTTCAGCGCGTTGCGGGCCGTCGCTGTCATCCGGGGCGCGGACGGCGAGCGCACCGTCGACATGCGCGAGTTCTTCACCGGGCCCTACCAGACCGTCGTCGGCCCCGCCGAGCTGCTCGTCGAGCTGCGGGTGCCGCTGTGGGCGACGGGGAGCGCGTACGTCAAGGTCGACCGGCGGTCCGGCGACTGGGCCGTCGCGGCCGCCGCCGCCGCGCTGGCGCTGACCCCCGACGGCCGGGTCGCCGACGTCGGGATCGGGCTCACCGCCGTCGGCGCGCCACGTTTCGTGGCGGAGGAGGCCGAGGAGTACCTGCGCGGCAGGCCCGCCACGCCCGAGCACTTCGCCGGGGCCGGGGCGCTGGCCGCGCGGCACTGCCGGCCCACCGCCGACCAGCGCGGCCCCGCCGACTACAAGCGCCACCTGGCCGGCGAGCTGACCGCCCGCGCGCTGGCCCGCGCCGCCGAGCGGGCGCGGTGATGGAGGTGACCGTCACGGTCAACGGGCGCGACCACACCCGGGAGATCGAGCCCCGGCTGCTGCTCGTGCACCTGCTGCGCGACGAGCTGGGCCTCACGTGCACGCACTGGGGCTGCGACACGTCCAACTGCGGTGCGTGCGTCGTCTGGATGGACGACGTGCCGGTGAAGTCGTGCACGGTGCTCGCGGCGATGGCCGTCGGGCACCCGGTGCGCACCGTCGAGGGGATGGCCGGGCCGTCGGGGCTGGACCAGGTGCAGACCTCGTTCATGGAGTGCCACGGCCTGCAGTGCGGATTCTGCACGCCCGCCATGCTGCTCACGGCGCGCTGGCTGCTCGACCACAACCCGGACCCGTCCGAGCCGGAGGTCCGCGCGGCGATCTCCGGGCTGGCCTGCCGCTGCACGGGCTACGAGAACATCGTCCGCGCGATCCTGCACGCGGCCGCGGCCGAGGCCGCACCGTGACAACCGCATCGAGCCCGCGCGGCGCGGCCTGGGGGCCGGTCGCGGCCGCGACGAGCCCGCGCGACGCGGTGCGGGGGCACGGGCGGATGCTCCGCAAGGAGGATCCGCGGTTCCTCCGCGGGCGCGGCCGGTTCGTCGACGACATCCGGTTGCCGGGGATGCTGCACGCCGCCGTGCTGCGCAGCCCGCACGCGCACGCCCGGATCGTGTCGGTCGACGCGAGCGCGGCCGAGTCGCACCCGAAGGTGCGGGCGGTGATCACCGGGGCGATGCTGGCCGAGCGCGGGATGGCGTGGATGCCGACGTTCTCCCACGACGTCGCGGCCGTGCTCGCCACCGACAAGGTGCGCTACCAGGGCCAGGAGGTGGCGTTCGTCGTCGCCGAGGACCGTTACGCCGCCCGCGACGCGCTGGCGCTGATCGACGTCGAGTACGAGCCGCTGCCGCCGGTGGTGGATGCCCGTAGCGCGCTGGACGCCGGCGCCCCGCTGGTCCGCGACGAGATGCCCGGCCGCACCGACAACCGCGTCTTCGACTGGGACTCCGGCGACGAGGCCGCCACCGAGGCGGCGTTCGCCGCGGCCGCGCACGTCAGCGCCGTCGACCTGCTCTACCCACGCGTGCACCCGGCCCCGCTGGAGACCTGCGGCACGGTCGCGAGCGTGGATCCGGTCAGCGGCAAGCTGACGATCTTCGCGACCACGCAGGCCCCGCACGCCCACCGCGTCCTGTACTCCCGGATCGCCGGCATCCCCGAGCACCGGATCCAGATCGTGGCGCCCGACATCGGCGGCGGCTTCGGCAACAAGGTCGGGATGTACCCGGGCTACCTGTGCGCGGTCGTCGGCTCGATCCTGACGGGGGCGCCGGTGAAGTGGACCGAGGACCGCTCCGAGAACCTGATGACCACCTCGTTCGCCCGGGACTACCACATGCGGGGCGAGATCGCGTCCACGAGCGACGGCCGGATCCTCGGCCTGCGGGTGCGGGTGCTGGCCGACCACGGCGCGTTCAACGGCACCGCGCAGCCCTCGAAGTTCCCGGCCGGGTTCTTCCACATCTTCACCGGCTCCTACGACGTGCCCGCCGCGCACTGCCACGTCACCGGCGTCTACACGAACAAGGCGCCCGGCGGCGTCGCGTACGCGTGCTCGTTCCGCGTGACGGAGGCGTCCTACCTGGTCGAGCGGCTGGTGGACGTGCTCGCGTTCGACCTCGGGCTCGATCCCGCGCAGGTGCGGATGGCGAACCTGCTGCGGCCCGAGCAGTTCCCGTACCGCTGCGCCACGGGCTGGGTGTACGACTCGGGCGACTACCCGGCGACCCTGACGGCCGCCCTGGACCTCGCCGGCTACGACGAGCTGCGCAAGGAGCAGGCCGCCGGGAGCGCCGACGGGTCGCTGATGGGGATCGGCATCAGCTTCTTCACCGAGGCCGTCGGCGCCGGGCCCCGCGGCGAGATGGACATCGCCGGGTTCGGCATGGCCGACGGCGCCGAGCTGCAGATCCACCCGTCGGGCACGGCGGTGCTGCGCGTCTCGTGCATGTCGCAGGGGCAGGGCCACGAGACGACGTTCGCGCAGATCGTGGCCGAGGAGCTGGGGATCCCGCCGTCCGATGTGGAGCTGGTGCAGGGCGACACGGACCGGACCCCGTTCGGGCTGGGTACCTACGGCTCCCGCTCGACGCCCGTGTCAGGGGCGGCGACGGCGATGGCCGCACGGAAGGTGCGCGAGCGCGCCCGGATCGTCGCGGCCGCCATGCTGGAGGTCGGGCCCGCCGACCTGGAGTGGAGCAGCGGCCGGTTCGACGTGCGCGGCGTGCCCGGCGTCGGCGTCACGATCGCGGAGGTCGCGATGGCCGCGCACTCCGACCTGGAGCTCCCCGACGGGTTCGAGGGCCACCTCGACGCCCGCTGCGTCTACAACCCGCCCAACCTCACCTTCCCCTGCGGCGCCTACATCTGCGTCGTAAACGTCGACCCCGGCACCGGCCAGGTGAAGGTCCGGCGGTTCGTCGCCGTGGACGACTGCGGGGTGCGGATCAACCCGATGATCGTCGAGGGGCAGATCCACGGCGGGCTCGCCGACGGCATCGGGATGGCCCTGATGGAGCTGATCGCCTTCGACGCGGACGGCAACCACCTCGGCGCGTCCTTCATGGACTACCTGCTGCCGACGTCGATGGAGTGCCCGAGCTGGGAGCTGGGGGAGACGGTCACGCCGTCGCCGCACCATCCCCTCGGGGCGAAGGGCGTGGGGGAGTCGGCCACCGTGGGGTCGCCCGCTGCGGTGGTCAACGCGGTGCTGGACGCGATCGGGGTGCGGCACGCCGACATGCCGCTCACCCCGGCGCAGGTGTGGCGGACGATGCAGGGCAGGCCCCTCCGGACGGATCTGGCGGTCACTGATGACTAGGGCGGACATCCTCGAGCGCGTGAACGGGCTGCGCACCGGCCGCACACCGTTCGTGCTGGCCACGGTGGTGCGGGCCGAGCGCCCCACCAGCGCGAAGCCCGGCGACTGCGCGCTGGTGCTCGCCGACGGCACCATCGACGGGTTCGTCGGCGGGGTGTGCGCGGAGTCGACGGTGCGGCTGGAGAGCCTGCGGCTGCTGCACGCGGGCGAGTCCGGGCTGCTGCGGATCACGCCGCACGAGTCCGACGAGGATCCACAGGAGGGCGTGCGCACCGTCGGCAACCCGTGCCTGTCCGGCGGCACCCTGGAGATCTTCCTGGAGGCGATGATCCCGCCGGTGCTCGTGACCGTGCACGGCGAGGCGCCGGTGGCGCGGGCGCTGGTGCGGGTCGGCACCGCGCTGGACTGGGACGTGCGCGCCGGCGTCGACGCCGGCGCGCCGATCAGCCCGGACACGTCCGCCGTGATCGTGGCGTCGCACGGGCGCGACGAGGCCACCGTGCTGCGCCGGGCCCTGGAGGCGGGCGTCGGCTACGTGGCGCTGGTGGCCAGCCGCCGCCGCTCGGCCGGGGTGCTCGCCGAGCTGGGTGACGCCGCGAGCCGCGTCCACGCCCCCGCCGGGCTCGACATCGGCGCGCGCACGGCCGGGGAGATCGCGCTGTCGGTGTTCGCCGACATCGTCGCGAACCGCCCCCGCGTGGCGCTCCCGCCCCCGTCCGGGGCGGTGGCCGAGCCCGAGATCGCCCGCGACCCCGTCTGCGGCATGGACGTGGCCGTCACACCATCGAGCATCGCGGTGCAGCACGCCGGCGCGTCCGTCTACTTCTGCGGCACCGGCTGCCGTCAGGCCTTCGTGGACGACCCGGCCCGCTTCCCCACCCCCACCCCGAGTTGACTTCCCGACACGCCGAGTTCGCAGATCCGCCCCGCCCGCCCCGCCCCGCCCGCGAGTCGACCTTCTCGACGCGGTGTGTTGGCCGATCCAGCACGTGCCGGATCGGCTCACACTGCGTGCTGAGAAGGTCGACTCGCGGGGGTGGTGATCGCGCCGGCCGCGCCGTCGACCGTCACCAGGTCGCCCGTCCGGATGCGCAGCGTCGCGTCGGGGACGCCCACGACCGCGGGGATGCCGTACTCCCGCGCCACCACCGCGCCGTGGGAGTTGGCGCCGCCCATCTCCATCACCAGCCCGCCCGCGGTGAGGAACAGCGGCGTCCACCCCGGGTCCGTCGACGGCGCCACCAGGATCTCGCCGGGCTCCAGCCGCGCGCCGACGGGATCGAGCACCACGCGGGCCCGGGCCGTCACCGTGCCCGCCGACGCGGGGGTGCCGATCAGGGCGCCGTCGGGCGGGGGAGCGGCGAGCGCCTCGGGCTCGGTGCCGTCCGACAGCAGGACGCGCGGGATGTGGCGGCGGCGCAGCTCCCGGTCGTACTCCGCGTGCCGCGCGGTGACCGCCGCCCGGTGGTCGGTGCCGCCCAGCGCGGCGCGGGTCTCGCGCAGGTCCAGGAAGAACACGTCGTCGGCGACGTCGAGCAGGCCCCGCCCGGCCAGCTCCGCGCCGAGGATCGCCAGCTGGGCGCGGGCGTGGGCGAGCAGCCACACCAGGTGGTCCTTGTGGGTCTCGCGCATCCCGGCGAGCTGCCGCGTCCGGCGCAGGGCGAACCGCACGACCAGCGCCCGCAGCCGGGAGCGGCCCCGCACCCGCGCCACCACCGCGTCGACCGCCGCCTCGGCGGCCACGGCCCCGCGCCGGAACACCGCGTCGGGGGCGCGCTCCGGATCGTCCTGGCGCAGGTAGTTGGCCAGCGAGCCGAGCACGTGCGCCGGGTCGTCGGACCAGCGCGGCATCCCCAGGTCGATCTCCGCGACGGCGCGGTGGCCGTGCTCGCGCAGGAACGTGTCGAGCTCGCCGCGCAGCAGCGGCGGGAGCGGGCCGCCGCCCTCCAGCGCGGCGACGGACGCCGCGTCGCCCCGCACCCGGGTGGCGACGGCCCACAGCTGCAGGTCCATCTCGGTGGTGCGGTTGTACGGCAGCGAGCGCAGGACCTCGTGGGTGGCGTCGGCGTCGAGGTCCGGGCCCGCGACCCGCCGCGCCAGCCCGAGCATGAGGAACCCCGCCAGCGCCACCGGGGCCGTGCGCGGCAGCACGGGGAATACCTCGCGCAGCACGGCGACGACGTGGTCGAGCCGTGCGAGGGCGGTCGCGCCGGCCGGGGCGGTGGTGGCGCGCAGCCGCTCGCCGGAGCGGTCGACGTGGCGGCGCGCGGCGGCGGGCGCCACCAGAGCGAGCGCGACCAGCGGCGGGATCCGGAACCGCGCCAGCACCCGCACCAGCCGGCGCGCGAACGGCAGCGGGGACCGGGTGCGGACGGAGAGCTCCGGCTCGTCGAACAGCCCGCGCAGCACCACGGCCGAGCGGGTCTCCATCACGTCCAGCACCCGCGGCGCGGCGGCCCGGCCGACGGAGCTGCGCAGCGCGGCCGTGGCGTCGACGAACGCCCGCCCGCCCGCAGCCGCGAAGGCGGGCGGCCCGTCGAGCGGGTCGGCGACGGTGACCCCGAACGCGCGCGTGGCGGCGGTCGACCCGATCACCCGGAACGACGCGAGGCCCATCGGCGTGATCGGCCGGGTGAGCCCCTGGGCCAGGCTGAGGTTGACGAACACGCGCAGCCCGGGCCGGTCGACCTCGGGAACCGGGTACAGCGTGGTGATCGGCCGGGACTGGGTGAGCCAGAGCGCGCCGTCGCCGTCGACGGCCCACTCGATGTCCTGCGGGGTCCCGAAGTGGCGTTCGACGCGGCGCCCGAGCGCGACCAGGTCGCGGATCTGCCGGTCGGTCAGGCAGGGCGCCGTCCCGGTGCGGGCGACGCGTTCGGTGCCGCCACCGGGGCGCGGACGGATCGCGACCGCCTTGTCGCCCACCCGGTGCTCGGCGATCGTCGCGGCGCCGTCGACGACGACGTGGTCGGGGTTGACCGCCCCCGAGACGACGGCCTCGCCGAGCCCGGGCGCGGCGTCGATCACGGTGCGGGTGCGGCGCCCGCTGACCGGGTCGGCCGTGAACAGGACCCCGGCGACGGCCGCGTCGACCATCCGCTGCACCACGACGGCGAGCTCCGCGTGGGCGATCCCGGCCTCCGCGCGGTAGCTCACGGCCCGGTCGGTCCAGAGCGACGCCCAGCACCGGCGGACCGCGTCGAGCACCGCCTCGGGCCCGACCACGTTGAGGAACGTGTCCTGCTGGCCCGCGAAGCTCGCGCCGGGGAGGTCCTCCGCGGTCGCCGACGACCGGACGGCGACCGGCACGCCGTCGCCCAGCCCCGCGTAGGCGGCCGTGATCTCCGCGGCGAGGGCGGCCGGCACCGGGGCGGCGGCCAGCGCCTCGCGGTTCGCCGCCGGCGTCGCCGACAGCCCGACCGCGGCGGCCGCCTCCGCGTAGGCCGTCGTGGCGACGCAGAACCCGTCCGGGACGGCGAAACCGGCCGCGATCAGCGCGGCGAGGTTCGCGGCCTTCCCGCCGACGAGCGCGAGCTCACCCGCGCCGGGGTGGTCGAGGCCGATCACGGACGTCTGCGTCGCGGTCATGAGGAACGATAGCGCCGGGTGGCCCAGAGTTCAACGGTCGATGAATAAGGAGGGCTGCAGCCGCGCCAGCGCGTCCTCCAGGGTCGGCAGGCCCGGGAACCCGGCGACGAGCTCGGCCGCCCAGCCGGGGAGGAGCCCGGCCCGTGCGGTGAGCCCGGTGAGGCACAGGCCGATGTCGGCCTGGTCGGCCGTGTACTGCACGTGGCGCAGCACCATCAGGCCCCCGGCGCCGAACGACCGGACGGCCCCGAGGTCGACGACCAGGTGGACGCGCCCGTCCGCGGTGACCGGTGTGCTGCCCCGCGCGACGTCGAGGCACCGGTCGAGCTGCACGTCGAGCAGCCGCGCCAGCCGCGGCGCCGTGACCCGGTCGAGGTCGCCCCCGACGCGCACCACCGTGATGCCCGGAGCCGGGTTCTCCACGGCGAGCATCAGTGTTTCGGTCCGATTCATCAGAAGGCCCCTTCCCGTCCCGACACCGTCGTCGGGCTCCTTCGAGGTCCTGATACCCGGTGTCGCGCCGGTCAATCGCCGCCGACCGCACGGCCGCGCAGGCGCGGGCCGGGGACTACGACGGGCTGCTGCGTTCTGCGCCGCCGTGGTCGAGGAGTTCGCGGCCGCTACGGGGTCGTGACGACCTGGCCGACCGGCTCGTCGGCCTCCTCGGTCGCGGCGTCCGGCGGCGGCACCGGACGTCCCCGCCGCCGCAGCGGTGCGGGCCACGTCTCCTGCACCGCCGCGTTGAGGTGGGCGCCCAGGATGATCGCGAGGGCGATGAAGAAGGTGGCCAGCAGGAACGCGATCGGTGCCGCCAGCGCGCCGTAGGTGTAGCCGGTTCCCGTGATCCAGTCGAGGTAGACCCGCAGGCCCAGCGCCCCGATGAGGAAGACGACCGCGGCGAGCACGGCGCCGGGCAGGCCGCGCAGCCACGGCGGCTTGTGCGGCAGGGCGATCTTGTAGAGCGTGGTCAGCGCCACCAGCAGCACGATGCCCACCACCGGGAAGTACAGGTAGTCGTAGAGCGCCTGCGCCACCGGCTGGGCGGTGTCGGGGAGCAGCGGGATGAGGCGCGGGCCGAGCGTCGCGATCGGCAGGATCACGATCCCGCCCGCGAGCGCGACCAGGTAGAGCAGGACCGCGAGGACGCGCTGCCAGACGAGGTTGCGCTTCTGGTACTGGCCGTGCGCGCGGGTGATCGCGTCGACGAAGGAGGCCATGGCGGAGGACCCCGACCAGAGGCTCAGGACGAAACCCACCGACGCCACCTCGCCGCGCGCGATCGTCAGGATCTGCGTGACGGTCGGGGCGATGATCTCGTCCACGGCGTTGCGGCTGAACACGCCGCTGGTGACGCCGATGATCCACGCCTCGACGGCGTCGACCGTGCCCGGCCCGAACCAACCGCCGACGTAGCCGAGGATGCCGAACAGGCCCAGCAGCAGGGGCGGCAGCGACAGCGTCTGCCAGAACGCCGAGGACGCCGACTCGCTGAAGATGTCGTCGTCCCAGGCCCTGGTGAGCGTCCGGTTGAGGAGCCGTCGCCAGCGGCGGCCGCGTTCCCCCGTCATCGGTACAGGATGCGCTGTCGGAGGCGAGTTGTCGCGGCCGGGGACGGGCTCAGATGTCGGCGCGGCGTGTCGCCAGCGTCTGTGCCACCGTGGCGAGCTTCACGTTCAGCGACTGGGACGCCATCCGCAGCACGTCGAACGCCTCCTGCTCGCTGATCCCGCGGCGCTCCATCAGGATGCCCTTGGCCTGGCCGATGACGTCGCGGCTGCGCAGCGCGGCCTCCAGGTGGGCCGCCTTGATCGCCGAAGCCGTGGTGGCCCGGGTCGCCGCCAGCGCCGTCGACGCGTGCGCCGCCAGCACGATCGCCACGTCACGGTCGCTCTTGTCGAGCCCTCCCGCCGCGAAGGAGTAGAAGTTCAGCGCCGCCGTGCGCGGTTCGTCGCCCGGGGGGAACAGACCGACGGCCAGCACGCTGCGCACCCCGGCGTCGGCGGCCGCGGGCCCCCACTTCGGGAACTCGGCACCGGAAGCGAGGTCGGCCGAGGCGACGACGTCCGGGCCGGGCGTGCGGGCGGCCTCGACGCACGGGCCCTCGTCGAACCGGTACTGCAGCTCGTCGAGCTCGACCGCCAGCGGGGAGCTGTCGACGGGCGTGTTGAACTTCCCGTCCTCGCCGCGGACGGTGACGCTGACCATGTCCGCGCCCTCGACCACGGCCAACCCCGCGGTGACCACGTGGTCCAGCACCTCGTACACCGTGGTGGCGGCCAGCAGCCGGTGCGCCAGCGTGGCGAACTCGGCGGCGGCCGGTCCGGCCTCTACGGATCCGCGCACGTCCTCGCCCGGCACCGTTCCTCCCCGACTCGTCGTCCTGCGACGCCACGGTAGCGGTCAGACCGCGTCGATGCGCGTGCGGAGCGTCGCGAGGGTCTGGCTCAGCAGCCGGGAGATGTGCATCTGCGAGAGGCCGAGCCGGTCGGCGATCTGGCTCTGGGTGAGGTCGCCGAAGAAGCGCAGGACGACGATCGTCCGCTCCCGCTCGGGGAGGTCGGCCAGCGCGGCGCGCAGCTCGGAGCGGTACTCCGCGGTGGCCAGCGCGGTGTCCACCTGGCCCAGGAGGTCGACCGGCGCGGTGCCGCCCGCGACGGCGAGCGCGTCCAGGGAGTCCGGCGTGTGGGCCTGCTGGACGGCCAGCGCCTCGACGATCTCGGCGACGGGGGCGCCGAGGTGGGCGCCGATCTCGCTGGGCCGGGGGGCGCGTCCGAGCGAGGAGGTGAGCACGCTCACCGCCTCACCCATCGGTCCCTGGAGGTCCTTGAGCCGCCGGGGGACCCGCATCGCCCAGGTGCGGTCCCGGAAGTGCCGGCGGATCTCCCCGGTGATCGTCGGAACGGCGAAGCTCAGGAACCCGGCGCCGTGGGACGGGTCGTAGCGCTCCAGCGCGCCCATCAGCCCGACGGCGCCGACCTGCTCCAGGTCGTCGACCGGCTCGCCGCGGTTGCGGTAGCGCCGGGCGATGTGCTGCACGACGGGCAGGAACCCGGTGGCCAGCTCGTCGCGCAGGGCCCGGCGTCGGCGGTCCGACTCCGGCAGCGCCGCGAACCGGTACAGCAGCGGGGTGAGGTGGTCGTACGTGTCGTGGGCGCCGCGCTGCTGCTCGTTGGTGCTGCGCTGTGCGCGTTCGGTTACCGATGTGGTGGTGATGCTCACGAAGCCACCCGTCCGCGTGTCGATGCTTGATCTGCGCGGCTGGGGTTTCAACCACCTCCCACGGTAGTCGCGGACGCGGGCGGTGGCGAGTCGACCGTCCGGTCAGGACACCGACCGGACGAGCAGCGAGTGGCCCTGGTGGGGCTCCAGCTCCACCACGAAGCTCTGCAGGTCGTCGACCGCGGCCACCGGCCGGCTGGTGAACATGTCGGAGACCTCGCTGCCGGGAAGCAGGTGCTCGGAGCGCACGGTGCCGGTCACGTGCTCGTCGCCGAAGTTGAGCACGGTGAGGTGCAGCTGGCCGGCGCGGTCGTCGTCGAGCTCGTGCACCAGCACCAGCATCCCGCGGTGCGAGACCGCCGGGACGTCCACCTGCCGCGCCACGGCGATCCCGTAGCGCTTGCGCACCGCGAGGATGGCCTGCAGCTGGCGCAGGAAGCTCGTCTCGTCCTCGAGCTGGGCGGGGATCGGGCCGTACAGGCTGGTGCCGCGCGGGATCCCGGCCGAGGACCGGGTGGCGCCCGGGTTGACGCCCATCAGGTCGTGGCCCGCGCGGTGGATCCACCGGGTGTCGCCCTGCTCGAGCAGCTCGGCGACCTCCTCGGGGGCCAGTGTCAGCATCCCGCACAGGTCCCAGCCCGACAGCGCGAAGACGCCGGGCTGCAACGCGTTGAACATCGCCAGCAGCAGGTGTACGCGCATGATCCGGGCCGTGTCGGCCTCGTCGATGGTCGACAGGTCGCTGATCCCGAGCGTCGCCGCGATCACCGTGGCGGTGGTGCACGCGATGCCGTTGGTGGTGAACACCAGGTTGTAGGGCGCGTCCGGGCCGGTGAGGCGCTCGCAGAGATCGCGGCGCACGCTCTCGGCCAGCTCGCCGCCGGTGATGTCCGCACCCCGGTAGGCGTAGACGTCGTCGCGGTGCCCGGTGGCCCAGTGCACCAGCTCGTAGGTGAGCTCGTCGTGGTTCTGCAGGGCGTGCACCAGCCCGGCCGGGTCGACGCCCAGCTCCAGCGAGGTGCGCAGCGTCAGGCGGAGGAACTCGGTGTCGCCGGTGGCCAGCGCGTGGTGGTAGGCGGGCCGGTTGACGAAGTCGTAGGAGAGGTCGGCGCCCGCCTCGGCGGTGGTGCGGATGTCGTCGATGGTGAGGTTGAGCTCCTGGAAGGTGAACCCGCCGAGCTTGCGCACCATGGAGCCGATCAGGTGGTTCGCCGCGGCCGACAGCGGGTGGCCCTCCGACCAGGCCGGCAGGCCCTCGGTGCTCTTCTCGACGCCGAGGAACCCGTTGGCGTCCAGGCGCAGCGCGCCGGAGCCGAGGTCGGTCAGCGAGTGCAGCGCGTCGCCGATCACCAGCCGCATCCCCGCGAACGACGGGTCCAGCCAGTTGATCGAGGGCTGGCCGTCCTTGAAGTAGTGCAGGTACACCCAGCGGCGCTCGACCCCGTCGGTGCCGACGACGGCGCGGGTGGCGCTCCAGTTCGTCTCCTTGACGCCCTCCGCGTAGAAGATCACCCGCTGCAGCCGCCCGATGATGTAGCCGGCCTTGGCCAGCTGCTCCTCCGTGGCGGCGTCGATGTTCGCCGAGTCCTTGCCCGGGGCCACCTCGGGCAGGATGTTCCAGTCCTCGGGCTCGATCTCCACCATGTGGTAGATGCCGGGGTAGTCGCCGTGCTTCATCTCGGCGAGCCGGAAGTCCGCGCCCTTGCCGGTGTGGCCGGGCACGATGTCGTCGATGATCGTGCCGCCGTTCCAGGTGGCCATGCCGCACATCGCGCGGAACTCGGCCTCGGTGCCGAACGCGGGGTCGATCTCGGTGCTCATCCGGTCGAAGTGGCCGTCGACGCTGGGGGTGGTCTGCCAGCCCGAGAGCCCGCCCGCGCGCTTCACCGGTCCGGTGTGCACGGCCTCGATCCCGATGCGCGCGAACGCCTCCCACAGCGCCTCGTCGGCCAGCGCACCCAGGAACGACTCGCCGGGGCGGGTGATGAACGAGATCGGGTAGGCGGTGAACCACACCGACGCGGTCTCCACGGCCTGGCGCGGGCCGGGGTTGGCGAACGGGTTCTGCCACATCGTGCCCTGGCCGGAGAACTGGCGGCTGATCTCGTTGGCGTCGTTCAACATGGACTGCGCGAGCAGCCACGACACGTAGGCCGGGTTGGTGCCGGTCGGCTTGCCGTCCTTGGCCAGCGAGCGGCGCGCCACCGGCGCCTTGACCCGGGCCCGGTGGCGCAGGCTGCGGGGCCGGGCCGGGTGGAAGTGCTCGGCGTAGGTGATCTCGGACGGCTCGTGGGGCTGGTCGGTCGCAGGCAGGTCGGACAAGTGCTTCTCCGTGCGCGTGGGAGGGGAGACAGAGCGGCCACGCCCGACCGGGGCCGTGCCAGGTCAACGATCGGGTGGTCGTGTGGTTGCTCAGGATGCCGTAACGCCCGCGCGGACACAGAAGCGCGTCACGAGTGCGCGGCAGGCGGCGGCTGCGGCGTCGGCGCGGTCGGCGACCTCGGCGACCAACGCCGGCAGGTCGATCGTCGACGCGATCCGCGTGAGGTCGCCGGTGTGCTCCCAGGCGTCGATCCAGGCCCCGAACGCGTCCGGGGTAATCTCGGGGTGGAACTGCACGGCCAGGTGCGGCCCGCAGGTGAACGCCTGCAGCCCGACCTCGTTGCGGGCCAGCTGCCCGGCGGCGACCGGGAGCGTGAACGTGTCGTCGTGGAACTGCATCCAGACGCCGCGGGGCAGCAGCTCGGGATCGGACGACCCGAGCTCGACGAACCCCCGCTCCGGACGCGGCGCCCGCCCGACCGTCCCGCCCAGCACCCGGGCCAGCGCCTGGGCCCCGAAGCAGATGCCGAGCACCGGCGTGCCGTGACCGACGGCCCGCGCGATGAGGTCCAGCTCCGCCTCCAGCCACGGCACGGAGTCGTCGTCGGCGGCCTCGACCGAGCCCATCACGACGACCACGTCGACGTCGCCCGGATCGGGCACCGGCGGCCCACCCGGCAGGAAGGTGGCGACGACCACGTCGAGGCCGAGGTCGCGCAGCGCCGGGCCGACGGTGCCGACCTCCCGTTCCCCCCGGCCGGGGACGGCGTCGTGCACGAGGACGAGGGCGGAGGGCACGGGACCGATTCTGGCCGAAGCCGGCCCCGCAACGGCAACCAGCCCGCGCGACGCGCTCAGGAGCGGTCCGGGACAGCATCGAGCCCGCGCGATGCGTTCCGGGGAGGCCTACGACCGCGTCGGGCCCGCGCGATGCGGTCGGGGGCGGCCCGCCGCCAGGGTGCCCGCCAGCGTCAGGACCGCCACCGCGCCTGCCACCACCGCGAGGGGGGCGGTCCAGGTGCCGGTCGCCTCGTGCACCGCGCCGATCACCGTCGGGCCCGTCGCGGCCACGAGGTAGCCGCCGCCCTGGACGAACGCGGAGATCCGGCGGCTCTCGGTGAGGTCACGGGCCAGCCGCACCACGATGGAGAAGACCACCGTGAAGCCGCCGCCCTGCGCGGCGCCGCCCAGCGCGCACCACACGGCCCAGTGCTGCGGCGCCAGCAGCAGCCCCACCGGGAGCGACGCCCACGCGGCGCACACCGCCAGCAGCGCGGGCCGGGGCCCGTCGAACCGCTTCAGCAGCGCGGGCACCCCGAACGCGCCGACGACCGCTGCGACCTGGAACACCGACGAGCTGAGCCCGGCCGCGCCCGCGTCCATGCCGAGCTCGTCGCGCAGCAGCAGGGGCAGCCAGGCCGTCACCCCGTAGTAGGCGAACGCCTGCCCGGCGAAGGCCAGCATGAGGGCCCAGACGGCCGGCCGCCGCCACCAGTCCGACGTGCCGCGCGCCCCGCGCGGGCCCGCCGGCCGGCCGCCGCGGCCCCGGGTGCCGGCCCACCAGATCGCGGCCGCCCCCATGGCCAGCACGCCCCACGCCAGCAGCGCGGGCCGCCAGCCGCCGACCGCCGCGGCCAGCGGGACGGTCAGCGACAGCGTGATCATCGAACCGATGTTGAGCACCGCCGTGTACGCGCCGAGCACCAGCCCGGCGCGGGCCGGCGGGACGTCGCGGCCGATCACCACCGGCACGGCCACGTTGCCGACCGTGATCGCGATGCCGATGACGATCGTGCCGACGATCGCCCAGGTCAGCCCGTCGACGGAGCGGAGCGCCGTGCCCAGCAGCAGCACGCCGAGCGCGATGAGCACCCCGCGTTCCAGGCCGGCCCTGGCCAGCAACCACGAGGCCAGCGGGGTGGCGAGGCTGAAGCAGAGCACCGGGAGGCTGGTGAGCAGGCCGGCCGTGGCGGCACTCGCGCCGAGGTCGGCGCGGACCGTGTCCAGCACCGGGGAGACGGCGACGATCGGCGCGCGCAGGTTGAGCGCCACGGCCAGCACGGCGAGCAGGAGCAGCGCCAGGTGCCTCGGCGGGGCGGGAGCGATCGTCACTGCTGCCATGGTCGACCTCGCGAGCGCGTCGCGCAGCCCGCGGTGAGCAGGCACACGCGCCGGAGCGGAGGCGGCCCAGGGCTGATCCGGCCGGCGGGGGGTGCATGCTGGCGCCGTGTTCGAGATCGGCAGCGACGGGCCGGACATCATCGTCGTCGGGGTGGACGGCTCCCCGACCTCGCTGCGCGCCGGCGCCTACGCCGCAGGCCTCGCACGGCGGCAGAACTCCCGGGTGGTCGTGGTGTACGCCACCGCGCCGCCGGCCATCGCCGGGATGGCGCCGTCGGCGTCCGCCTCGATCGAGCAGAGCATGACCGAGGCGGCCGAGGAGCTGGGGGAACAGGTCCGGGCCGGCGCCGCGCACACGGGCGTGGCCGTCGAGTACCGCGCCGTGCGGGGCGACCCGTACACCGCGATCACCCGGATCGCCGACGACCTGCGCGCCACCGCCTGGTCGGCTCGCTCGCCGTCCGCCTCGTCCGCGCGGGCCGGTGGCCGGTCACCGTCGTCCCCTGATCAGCTCGTGTCCCGGACGTTCCCGTCGGTGTTGCCGAAGATCGTGTTCGCGCTCTCGGCCTCGGCCGCCGCGCCGCCGGACATCGCGACGCCGAAGCGGCTGTCGTAGATCGTGTTGCCGGTGAGGGTGTACGGGTCGGTCACGTCGGCGTAGACCCCGTAGCGGACGTTGTCCCCGATGATGTTGTCGCGGACCGTGGACCCGGCCGACCGGGTCACCAGCCGGATGCCGTCCTGCTGGTTGGCGCGGACGTCGTTGCGCTCCACCGTGGTGCCCGTGGCCGCCTGGCCGATGCCGACGCCGGACTCGCCGTTGTCGTAGACGCGGTTGTCGCGGATGGCGTTGCCCGAGGACTCGTTGACGTTGATGCCCTGGGCGCCGTTGCGGAACGACTCGTTGTTCGCGACGACGTTCCGGTCGGACCGCAGGAAGAGCACGATGCCGTGCTGCGCGTTGCTGTAGACGACGTTGTCGGTGATCACGCTGTCGACGCAGTCCTCCGCGAGGATGATCCCGTGCTTGCCGTTGTCGTGCACGACGTTGTGCGCGATGGTCATGTCGTGGGATCCGGTGTGCGGGTCGATGCCGTAGACGACGCTGTCGTACACCTCGTTGCCGGTGACGACGAGCCCGCCGATCTCGAAGCTGTACACGCCGAAGTAGTTGCCGGAGATGATGCTGTCGGTGACGCGGCCGGTGCTGCCGGCGGTGCGCCAGGCCAGCCCGTAGGACTCCACGTCGGCGTAGCCGAGGTAGCGCACCTCGGCGCGGTCGACGGTCATCCTCGCTCCGTCGCGGGCGAGGATGAAACTGCGCCCGTCGGCGTGGACCGTGTCGGCCTTGCTCCGGGCCGGGTCCCACGAGGTGACGCAGGTGCCGGTGACGGCGAGGGCGCCACTGAGCACCCGGATCGCGACGAAGCGGCCGGGCGCGCTGCTCAGGGCGAGCCTGCGGGCCGCCGGGGCGGTGACGGCGAGCGACGCGCCGGGCCCGATCTCGAGGTCGGTGTTCAGGAGCCACTCGCCGGGCGCGGTCTCGCGCAGCGCGGTGGGGTCGTCCACGAGCCGGCTCAGGACCGGCAGGGACACCGCACCGGCGCTGAGGACGATCTTGTTGGCGGCCCGGTCGTAGGTGGCGACCGCGCCGGCGGGGGCGGGGGAGGTGTCCGCCGCACCGGGGGGCGCCTCCCGCGCGCACGGAGCCGCGGGGTCGACCGCGACGGTGGCGGGCACCGCCCGCGGCACCAGCGGCGGCGGCGCGGCGTCACCGCGCCCGATGACGACCAGCCCGAGCGCGGCGACCGTAGCGACCGCTGCGGCGCTCGCCCGGAACCAGGTGTTGCGTGTCATCGTTGCTCCTTCTCGGGGTTGCCGCTGCTCACACGGTTGCGCCGGCGACGGGTTCCGGATGCGGTACCGAGATCGACGGCGTTCCGGGGCCGCCGGGGCCGCCGGGGCCGCGGCGGCGGCGCCTGCGCCGCCACTGGCGCAGCGCGGCCACCGTCTCCAGGGCCAGCGCGAGCAGCACCAGCGGCACGCCGATCGCCCCGAGCACCGAGAGCGGGGGCAGGCTGAGGTCGTTGACGCCGCCCAGTACGGCCGTCCCGCGGATCGACTCGAGCGCGTGCACGCGCGAGTCGGTGAGCAGGAACGGGGTGCCGTCGGCGATGTTGACCCCGACCGAGATCGCCGCGACGTCGAGCTGGTTGGCCCGGATGTCCTGGCCGGTGCGCGCACGGACGCCGGTGTCGGCCCCCTCGATCGCCACCCCGGACAGGGTCGTCGGCGCCTGCACGTCGATGCCCGTCGTGCTGCCGTCGATCTTCCCGCCGAGGATCTGCGCGCCGGGGCTCAGCTCCCGCACCGCGGTGTTCCGCACGTCCGACGCGGTCAGGTCGCGCACGACCACACCGGAGGTCCCCGGGTTCGCGATGAACCCGTCCTTGCCGCCGGAGATCCTCAGCCGGTCGACGGTGACGTCGGTGGCGCCGCGCTGGACGGCCACCGCCGTCTGGGAGTCCGTGACGGTGACGTCGGTCAGGCTCATCCGGTGCGCGCCGAGCGACACGCCCAGCTCGGTGCCCTCGATGGTCGAGCGGCTCAGGGTCATGTCGGCGGTCGTCTTCTCGATGACGACGCCCCGCCTGCCGCGGTCGACCGTCAGGCCGTCGATCGCGATCCGGGAGCTGCTGACGTGGGTGTAGATGCCCATCGGCTGGTCGGTGGCGGTGAAGCCGGTGACGGTGACGCCGCTGGAGTGGTTGATCTCCATCCCACCCGCGCCGTCGTCGGTGGTGGAGACGCCGGTGACCGTGGTCCCGGTCTGGCCGACGACGACCACGCCGAACGCGTGGTTGCCGCGGGTGGCGATGCCCGTGACGTGGCGCGGCGAGCTCGTGCCCGACACGATGACGCCGTTCTTGCCGTTGCCCTCGGCGCGGACGCCGGCCAGCTCCGTGCCGGTGTCGCCGCGCAGCACGAGGCCGTCGGTGACGGCGCCGGACACGGTGACGTCCTGCAGCCGCACGTCCTCGGACCCATCCAGCCGCAGCCCGATGGTGTTGCGCGGCAGCGTCGTGCGCCGGAGCGATCCGCCGCTGCCCGCGTTGAACGCGAGACCGGGGTAGGTCGTGGGCCCGACCGTGGATCCCAGGTCGCCGATCGTGGCGTCGGTCGCGTCGAGGCGACCGTCCTGCGAGACGACGATGTAGGGGCGGCCCGGGCCGACCGGCATGGCCGCGCCGGTGACGGGGTCGGCCGAGGTGACGGTGACGCCGCGCAGCGTGACCGCGCCGCCGCCGGTGAAGACCGACGCCGCAGCGGGCGCCGCGGCACCACCGGTCAGGGCCAGCGTCGTGACCGGGGCCTCGACGTCGAGCGTCACGCCGGTGGAGAGCACGAGCGTCGCCGACAGCCGCGCGGCGGGGCCGTCGATCGAGAGCCAGGTCGAGGGCACGTACTGGCTGAGGGCGCGCAGCGTGATCGTGCCGACGTAGCGCACGGCGTGCCGTTGCAGCTGCCCGTCCGCGACGGTGTCGATGCCCCCGCGGCGCACGATGATCAGGCGGTCCGGCCGGCCGCGCGAGTTCCAGATCGCGGCGGACTTCTGGGCCGGCGAGGCGTACGACGGCACGGCTGCCGACCGGGCGGCCGGGTTCGTGGGCGCGTCGGGTGCGGCCGTCTGCGAGACGCTCCCGATCGGCGCACCGTCCGATCCGGAACCGGTCGTGTCGGTGCCGGGATCGGGGGTCTGCGCGGGCGTGACGTCGGCCGTCAGGCCCGTCGGGGTCGGTGCCGGCGCGGCGGAGACGGTGAAGAGCAGGCCGACGGCGAGCGTCGTGCCGAGCAGGACACGTGCGAACTTCATGAGGGGACCTCTGCGTGGCCGTCGCCGGTGCGGACGACCTGGCCGTTCTCGACGGCGACCTCGCGGGTCAGCC
>CAXTTN010000033.1:0-5246 GCA_964247105.1 uncultured Pseudonocardia sp.
CTTCGCCCCCCCGGCGAGCACCCCCGCCGCCGCTCCCGCGCCCGCCGGCGGCGACGCGGCCGCCGTGCGGGCGGCGCTGCTGGCGGTGGTGGCGGAGAAGACCGGCTACCCGGTGGAGATGGTCGACCCCGCCATGGACCTGGAGGCCGACCTCGGCATCGACTCGATCAAGCGGGTCCAGATCCTCGGCGCGGTGACGGAACGGATCCCGGGCCTGCCGCAGGTCGGCCCGGAGCAGCTCGCGGAGCTGCGCTCGGTCGACGACCTGGTCGGCGTCCTGGCCGTCGGTCCGGCCCCTGCCGCCGCCCTCGCGGCCCCCGCGGGCGCCGATGCCGGCGTCGTGCGCGCCGCGCTCATCGCGGTGGTGGCCGAGAAGACCGGATACCCGGTCGAGATGGTCGACCCGGGCATGGACCTGGAGGCCGACCTGGGGATCGACTCCATCAAGCGCGTGCAGATCCTGGGGGCCGTCACCGAGCGGGTGCCCGGCCTGCCGCAGGTGGGCCCGGAGCAGCTCGCGGAGCTGCGCTCGGTCGACGACCTCGTCGGTGTCCTGGCCGGTCCGGTCGCGGCGGCGCCCGCCGTCCCGGTTCCGGTGGCGGCCGACCCCACCCCGCGCCGCTCGGAGATCACACTCGTCCCGCTGCCCGCCCCGGACCGGCTCGACCGGCCCTTCGCGGACTCGCCGGTGGCGCTGGTCGTCGAGATCGGGACCGGTGCGCCGCCCCAACTGACCTCGGCGCTGGAGCAGCGCGGCTTCACCCTCCGGGTGCTGGCCCTGCCGTCCGTGCCCGATCTCGGGGCCTGGGACGGCGCCGCCACCGCGGCCGCCGTGTCGGCCGCCGTCACCGGCCGGCTCGACGCCTGCCTCGTGCTGCTCGGCTCCCCGGCCGACACGGACGCGGCCCTCGCCGACGCCGTGCTCGTCGCCGCCGGCACCACCGCGGCGCTGGCCCGCACCGCCGCAGGCGCCCGGGCGGCGTTCCTCACCGTCACCCGCCTCGACGGGGCCCTGGGCTGCGAGGCGCCCGCCTCCACCGCGGACGCCGTGCTCGGGGGCGTCACCGGGCTGGTCAAGACGCTCGCCCGGGAGGCGCCCGGTGTGTTCGCCCGGGCCCTGGACGTCCATCCGGACCTCGACGCCGCCGCCCTGGCCGACGTGCTGGTCGCCGAGCTGTACGACCCGGCGCTGACCACGGAGGTCGGCGTCGGCGCCGACCGCGGTCGCCGCACCACCGCGCTCGTCGACGTCGAGGAGGCCGGTCTCGACCCGGCGGCGCCGGCGATCGGCCCCGACGACGTCCTGCTCGTCACCGGCGGGGCGCGCGGCGTCACGGCTCGGTGCGTGGTGGCACTGGCCGCCCGCAGCGGGGCGGAGTTCCTGCTGCTCGGCCGCACTCCGCTCCGCGAGGACCCCGAGTGGGCGGTCGGCGTCGAGGAGCCCGGCCTGCGGGCCGCGGCGCTCGCGGCCGCCGCCGCGTCCACCCCGCGGGAGGTGGCGGCTCTGGTGTCCGGGGTCGCGGCCCAGCGCGAGGTGCGCGCCACGCTCGACGCCGTGCTGGCCGCCGGCGGCCGGGTCCGCTACCTCGCCGCCGACGTCACCGACGCGGACGCCGTCCGCACCGCGCTCGGCGCCGACGCGGAGCGCGTCACCGGGCTGGTCCATGGGGCAGGCGCGCTCGCCGACGCCGCGCTGACCGACAAGACCCCCGACGCGGTCCGCCGGGTGCTCGCCCCGAAGCTGGCGGGCCTGCGGGCCGTCCTGAGCGCGGTACGGCCGAAGCACGTCGTGCTCTTCGGGTCGGTCGCCGGCGTCCTCGGCAACCCCGGCCAGGCCGACTACGCGGCCGCCAACGAGGCCCTCGACCGGGTCGCGGCCGCACTGGCCGGCCCGGAGCGCCACGCCGTCTGCCTGCACTGGGGCGCGTGGGACGGCGGGATGGTCACCCCCGAGCTCAAGGCGCTCTTCGCCTCGCGCGGGGTGCCGCTGCTGGCGCTCGACACGGGTGCCGCCGCGTTCGTCGAGCAGTTCGCCCCGTCGCGGGCGGGCCAGACCAGCGTGCTCGTCGCGCCGGGCGGCTCCCTCGCGCCAGCGGCGCCGGCGCCCGCCCCGGCCTCGGTCGCGCGCCGCGACCTGTTCGCGCTCACCCGCGACCCGGTCGTCGACGACCACCGCGTCGGCGCCCACCCCGTGCTGCCCGCCGCCGCCGCGCTCGGCTGGATGCTGCGCGGCGCCGAACAGGCCCACCGCGATCTCGTCGCCGTCGAGTGCCGCGACGTGGAGGTGCACCACGGGATCGTCCTCGACACCGGTGAGCCCGCCGAGCTGGAACTGCACCTGGATGCGGGAACGGTGGAGGGTTCCCGGGTGCTCGTGCGGGCCGCGATCCGCAGCACCGACGGGGGCGGCCGGGTGCAACCGCACTTCGGGGCCGTCGTCGTGCTCGCCGCGAGGCCCGGCGTCGCGCCCGCGCCCGAGCCGCCGACCTGGCGGCTGGGGGAGGGTCCCGAGGACGGCCTGGGCGTCTACGCCGACGCCGACCTCTTCCACGGCCCGCTCCTGCAGGGCGTCCGGCGCCTGATCGAGCGGACCCCGACCCGCCTGGTGGCCGAGTGCCGGCTGCCCGACACCCCGTTCGCCGGGGGCGGCTGGGCGTCGGCGCTGCTCAGCCCCGTGCTCGGCGACGTCGTCCTGCAGGCCGCGTGCGTGCTCGGGGTCTGGTACCTCGACGCCGGATGCCTGCCGCTGTCGGTCGGGCGCGTCGAGCTGTTCGCGCCGCTGCCCGCCGACGGGCCGTTCGTGCTGGTGGTCGACGACCTGCGGCCGGGTGCCAACGCGGTGACGGTCGCCGTGGCGGCCCACGCCCCCGACGGCACGCTCCTGCAGCGCTGGAGCGCCGTCACCGCCGTCAGCACTCCGGAGATGGCCGAGAAGTTCGCCGAGGCCGTCGCCCGCCGCGCGGAGGCCGGGCGATGACCACCCTCGACGAGCTGGCCTTCGACGGCCGTCCCTTCGACGCGCTGCCCGCGGTCGGCGTCCCGGATCCGGCGCCCGCGCCGGTCGTGCCCCCGCCGGTCCGGGCGGAAGCGGGGCCCGAGAGCCCCACCGCCGTCGCGACCCGGCTCGTGGCGCATCTGCGAGGCGAGATCGTCACCGCGCACCTCGCCGCGATGGACGTCCAGACCCGGTGGCAGGAGCAGGCGCTCGCCGCCCTCGGCGAGGCGCCCGCCGTCGCACCCGCAGCGCGACTCGCACGCACCGGGAACCCGACTCGCGGGGTGGCGGGATCGCGCGTCGTCCTGGCCTGGTCCGGCATCGCCGGCGAGGAGCCGGTGGTGGTGGTGGAGGGAGCGGTCGTCGAGCCCGTGGGCGACCTGGCCCTCGCGCCCGGGGGCTACCGGCCCGAGGGCGGGCTGGAGCCGCTCGCCACCAGCCCGGTCACCCGGCTCGGTGCCTCCGAGCTGGCCGACCTGGCGGCCGGGCGGGCGGGCGACGTGTTCGGGGCCCGCTACGCCCAGCCCGCGCCGGCGCTGCCGGCCGGGCCGCTGACCGCGGTCACGGAGCTGCGGACCGGCGGCCCGATCGCCGTCGGCGTGCTCCGCGCGACCACCCCGGCCCCGCACGGTGCCGCCGACGTGCTGGCCGCGGGCTGGCACGCGGCGTCGGTCCTGTCGACCTGGCTCGGGCTGCACCTCGTGCTGCCCGACGCGACGCCCGTGCCGGGTGCGCCGGCCACCGTCGACCTCATCGAGGTCGTCGAGGGTGAGGCCGAGCTGGCCGCGGAGGTCGTCGCCGCCGACCTCCTGCCCCGGCCCTGGCTGACCCTCGACGCCGAGCTGCGGGTGGCCGACCGGGTCGTCGCCCGGCTGACCGGCCTCACCCTCCGCCTCGACGGCACCCCGGCCGGCACCCGACGAGGGGGCCACCCGCCGGCCCGCCCGGTGCGCCGCGGCGTCACCGGCGAGTTCGCGGCCGTCGACGAGCTCGCGCTGGCCACCGCGTCGACGGGCGACCTCACGCTCGCCCTCGGCCCCGAGTTCGCCCGCTACGCCGAGCGCCGGGCCACCCGCCCGCCCGCGGGCGGGCTGCGCCTCGTCGGGCGGGTCATGCAGGTGCACGGCACCCGCGGCGAGCTCACCGGTGGCGCGGTCGGCGTCACGGAGTACGACTCCGCGACCGACGCCTGGTACTACGGCGCCGCGCCCAGCCCGACCGTGCCCAACGTGATCCTCATGGAGACCTCCCTGCAGTCGGCCCTGCTGCTGGGTTACCACCTCGGCGCCACCCTCGTGGACGCCGCCAGTGACTACTGCCTGCGCAACCTCGACGGCTCCGCCACCCTCGACCGCGAGGTGGACCTGCGCGGCCGCACGATCCACCAGCGCTCCACGCTGCTCACCACGACCGTGCTCACCGGCGCCGTGCTGCAGGGATTCGCGTACGAGCTGTGGCTCGACGGCGACGACCCGGAGACCGACGCGCCGTTCTACTCCGGCCAGTCGCTGTTCGGCTTCTTCACCGCCACCGCGCTGGCCAACCAGACGGGGCTCGACAACGGCGCCTCGGTGCCGAACTGGCTCGACGAGCATCCCGACCGGCAGGTCCGCACGATCGACGCCGCCGTCGGCGCCTCCGGTCCGCTGGAGCTGCTCTCGCGGGTGGAGGTGGTCGACGGCGGCGGCCGGCACGGCGCGGGCTACCTGCGCGCGGCGCGCCCCGTCGACGCGGCGGACTGGTTCTTCACCCGCCACTTCCACCTCGACCCGGTCATGCCCGGTTCGCTCGGCATCGAGGCCGTCATCCAGGCCCTGCAGGCGTGGCTGGTCGACTGCGGCGCGGCCGGGGAGCTGGCCGAGCCCGAGTTCGTGGTGCCCGCCGGCGTCGAGCTCACCTGGCGCTACCGCGGCCAGATCCTCGCCGGTGACGGCGAGATGACCCTGGAGGTGCACATCCGCGACGTCCAGAGGAAGGCCGGGCGGGTCCGCGTCGTCGCCGACGCCAGCCTGTGGAAGCCCGGCTTGAGGATCTACGAGCTCGACGGCATCGCCGCGGAACTCCGCGAGAAGGGGGCGCCCCAGTGGTAGCCGTGCTGGACATCCCGACCCTGAGCCGGGGCGACCGCCTCGCCCGTACCCCCGACGCCGTGCACGCGGTGCTCGCCGACCTGGAGCAGCCGGTCTACGTCGTCCGTGACGCCGCCGGGCTGGGCCTGACCGGCGACGGGGCTCTCGCCCACGCGCCCGGG
>CAXTTN010000033.1:5256-22240 GCA_964247105.1 uncultured Pseudonocardia sp.
CCTCGGCACCTTCTGGCTCGTGTTCGCGGGGTGCGGGTCCGCCGTGCTGGCCGCGGTGCCCCCGCTGCCCCCGCGGCAGCTGGGTGCGGCGGGCTTCCGGCGCGACCACGGCGTCGAGCTGGCCTACCACGCCGGCGCGATGGCGCACGGGCTCGCGTCCGCCGGCATGGTGGTGGCGCTGGCGAACGCCGGGATCCTCGGCTCCTTCGGCGCCGCCGGGCTGGTGTCGGAGAAGGTCGACGCCGGGCTCGCGGCGATCGTCCGCGGCGCACCCGGCCGCCCGTTCGCCTGCAACCTCATCCACAGCCCGAGCGAGCCGGCCATGGAGCGGTCCACGGTGGACCTGTGCGTGCGGCACGGCGTCACGTGCGTGGAGGCGTCGGCGTTCCTGGAGCTGACGCCCGAGATCGTGCGCTACCGGGCCCTGGGCCTGTCGGCCGGACCGGGCGGGCAGCCACGGATCGCGCACCGGGTGATCGCCAAGGTCTCCCGCACCGAGGTCGCGGACCTGTTCCTGCACCCTGCGCCCGCCCCGCTGCTGCGCGGGCTGCTGGAGCGCGGCGCGATCACCGCCGAGCAGGCCCGGCTGGCCGCGCGCGTCCCGATGGCCGACGACGTCACCGCCGAGGCCGACTCCGGCGGCCACACCGACCGCCGTCCCATGCCGGTGCTGCTCGGGGAGATACTCCGGGTGCGCGACGCCGCGTGCGCGGCGCACGGGCACCCGGTGCGGGTCGGTGCGGCGGGCGGCATCGGAACCCCCGCCGCGGCCGCGGCGGCCTTCGCCATGGGCGCCGACTACGTCGTGACCGGGTCGGTCAACCAGGCGTGCGTCGAGTCCGGCCAGTCGGACGCGGTGAAGCTGCTGCTCGGCGCGGCCGAGAGCACCGACTGCGACATGGCGCCGTCGTCGGACATGTTCGAGCTCGGCGTCGACGTCCAGGTGCTGCGCCGGGGCACCCTGTTCCCGGCCCGCGCGCGGCGGCTCTTCGAGCTCTACCGCCGCCACGACGGCATCGACGACATCCCCGCCGACGTGCGCGCCGAGATCGAGCGCACCATCTTCCGCCGCGGCCTCGACGAGGTCTGGGCCGACACCGTCTCCTACTTCGCCGCCCGCGACCCCGAGCAGATCGCTCGCGCCGAGGGCAACCCGAGGCGCCGCATGGCGCTCGTGTTCCGCTGGTACCTCGGCCTGTCCTCCGGCTGGGCGGCCAGCGGCGATCCCGGCCGCGCAGCCGACTACCAGGTCTGGTGCGGCGCCGCGATGGGCGCCTGCAACGCCTGGCTGCGCGGCACCCCCTACGAGCCGGTGCAGCGTCGCACCGTCACCGCGCTCGCCCGGCACATCGTGCGTGGCGCGGCGTTCACCTCCCGGGTGGCGGCCCTGCGTTCCAGCGGGGTCGCGCTCCCGGCGCGCGCGACGAGCTACCGACCGACCGAGGAAGGCCCGCTGTGACCAGCACCCTGATCCAGGCCCCCGCCCCCGCCGCCGACTGGGTCGTGTGCCCCGGCTGCGCGGGCATGATCTACGCGAGACGGATGGACCGTGCCGCGGGCGTCTGCCCGGAGTGCGGGCACCACACCCCGCGCACCGCCGCGCAGCGGTTCACCGACCTGCTCGACCCCGGCAGCGCCGGCCTGGTCGACGTCGCCGTGCCGGACCGCGACCCGCTCGGCTTCGTCGACTCCAAGACCTACCCCGACCGGCTGCGCGACGCCCGGCGCCGCACCGGGCTGGACGAGGGCGTGCTCGTGGCCCGGGGCCGCATCGAGGGCAGCCCCGTCGTGGTCGCGGCCATGGACTTCCGGTTCCTCGGCGGCAGCCTCGGCGCCGCGGTCGGCGAGGCCATCACGCTGGCCTGCGAGGTGGCGCTGGCGGAGCGCACGCCGCTGCTGCTGGTCAGCGCGTCGGGCGGGGCCCGGATGCAGGAGGGGGTGGTCGCGCTCATGCAGATGGCCAAGACGAGCCAGGCCCTGCGGCAGCTCGACGAGGCCGGGGTGCTGACGATCTCGCTGGTGACCGACCCGACCTTCGGCGGCGTGGCCGCGTCCTTCGCGACGCTGTGCGACGTGATCGTCGCCGAGCCCGGCGCGCGGCTCGGGTTCGCCGGTCCCCGGGTGATCGCCCAGACCATCGGCGAGACGCTGCCCGACGGCTTCCAGACCGCCGAGTACCTGCTGGAGCACGGCATCGTCGACCTGATCTGCCCCCGTGCCGAGCTGCGCGCGGCGCTCGGCCGGCTGCTGCGGGTCGCCGCCGCCCCCGACACGTCGGTGACGCCGATCCGCCCGGTCCTGGTCCGCGACCACGCCGCGCTGCCCGAGCGGCACCCGTGGGAGGTCGTGCGCAAGGCCCGCCGGTTCGGCCGGCCCACCGCGCTGGACTACGCCGGACTGCTGCTGGAGGAGTTCACCGAGCTGCACGGCGACCGCATGGCCGCCGACTGCGCGGCCATGGTCTGCGGCGTCGGCGTGCTCGACGGCGCCCCCGTCGCGCTGATCGGCACGCAGAAGGGCCGCACGCCCGCCGAGGCGGCGAAGCGCAACTTCGGCATGCCCACCCCGGCCGGTTACCGCAAGGCCGCCCGGGTCATGCGGCTGGCCGGCAAGCTCGGCATCCCCCTGGTCACGCTGATCGACACCGCCGGTGCCTTTCCCGGGGTCGCCGCGGAGGAGCAGGGCCAGGCCGTCGCGATAGCCGAGAACCTGCGCCTGCTCTCCGGGCTGCCGGTGCCGGTCGTCGCCGTCGTCACGGGCGAGGGCGGCAGCGGGGGAGCGCTCGCCCTCGCCGTGGCCGACGACGTCTTGATGTGTGCCGACGCCGTCTACTCGGTGATCACTCCGGAGGGCTGCGCGTCGATCCTGTGGAAGGACGCCGGCTCCGCGCCGCGGGCCGCCGAGGCCCTCCGCGTCGACTCCCGCTCGCTGCTGGAGCTGGGCGTCGTCGACGGGGTGGTGCCCGAGGCCGAGCACGGCGACCACCGGGAGTCCGCCCGCCTGCTGGGGGACGCGCTGCGCGAGACCCTGGCCCCGCTGTCGGGGATGTCCACCGCCGCCCGCGCCGCCCGCCGCCGCGCCCGCTTCCGCGCCTTCGGCCTCGCCGCCGAGGCCGGCGACGCGACCCGGGAGAGCGCGTGATCCGGATCCGGGTGGAGGCATCCGGAGTGGTCGTGGAGCTGGGATGGGACGACCCCGCACCGCTCGCCGCCCCCTCAGCCGTCGCCGCCGCCGATCCGGCCCCGAACCCGGTACCGACCCCCGCCCCGATCGCAGCTGTCGCCCCGGCCAACGGGTCGGCGGCGACCGCACCCACCCCCGGCCATCGCCTCACCGCCCCCACCGTCGGGGTGTTCTACCGGTCGCCCGAGCCCGGCGCGTCGCCGTTCGTCGCGGTCGGGGACCACGTCCGGCCCGGCCAGCAGGTCGGGATCGTCGAGGCGATGAAGCTGATGATCCCCGTCGAGGCCGACCACGGCGGGCCGGTGCTGGAGCTGCTGTGCGGCGACGGCGACCCCGTCGAGTTCGGGCAGCCCCTGATGGTGCTGGGATGACCACCGCCGACGCGTTCCCTCCCGCGGAGGGGCGATGACCACCGTTCTCGTGGCCAACCGCGGCGAGATCGCGCTGCGGGTGCTGCGCACCTGCCGGGAGCTGGGGTTCGGCACGGTGGCGGTGCACTCCACCTCCGACGCCGGGTCCGCCGCCGTCCGCTACGCCGACCGGGCCGTGTGCATCGGCCCGGGCCCGGCGAAGCGCAGCTACAACCACATCCCGTCGGTGATCGAGGCGGCGCGGATGACCGGCGCCGACATGATCCACCCCGGATACGGCTTTCTGTCGGAGAACCCCGATTTCGCCGAGGTGTGCGCGGCCGAGGGCATCACGTTCGTCGGCCCGCCCGCCCCGGTCATGGAACGGCTGGGGGACAAGGCGGTCGCCCGCGCGATGATGGTCGACGCCGGGCTGCCGCTGCTGCCCGGCAGCACCGAGGCCGTCGACGACGTCGACGACGCGTTCGCGCTCGCCGAGTCGATCGGCTGGCCCGTCATCGTCAAGGCCTCGGCCGGGGGCGGCGGCCGCGGCATGACCGTCGTCCGCGACGGCGCCACCTTCCACGACGACTTCCACCGCACCCGCGCCACCGCCACCGCGGTGTTCGGCGACGGGCGCGTCTACGTCGAGCGCTACCTCGATTCCGCGCGCCACGTCGAGATCCAGGTGCTCTGCGACGCCCACGGCAACGGCGTGCACCTGGGCGCCCGGGACTGCTCGGTGCAGCGCCGCCACCAGAAGCTCGTGGAGGAGACCCCGGCTCCGGGACTGTCCGAGGAGACGGTGCGCGAGATGGGCGAGGCGGCGCTGCGGGGTGTGCTGGCCGCCGGGTACACGGGCGCGGGCACCGTCGAGTTCCTCGTCGACGACCAGCACCGGTACTACTTCATGGAGGTCAACTGCCGGCTGCAGGTGGAGCACCCCGTCACCGAGATGGTCACCGGCCTCGACCTCGTCGCCGAGCAGCTGAGGATCGCGGCGTTGGAGCCACTGGGGTTCTCCCAGCAGGACGTGGCGCCGCGGGGGGCGGCGATCGAGTGCCGGATCAACGCCGAGGACCCGGCCCGCGACTTCGCCCCCACCCCCGCGGTGGTCGAGCGCTTCACCCCGCCCGGCGGTCCGTTCGTGCGCGTCGACACCCACGTCGGCGCGGGCTACCGCATCCCGCCGGACTACGACTCCCTGCTGGCGAAGGTGGTGGTCTGGGCCCCGGACCGAGCCGGGGCCATCGCGCGCATGGACCGTGCGCTGGGGGAGCTGGAGCTCACCGGCGAACGCCTGGTGACGACGGCGGAGTTCCTCCGCACCGTGCTGGCCGAACCGGCCTTCGCGGACGGCAAGCACGACACCGCCCTCCTGGGGCGGATGAACCGGGACGGGAGCGGGAGATGATCTCGGACGAGGCCGTTCACCCGGTCCAGCAGGCGGTGGTCGACGCGCTGGCCCCCGCCACCCGTCACGATCCCTACCCCGCCTACGAAGCACTCCGTGGGGCCGGGCCGTTCGTGCCCGGCCCCCTGGGCGCCCGGCTGGTCACCCGGTACGCCGACGCCGAGGCGATCCTGTCCGATCCCACCTGGAGCCACGCGGAGGAGCGCGAGCTGCTCCACCCCTCCAGCGACGTGGAGCTGCCCGGTTCCTTCCTCTGGATGGAACCACCGGACCACACGCGGTTGCGCAGGCTCGTCTCGGCCGCGTTCACCCCGCGCCGGATCGAGGGACTGCGGGCCCGCGCCGAGACCGTCACGGCCGGGCTGGTCGACGCCGTGCTCACCACCAGCGAGGTGGACCTCATCGAGGCGTTGGCCTACCCGCTGCCGCTCACGATGGTGTGCGACCTGCTCGGCGTGCCGGCCGATGCCCACGCCGACGTCCGGCGCATGTCGGCCGGCATCGCCCGCGGCCTCGATCCCGACGCCCTGCTCTCGCCGGCCGAGCTGGGCGACCGCACGCAGGCCGTGCACGACTTCACGGCGTTCTTCGGCGACCTGGTGGCGCAGCGCCGCGCACAGCCGCGCGACGACCTGGTCACCGCGCTGGCGCAGGTGGAGGCCGACGGCGACACGTTGAGCCCGCACGAGATGCTCGGCACGCTGCTGATCCTCCTGGTCGCCGGGCACGAGACCACCGTGAACCTCATCGGCAACGGGTTGCTCGGGCTCGCCCGGCGCCCCGACCAGCTCGCCCTGCTGCGCGCCGATCCCGGCCTCGCGCTCCCGGCCGTCGACGAGATCCTGCGCCACGACCCGCCCGTGCACCTGACCACGCGCACCGCCCGCGCGACGACGACGGTGGGCGGCACGACGTTCGACCCGGGCGACGCGGTGATCGTGCTCATCGGGTCGGCCAACCGGGATCCCGACGCGTTCGGAGCCCCGGCCGAGCTCGACATCACGCGCTACACCGCCCGACCCCGGCCCAAGCGGCACCTGGCGTTCGGGCTCGGGCTGCACCACTGCATCGGCGCGGCGCTGGCCCGGATGGAGATGGAGGTGGTGCTGCGCGCGGTCGCGGCCCGCGTCGGCTCCGTCGAGCTGCTCGCCGAACCGGCCTACCGACCGAACCTCGTCGTCCGCGGGATGGCGCGGTTCCCCGCCCGACTCCGGGAGAGCGACCAGCGATGACCACCACCTTCCCCGCCTTCGACACCGCCCACCGCCCGGATCCCTACCCGGCGTTCGCGCGCGTCCGCGAGGCCACGCCCGCCCACCGGATGCAGCTCGGTGACGTGCCCGTCACCGTGTTCACCCGCTACGCCGAGTGCGCCGAGATCCTCGCGAGCCCCGACTGGGGCCACGGCTACCAGGCCGGGATCAGCCCGTTCCGCGACACCGGAGCGCTCATCCCCGGCTCGTTCGTGCGCATGGACCCGCCGGACCACTCCCGTTTCCGCAGCCTCGTCAACAAGGCGTTCGCCCCTCGCGTGGTGGCCGCGCTGGCGCCGATGGTCGAGCGGGTCGTGGCCGAGCTGCTCGACGCGGCGCTGGCCCGCGACCGGTTCGACGTGCTCGCCGACCTGGCCGTCCCGCTCGCGCTGACCATGATCGGCGGACGCGTCCTGGGGGTTCCCGCCGAGGAACGGCCCGCGCTGCGGAACTGGGAGCTCGCCATCGCCTGGGGCACCGACCCCGACGAGCTGCTCCCCGCCGACGTGATCGCGGCTCGCGGTGTCGCGGCCCGCGACGCGTTCGGCTACTTCACCCGGCTCGTGGCCCAGCGGCGGGCCGAGCCGGCCGACGACCTGCTCAGCACGCTCATCGCCGTCGAGGAGGCCGGGGACCGGCTCACCGAGCCGGAGCTGGTCGGGATCTGCCTGCTGCTGCTGGTCGCGGGCATGGAGACGTCGATCAACCTCGTCGGCAACGGGGTGCTCGCGCTGCTGCGCCACCCCGACCAGCTGGCGCTGCTGCGCGAGCGGCCCGACCTGATGCCGGCGGCGCTGGACGAGATGCTGCGCTACGACCTGCCCACCCAGTTCACCATCCGGGTCGCGCTACGCGACACGGAGGTGGCCGGCCGCCGCTTCGTCCGCGGTGACGGTGTGGTCGTCGTGATGGCGGCGGCGAACCGCGACGCCGCGGTCTACCCCGACCCCGACCGCTTCGACATCACCCGCTTCGCCGTCCCGGACCCGGCCCGGCGCCACCTCGGGTTCAGCCTCGGCATCCACTACTGCCTCGGCGCCCCGCTGGCGAGGCTCGAGGCCGGTATCGCGATCGGCGCCCTGCTGCGCCGCGCCCCCGACCTGGCACTGGTGACGGACGACCTGGAACACCTGCCCAGCCTGATCCACCGTGGCCTGCGGGCCCTGCCCGTCCGGCCGGCGTGACCGCGGGCCGGAGTGGGCGACGTCGCAACCCCCGTGGTGATCTCGCAGCACGCCAACGCGTTGCGAGGTCACCTGACGGGCTGCGACGTGCTCGGACGGGTATCTCGGACGGGTCTCAGGTGCCGCAGTAGGTGACGTGCGGGGCGCCTCCTGCCGCCGGCGCGGCGGCGTAGTCCTCCCGGCCCGGGCGCTCGTCGTAGGGGGTGGTGACCACGTCGAGCAGCTGGTGGAACGGGCCCAGGTCGCCCGCCGTCGCCGCGGTGAGCGCCGCCTCGACGTGGTGGTTGCGCGGGATGTAGAGCGGGTTGACGCGGTTCATCGTGAGCGTGGCGTCGGCCGCCAGCAGCGGCTCGCGCCGTGCCGCCCACGCGTCGAAGGGCTGCGGCTCGTCGAACAGCGACCGTGCCGATCCGGCGGCGAGGGCGCGGAAGAACGCCGTGAAGTCGACGCGCTGCGCGTGCAGCAGCTGCAGCAGGTCCGCCGAGAGCTCCAGGTCCGGGGCGCCGAGCCCGAGCTTCGCGGCCATGCCCTCGGCCCAGTGCCGCTGGTAGACCTCGGCGAACTCGCCCAGCACCGCGGTCGCGGCCGCGACCGCGGCGTCGCCGTCCTCGTCGATCAGGGGGAGCAGCGTCTCGCCGAGGCGCGCGAGGTTCCACTGGGCGATCGCGGGCTGGTTGCCGTAGGCGTAGCGGCCGCTCGAGTCGATCGAGCTGAACACCGTGGCCGGGTCGTAGGCGTCGACGAACGCGCAGGGGCCGTAGTCGATGGTCTCGCCGGAGATCGTCGTGTTGTCGGTGTTCATCACACCGTGGACGAAGCCGACGAGCATCCAGCGCGCGATGAGCTCCGCCTGGGCGTGGACGACGTGGCGGTAGAGGTCCAGGTAGCCCGCCCCGGGGTGGTGGCGGGCGACGGCGTGGTCGGCCAGCGCGCGCAGCACGTCGAGATCACCGGTAGCGGCGGCATACTGGAACGTGCCGACGCGCAGGTGGCTCGCCGCGACGCGGCAGAGCACGGCGCCCGGCAACGGGCCCTGCTCCCGCTCGACCGGCTCGCCCGTGGCGACGACCGCGAGCGCGCGCGTGGTCGGGATCCCCAGGGCGTGCATCGCCTCGGCGACCAGGTACTCCCGCAGCATGGGGCCCACGGCGGCCCTGCCGTCGCCACCGCGGGAGAACGGGGTGCGCCCGGACCCCTTGAGGTGCAGGTCGCGCCGGCGGCCCGCCCCGTCGATCACCTCGCCGAGCAGCAGCGCCCGGCCGTCGCCCAGGCGCGGCTGGTAGTGGCCGAACTGGTGGCCGGCGTAGGCCTGCGCCACCGGGGTCGCCCCGTCCGGGAGCCCGTGGCCGAGCAGGAACGACACCCCCGCGGGCTCCCGCAGCGCCGGCGCGTCGGCACCCAGCTCCGCGGCCAGCGCCTCGTTGAGCACCAGCAGCTGCGGCGCCGGCGCGGGCGCGGCCGTCCACGGCACCACCAGGCTCGGCAGCTCGCGGGCGTAGGTGGTGTCGAGCCGGAACGACGTCCCTGCGACGGTCATGGGTCGAGGCTACGGCCGCGGATCGAGCTACGCTCCGGTCGTGTCGCCGACCAACCAGCCCCCGCGCACCCGCGTGCTCGCCGGACTCGTCGGCGGCGGCAGCGCCCGCCGGGCCTTCATCGACGCGGTGGGCGAGCCGGTGGAGCTGCCGCCCGCGACGATCGGCCGCCTCGTCGCCACCGACGACGCCGTGGGCGCCCTGCTGCTCGACCTCGGCGCGCCGCTGGTCGGGTGCGCCGGGACGTGCGACGGCGTCGCGGCCCTGCGGCCCGACCTGATCGTGACCGGCGCCGTCGACGGCCGCCACGACCTCGCCGAGGCCGGCCTGGTCGAGGCGCTGCGGCGGGTGGCGCCCGTCGTGGCGGTGGACCTCGGGCGCCCCGTCGCCGCCGCGGCAGATCTGCGCGCCCTGCTGGGCCCGCTCGTCGGCGGCGGTCGGGCGGCGTCCCGGCCGGTGTCGGACCGGCGGGTCGGCGCGCCGTGACGCGCCGGGCCGATCAGGGGCGGGCGAAGATCCCGTACCCGAACCCGGCCACGGTCACGGTGTCGCCCTCGACCGAGGCCCCGTCGGCCAGCAGCGGCGCGGCCCCGGCCAGCTCGGCCGCGCTCAGCACGGCCGGTTCGCGCCGCGGGTTCACCACGACGAGGTGGGTCTCGCCGCGCAGGTAGGCGAACGGGTAGCCCTCGTGCAGCACCCGGGTGGTGGCCCGGCCGCCGAGCGCGGGCGTCGCCCTGCGCAGCGCGACCAGCCGCCGGACGAGGTGCAGCGTCGAGTCCGGGTCGTGGTCCTGCGCCGCGACGGTCGGGCGGGCGGGATCGGGGTCGATCGGCAGGTACAGCCGGGAGGCCTCGGCCGTGGAGAACCCGGCGTTCGGTCCCGCGTCCCACTGCATCGGCGTGCGGCAGCCGGCGCGGTTGTAGGCGGGGTTGCAGACGGAACCCTCGACGTCGGCCAGGCCGGGGAGGTAGCGCATGCCGATCTCGTCGCCGTAGTAGAGGCACGGCACGGAGCCCCAGGTGAGCAGGAACGCGAGCGCGGCGCCGAGCTGCTCGGCGGTGCGGGGCCCGCAGCACAGCCGGTCGAAGTCGTGGTCGGCCGTCGCGAGGATCACCGGCCGCGCCGGGTCGGCCGCGCGGGCGGCGCCCCAGCCGTCCAGGAACGGGCGGGTGGTGCCGAGGCCCTCGGCGTCGAAGAAGGGTGCCCGGGGCGGCTGCCACGGCAGGACGCCCGCGAACTGGTTGTCGAACAGGCTCGCGTGCTCCTCCCTGATGACCAGGAAGAAGTCCGCGTGGAACGCGAGCGGCGCGCCGGTGCGGGGCTCGGTACCCTCCGGCACGATGACCGCGTCGGGGTGGGTGGCGTCGAGCCACTCGCGGATCTCGCGCCACAGCGCGGTCGTCGCCGCCGGCCCGCCGTCCTCGCCCGGGTCGGTCTTGATCAGCGAGAACGCCATGTCGACGCGGAACCCGGCGACCCCGCGCTCCAGCCAGAACCCGATGACGTCGCGCAGCGCCTGCCGGTTGCGCAGCGGGCCGGGCGCGTCGACGGCGTCCCGCCACGGCTCGTCCGCGCGCAGGGTCGTCCAGCCGAAGTTGAGCGCGGGCTGCTCGTCGTAGAAGTTCTTGAGGTACCAGCCCCGGCGCGGGCCGGGGGAGGGCACCCAGGCGGGGCGGCCGGGGACGTCGTGCGGCCAGTCGTCAGCGGGAAGCTGCTCGCACCACACGTAGCGGTCGCCGTCGGGGTCGGGGCCCTCGGCGTGCAGTTCCCGCTGGAACCACGGGTGCTCGACCGAGGTGTGCCCGGCGACCAGGTCGAGCAGGACCCGGATGCCGCGCCGCTGCGCCTGCGCGACCAGCTCGACCATGTCGTCGTTGGTGCCGTAGCGCGGGGCGATCCGCAGGTAGTCCGCCACGTCGTAACCCGCGTCGACGAAGGGCGACGCGAAGCACGGGTTGAACCAGATCGTGTCGACGCCGAGCGAGGCGATGTGGTCGAGCCGCTCGATCGCGCCCCGCAGGTCGCCGACGCCGTCGCCGTTCGCGTCCGCGAACGACTGGGGGTAGATCTCGTACAGCACCGCGTCGGCGAGCCAGTCCGATCCCACGTCGCGTTCACTCCTTCCGGTCGGGCCGAGGACGCCGCACAGCGTTCCACCGGCGTCCCCGTGGACCTACAGTGGCGTCTCGATGCGAGGAGGCCCACACGGTGACCCCGGAGAGCACGGCGGTTCACGAGCACCACTGGTTCACCGGACCCACCGAGCCGGTGGGCGCGAGGTTCATCTCGGGAATCGTGTTCGCCCAGTTCGTCTTCTTCGTGGCGCTGCTGGGGCCCGCGATCATCGGGATCGGGGTCAAGGTCCAGCAGATCGTCCCGGACGACCAGAAGACCTCCGCGCTGGGCATCGTCGCCGGGTTCGGCGCCCTGTTCGCCGTGATCGGGAACGTCGTGTTCGGGCGGTTCTCCGATCGCACCACCTCGCGCTGGGGGCGGCGGCGGCCGTGGATCGTGGGCGGCACCGTCGTCATGACGCTCGCGTTCCTCGTCATGGCACTGGGGTCGAGCGTGGCCGTGGTGACGGTGGGGTGGTGCCTCGCCCAGCTCGGCGCGAACGCGGCGTTCGGCCCGTTCCTCGCGACCCTCGCCGACCAGGTCCCGAAGTTCCAGCGCGGCAGCGTCAGCGCGCTGCTGGGCATCGCGCAGAACATCGGCATCCTCGGCGGCGCGTACGTGGCGCAGCTGTTCGCCACGGATCCGCTGCTGCTGTTCGTCGCGCCGTCGATCCTGGCCGTCGGGGCCATGTTCCTGTTCGCGGTGATCCTGCCCGACCAGCACATGCCGGTGAAGCCGCCGCGGATGAACCTCGCCGGGTGGGTGACGACGTTCTGGCTGAGCCCCCGCACGTACCCGGATTTCGCGCTCGCGTGGTGGTCGCGGTTCCTGATCACCCTGGCGACGTTCATGTTCACCACGTTCCGGTTGTTCTACCTGCAGGACCGGGTCGGGTTGTCGCAGGCCGACGCCCCGGCCGCGGTGACGCTGGGCGTCCTGATCTACACGGTGACGCTCCTCGCGTCGGGCTGGGTCGCCGGGAAGATCTCCGACCGCACCGGCAGGCGGAAGTTGCCGGTCGCCGGTTCGACGCTGGTGTTCGCGCTCGGGATCGTGCTGCTCGTGCACGTCACGACGGTGGCGGGCTTCTACTGGGTCGAGGCCCTGCTGGGGCTGGCCTACGGGATCTACGTCGGGGTCGACCTGGCCCTCGTGTGCGACTGCCTGCCCAACCCCGACGACAGCGGGAAGGACCTGGGCGTGTTCAACATGGCCAACGCCCTGCCCCAGACCGTGGCCCCGGTGATCGGCGCCGCCCTGTTGGCGGTGAGCAGCGCGTCGAACCGGAACTACGATCTGCTGCTGTACGTCGCGGGCGCGATGGCGCTGGTCGGTGCGCTCGTCGTCCTTCCGATCAAGAGCGTGAGGTAGATCGATGCCCCTGGACGTCGCGACACTGCTGTCCGAGCTGACCCTCGAGGAGAAGGCGTCGCTGACGTCGGGCTCCGGGTTCTGGTACACCGTCCCGGTCGAGCGGCTGGGCATCCCGAAGATCATGGTGTCGGACGGCCCGCACGGGCTGCGGGCCCAGCCGGGGGACGGCGACCACGTCGGGCTGGGCAGCAGCCTGCCGGCCACCTGCTTCCCGACGGCGTCGGCGATCGCGTCGGCGTGGAACCCGCAGCTGCTGGAGCGGATCGGGGCGGCCCTGGCCCAGGAGGCGCGCGCGATCAACCTGTCGGTGATCCTCGGGCCCGGGATCAACATGAAGCGCTCGCCGCTGTGCGGCCGCAACTTCGAGTACCTCTCCGAGGACCCGTACCTGGCCGGCGAGCTCGGCGCCGCGATCGTGGACGGCATACAGGCCCACGGCGTGGGCACCTCGGTCAAGCACTACGCGGCCAACAACCAGGAGACCGACCGCCAGCGCGTCGACGCCCGGATCGACGAGCGGACGCTGCGGGAGATCTACCTGCCCGCGTTCGAGCGGATCGTCACCGCGAGCCGGCCGTGGACGATCATGTGCTCGTACAACAAGGTCAACGGGCTCTCGGCGTCGGAGAACGCGTGGCTGCTGACCACGGTGCTGCGCGAGGAGTGGGGCTTCGACGGGCTGGTGGTGTCGGACTGGGGCGCGGTCTACGACCGGGTCCCGGCGCTGGCCGCGGGGCTGGACCTGGAGATGCCGCCGAACCTGCCGCGCAGCCCCGCTCAGATCGTCGCGGCGGTGCGGTCGGGCGCGCTGGACGAGGGCGTGCTCGACGCGCGCGTGCGCACGGTGCTGGAGCTGGTGGACAGGGGCATGCCGGTGCTCGACCTGCACGAGACCTACGACGCCGACGCCCACCACGCCCTGGCCCGGGCGGCGGCGGGCGAGTCGGTCGTGCTGCTGAAGAACGACGGGATCCTGCCGCTGGACCCGGCCGGCCGGATCGCGGTGATCGGCGAGTTCGCCCGCACCCCCCGCTACCAGGGCGCGGGCAGCTCGCAGGTCGTCCCCACCCGGGTCGAGAACGCCCTCGACGAGCTGCGCGCGGCGTTCGCCGACGTCACGTTCGCGGCCGGGTACGGCATCGACGACATCACCGACGACGACGCGCTCCGCGCGGAGGCGGTGACGGTGGCGGCCGCGGCCGAGGCGGTGGTGATGCTGATCGGGCTGCCCGGTGCGGACGAGTCCGAGGGGTTCGACCGCACCCACATGCACCTGCCGCCCAACCAGATCGCGGCGCTGCACGCGGTCGCGGCGGCCAACCCGCGGACGGTCGTGGTGCTGGTCAACGGCTCGACGGTGGTGCTCGGCGACGTGGTTCCGCACGCCGCCGCGCTGGTCGAGGCGTGGCTGGGCGGGCAGGCCGCCGGCGGCGCGATCGCCGACGTGCTGTCCGGGGCGGTGAACCCGTCGGGCCGGCTCGCGGAGAGCGTCCCGCACCGGCTGGAGGACAACTCGTCGTACCTGAACTTCCCGGGCGACTCGCAGGTCGTGCGCTACGGCGAGGGCCTGTTCATCGGCTACCGCGGCTACGACAAGGCCGGTCAGGACGTCGCGTTCCCGTTCGGGTTCGGGCTGTCCTACACGACCTTCGCGCTGTCGGACCTGGCCGTGACGGTGTCGGGGTCGGTGGCCGAGGGCAGCCTGGCCGCCGAGGTGACGGTGACGGTCACCAACACGGGCGCGGTGGCGGGCGCGGAGGTCGTGCAGGTCTACGTCCGCGACGTCGACGCCTCGGTCGCGCGCCCGGTGCGCGAGCTGAAGGGCTTCGCCAAGGTCACCCTGGCACCGGGGGAGTCCCGGCCGGTCACGGTCACGCTGGACCAGCGGGCGTTCTCCTTCTGGTCGGACCTGCTCCGGCGGTGGGTGGTCGAGGCGGGCGAGTTCGCCGTCGACGTCGGGCACCATTCCCGCGACCTGCCGCTGCACCACACCGTCACGATCGACGCGCCGTCGATCGCGGCCCCGATCACCGCGAGGTCCACGCTGCACGAGTGGATGGCCGACCCGGTCGCCGCCGAGCTCATCGCGGAGGCGGTCGCCGGCGGCCAGCCCGACCCGACCCGCGACGAGGAGATGGTCGCGGTGATCGGCTCCATGCCGATGGCGTCCCTGGCCGGCTTCACGGGCATGAGCCTCGACCACGGCACCCTCGACAAACTCGTCGAGCGGTGGCACGACCGGAACGAGGAGCGATGACCGGCCGCAGCGTCGCGGTGCTCGGCCCGATCCCGCTCGACCGCATCACCACCCATCGCGGCGAGGTGTTCGAGAAGTACGGCTGCGCGCTCTACACCGTCGCCGCGCTGGCGGCCCTGCTCGACGACGACGACCGCATCCATCCCGTCGTCCACGTGCGGCGCGAGGACGAGGGGCCGATCAAGGACCTGCTGTCGGTGTTCCCCAACGTCGACCTGACCGGCATCCGGTCGGCGACCGGCCACGGGGCGGTCGTCGAGCTCACCTACGTCGACCAGAACACCCGCATCGAGAAGCAGACCGGGTTCATGGCGCCGATCACGCCCGCCGACGTCGAGTTCGCGCTGCACGCCGACGCGTTCGTCTGCGTGCCGATCACCGACTACGAGGTCGGGCAGGCGACGCTCGCCCACATCAAGCAGCACAGCGGGGGCACGGTCCTGCTGGACGCGCACGGGCCCACGAGCACCCTGGTGATCGGGGGTGAGCGCAGGCGGCGGCTGTGGGTCGAGCGCGACTCGTGGCTCCCGCACGTCGACATCCTCAAGATGAACGTGGAGGAGGCCGGGTGCAGCTGGTTCCCCGCCCGGATCGCGCAGGGGCACCAGGACGCGGGCACGCCGCTGCCGGCGGAGAAGCTGCCGGAGTTCGCCGAGCACTGCCTGCGCCACGGCGTGCGGGCGGTCTGCGTCACGCTGGACGAGAGCGGTTGCGTGGCCTACCGGCTGGACGGGGCCGGCGACCTGGTCGAGCAGGCCGTTCCCCGGATACCGGTGGAGCACGTGGTGGACACGACCGGAGCCGGTGACTCGTTCGCCGCCGGCATGGCGTTCGGGTACCTGCAGGACGCCGACATCGTCCGGGCCGCGCAGTACGGCAACGCGATGGGGGCGCAGCGCTGCTCCGGATCGGGGCTCGACGTCTACCTGTCCCGGGCGCGGACCGACGAGCAGCTGGCCGACACCTACGGTTCCCGGTCGTGACGGCCGGCGCCTGGCTCGTCGAGGAGACCGGGTTCGACCCGGCCCGGGCGAACTTCCACGAGACCGTGTTCACGGTCGGGAACGGCCGGATCGGCACCCGGGGGAGCCTGGAGGAGGGCCACGCGGGGCAGCTCTCGGCCACGTTCCTGGCCGGGGTCTACGACGGGCACGGCGTCACCGTGATCGACCTGGTCAACGCCCCGGACTGGGTGGACACGGCCGTGTTCGTCGACGGGGTCCGGCTCGACGTCGACACGGTCACCGTCGTCGCGCACCACCGCGCCCTGCACCTGGACGACGGCCTGCTCACCCGGACCACGGTCTTCGAGGACGGCCGGGGCCGCCGCACCCGGCTGGAGACGGTGCGCTGCGCGAGCATGGCCGACCGCCGGATCTGCGCCCTGCGGGTGGAGGTCACGCCGGAGAACCACGACGCCGAGATCTGGGTCGAGACCGGGATCGACGGCGACCGGCGCAACCTCGAACGGCTGCCCGTGTACCCGGAGGGCACGGTGTTCCCGCCGGGGACCAGGTGGGAGAAGTGGGCGCGGGCGAAGCACCTGGAGGAGTCGGCGCGGGTCGTCGACGGTGACGGCGTCTACCTGGAGATGCGCACGATCGACACCGGCGTGGACGTGGGGTACGCCGCGTCGACGACCTGCTCGCCGTCGCCGCGGTGGCGGGGCGTGCGGCAGCGCAGCGCGCGGATCACCGAGCAGGTCGTGCAGCGGGTGTCGGCGGGGGAGACCCTGCGGCTGGACAAGCTGGTGGCCGTCGGCACGTCCCGCGACCCGGACCACGCCGGGTCCCTGCAGGGTCGCTGTCGCGCGGCACTGGCCGGGGCGGGCGGGTTCGACGCCGTCGTCGAGGCCAGCCGGGCGGTCTGGCGGGGCCTGTGGGAGGACTGCGACTGCGAGGTCGTCGGCGACGAGCGCTTCACCCGCGCGCTGCGGTTCTGCGTCTACCACCTGCTGATCGCGGCCAACCCCGACGACCCGACGGTCAACATCGGCGCGAACGCGCTGACCGGCGAGCGCTACCGGGGCCACGTGTTCTGGGACACCGAGATCTTCCTGCTGTCCTTCTACATCCTGACCCGGCCCGACACCGCGCGGGCGCTGCTGCGCTACCGCCACCACACCCTCGACGGCGCGCGCGAGAACTCCCGCGAGAACGGCACCGGCGGCGCCCGGTACCCGTGGGAGTCCGCCGACACCGGCCGCGAGGAGTGCCCGCAGTTCACCCACGACGGCGCCGACCGGTTCTGGACGCGCGAGGAGGAGATCCACGTCTCGGCCGACGTCGCCTACGGCATCGTCCGGTACGCCGAGGCCAC
>CAXTTN010000033.1:22250-32292 GCA_964247105.1 uncultured Pseudonocardia sp.
AGGCCACCGGCGACACGGCGTTCCTGCACGGCGCCGGCGCCGAGGTGCTGTTCGAGACGAGCCGGTTCTGGGTCGACCGCGTCGAACCGTCGGCCGATGGCGCGTCCTACGAGCTGCGCCAGGTCATGGGCCCCGACGAGTTCCACTCCCACGTCGACAACAACGCCTTCACCAACCGCCTCGCCCGGTGGCACCTCACCCGCAGCGTCGAGCTGTACGACGAGCTGCGGGACCACCACCCCGACGCGCTGGCCGCGGTCGCGTCGAGGATCGGCCTGGAGCCGCGGGAGCGGGACCGCTGGCTGGAGGTGGCCGGCCGGATCCTCGGCGCCCGCGAGGAGAACGGCGTCATCGAGCAGTTCACCGGCTACTTCGAGCGCGACGACGTGCCCATCACCGAGTGGGACGAGAACGACATGCCGCGCTACCCGAAGGGTTACCACCACTTCAACTGCGAGACGACCACGCTGATCAAGCAGCCCGACGTCGTCATGCTGATGTCGCTGCTGCCCGACGAGTACGGCGCGGGGACGAAGAAGGCGAACTTCGCGTTCTACGAGGCCCGGACGATGCACAAGTCGTCGCTGAGCCCGTCGGTCCACGCGATCATCGGGATCGAGGTCGGCGACACCACGCGCGCGGTGCAGTACTTCGAGCGCTCGGTCCTCGTCGACCTCGCCGACAACCAGGGCAACACCGCCGACGGCATGCACATCGCCTCGGCCGGGGGCACCTGGCAGATCCTCGTCAACGGCTTCGGCGGCCTGCGCGTCCTCGGCGGACGCGTGACCCTCACCCCGTGGCTTCCCGAGAACTGGGAGGGCATCCGGTTCCGCATCCGCTGGCGCGGCCGCCCGATCCGGGTCGCGATCGACCACCAGCACGTCGAGCTGCTGCTGGGCGGCGATGCGGGCGGGACGGAGGAGATCGACGTGGCCGGCCGGACCGTGCGGCTGGAGGCCGGGACGCCCGTCACCGTGCCTCGGTGAACCCGCCGAGGGTGGCGGCGATGGCGTGCTCCAGGATGGTGGTGGACGGCCCGGCCCCCTCCGCGGTGAGGCCCTCCAGGGCCAGCCCGTCGACCACCGCGCCGAGCACGCCGGCCGCGAGGTCGGGGTCGACCGACGGCGGGACCAGGCCTTCGTCCCGACCGGTGGCGATCACCTCGGCCAGCCCCGTGCGGATCAGTCCGACCGCGTCACGATGGCGGCGGCGCAGCTCGGGGTCGACCACGGCTGCCGCGCTGAACGCGATCCACACCGTGCACTCGCGCCGCCGCCGCTCGTCGAGGGGGAGCAGCTCGCGCAGGAAGCGCCCCAGCTCCTCCGCGAACGGCGCACCCGGCCTGGGCCGGGCGCCGTCCACGCGGGCCGTGATCGCCCCGACCGTGTGGTCGAAGGCGGCCTGGAGCAGGTGGGCCCGGGTGGGGAAGTGGTACTGCACGGTGCCGGCGGCGACGCCGGCCTCCCTGGCGACCGTACGCACGCTGAGCACGTCGAACCCGTCGCGGGCGACGACCGTGACAGCTGCCTCGGCCAGCCGGCCCGGACCGCTGTCGCTCGTCATTCATACGATCGTACGGTAGCCTCCTTCTCATACGATCGTATGGGAGGAGCTGTCGATGATCGTCGCTGTGATCGTGGCGTGCGAGGTGGGGTTCTGGGTGCTGCTGGCCGCCGGGTTGCTCGCCCGGTACGGCCTGCGCAGGCCCCGGCTCGGGGCCGCGCTGCTGATCGGGGTGCCGCTGGTGGATCTCGTGCTGCTGGCGGCGACCGTCGTCGACCTGCGCGGCGGTGCCGTCGCGACCGCGGCCCACGCGCTCGCGGCGGTCTACATCGGATTCTCCGTGGTGTTCGGTCACCGCACGATCCGCGCCGTCGACGCGCGGGTCGCGCACCGGTTCGCGGGCGGGCCCGCGCCGTCGAAACCGCGACGGGGGGCGGCGCACGAGTGGGCCCAGTGGCTGCGTGGGCTCGGGGCGTGGGCGATCGCCTGCGGCCTGCTCGCGGTGGCGATCGTGGTGGTCGGCGACGCCGGCCGGACCGCCGAGCTGGCGGGCTGGATCGAGGGGCTGACGGTCGTCGTGGTGGTGTGGCTGGGCATCGGACCGCTGTGGGCCTCGGTCCGGGAGCGGGTCAGGCCGTAGCGTGCAGGGATGGCGATGGTGCCGTTCGAGATCGTCGACCCCCGGACGTACGTCGAGGGGGTCCCGTACGCGACGCTCGCGCGGTTGCGGCGGGAGAGCCCGGTGTCCTGGTGCGCCGAGCCCGGGTTCTGGGCGGTGTTCACCCACGCCGAGGTCAAGGCCGTGCTGCGGGACGCGGTGACGTTCTCGTCGCAGGCGGGCGCCACCCAGATCCGCGACTACGCCCCCGACGACCTCGCCTACGTCCAGCAGCAGATGCTCAACATGGACGCGCCCGGCCACACGCGGTTGCGGCGCGTCCTCGGGCGCGCCTTCACCCCGAAGGCGATCGCGCGGATCGAGGCCCGGGTACGGCGGCGCGCGACCGAGCTCGTCGACGGCGTCGCCGGCCGCCGGTCGTTCGACTTCGTCGGCGACCTCGCGGGCGACCTGCCGCTGTTCACGCTGGCGGAGCTGCTGGGCATGCCCGGGACCGACCGCGACCTGCTCTACGACTGGAGCAACCGCGTGATCGGCTTCCAGGACGCGGAGTACGCCACGAGCGACCGCTTCGACGCCGGGAGCGGCTCGGACATGGCCCGCCGCGCGCTGCAGCACCGCATCGGGCCGGACGCCGACGGCAACCTCCCCGACCCGCGCAGCCGGGGCGGCATGCCCGATCTCTACGCCTACGCCCACGAGCTCGCCGAGCACCGCCGCCGCCGGCCGGGCGAGGACGTGATGTCGCTGGTGCTGCAGGACGGCGGCGTCACCACGGCCGAGTTCGAGAACCTGTTCTGGCTGTTCGCGGTGGCCGGCAACGAGACGCTGCGCAACGGGCTGCCCGGCGGCATGTCGGCGCTGATGCAGCACCCCGAGCAGTACGCCCGGCTGCGGCGCGACCCGGCCCTGCTCCCGACCGCGGTCGAGGAGATGCTGCGCTGGTGGCCGCCCGTGCTGCACTTCCGGCGGACCGCGTCGCGCCCGACCCGGCTGGGCGGTGTCGACATCGCCGCGGGCGACAGGGTCGTGGTGTTCCACGCCGCGGCCAACCGTGACGAGGGCGTCTTCCCCGAGCCCGACGCGTTCCTCGTCGACCGCACGCCCAACGACCACGTGTCGTTCGGCTTCGGCCCGCACTTCTGCCTCGGCGCACGCCTGGCCCGGGTGCAGATGCGGGCCCTGTTCGGGGAGGTGCTGGGGCGGCTGGGCGAGCTGCGCCCGGCCGGTGATCCCGTGCGGCTCGCGTCGAGCTTCCAGAACGGGGTCAAGCGCCTGCCGGTCGAGGTCGCCGCCTCCCCGGTGTCGCCGGTGTGATCCGGGCTCGCACCTCGTCGAACGCGCCGGGAATGGTTGTCAACGCGTCGAAAACCGCCTGCCACTGGCCGGCGCCAGTTCGGTGGTGGCCGTCCAGACCCGGGAGCGCTACACCGACCACCCGCTGTTCCCCGGCGGCAGGACCCGTCATCACTGCACCTCACCAAGGTCGACCTCGAAGCCGGCTGCGAGATCGACCGTATCCCTGGCAGCAGCCCCCAGCGCACCCGCCGAGTGAGCCCGGCTGATCATCGTGGTCGACATCGGAAGGCAACGCCGTCACGATCCTTCACGTGGAACTGTCCTCGGTGCTGGCGTTCGTCGCCGCCGTTGTGCTGATCTCCGCTTCGCCCGGGCCGGCGATGGCGCTCATACTGCGGCGGGCCGCGCTGCACGGGATGCGTGGAGCAGTCCCGACCGTGCTCGGCCTGGAACTCGGCCTCTACACCTGGGCGCTGCTCGCCGCAGGCGGCTTCGCCGCCCTGGTCGCCGCCTCCGAGATCGCCTACCTCGTCCTCCGCGTGGTGGGCGCCGCCGTGCTGATCCTGCTCGGTGTCCGCGCCTGGCGCAGCGTGCTCGACGACCGTCGCCAGCCGGCCACCCCACCTGCCGAGCACGCCGTGGCAGCGGCCCAGCCTTCACCGGATGCCCCAGGAGCCAGAGTTCGGCGCGGCTGGTGGACCGCATTCGGTGAAGGTGTGCTGGTGCAGCTGGCCAACCCCAAAGCCGCCGTATTCATGATCGCGTTCTACCCACAGTTCGTCCCCGCCGGCCAGCCGCTCTTCACCACCACGGCTGCTCTCGCCCTCGTCCAGGTCGCCATCGAGATCCTGCTCTACCTGGCGCTCGCGGCCGGAGTCGCCCGTGCTGGTACATGGACCAAGCGTCCCCGCATACGACGCAGGCTCGACGCGATCAGCGGCACGGTCCTCATCGCACTCGGTATACGACTCGCGGCGGCACCCTGACCGCGACCGCGACGAAGTACCGTCGACCTGCCGTCCAGGGCAGATCGATCGAGGGGCCCCGGACATGGCGTCGCTCACGATCTGGTGTGTCAGGTGGTGGCCGGTGTCGCCGGCTGGCAGGACAGGCGCGACCGACGCCACCGTGCTGGGCCCGGGTTCCGACGTTCCGCCGGACGGCTCAGTCCCGTACCCCGAACGGCGGCTGCGACGCGTAGCCCCGTCCGGCCATCATCGGTCGACGGCAGCGCAGCCCCTGCTGCCGGCGAATGCCGGTTCGCTTCGCTCGTCCGAGCCGAGGAGCCCGCCGTGGCCGAGGTCCAGCCCCAACCGGTGGGCAGGCGAGCGGTGCTCGCCCTCCTGGGAGCCGCGGTGGTGTCGGTGGGGCTCGGCAGCGGGATGGCGCGCGCCTTCCGGCCCGGTCCTGCGGCGTCGCTCGACGCGGTCCGCGGGCTGGTGCCGATCATCGAGGGGCCCGTCTCGTCGATCGCGGAGGTGGCGCAACGGCTCGCCGCGGTGCGGGAGCACATGGCCGCGGCCTCGGAGCTGGGGGAGCGCGACGGGATCGCGTGCTTCTCCCGCCTCTACACGATCATCACCGAGACGGTGCAGACGCGGCCGTTCGCCGACCGCGACTTCCTCGTCCGGCTCGACGTCGAGTTCGCGCGCCGCTACTTCGCCGCCCTGCTCGCCCACGCCCGCGACCCGTCGACGACGCCGGCCAGCTGGCGGCTGCTGTTCGACCGGCGCACCGACGCCGCCGTCGACCCCGCGCGGTTCGCCACCGCCGGGGTGAACGCGCACATCAATTACGACCTCGCGGCCGCCCTGATCGCGACCTGGCCGGACTTCCCGCCGACCCCGCTGCGCCGCGGCGACTACGACGGCGTCAACGAGATCTTCGCCGCCCGCATGGACGGCCTGCGGGAGCTGTTCGGCAGCCCGCTCTCCCGGGGCCCGGTCGTCGTGGACGGTGGCGCGAACCGGGTCGGTGACCTGCTGGTACGCACCACCCGCACGGTGGCGTGGGACCTCGCCGCGAACGCCTGGACGGCCCCGGACCGCCCGGCCGCCGTCGCCGCGCTGGACCGCGACCTGGACCGCGTGACGGCGATGGTCGGCGAGGCGATCCTCGCCGCGCCGGTGCTCCCGCTGTAGCGCCGCTACCCGACCAGGGTCCGGGCGTAGTCCGGCACCGAGCGGGCCACCTCGCGCGGCGGGCGCTGGTAGCCGCGTCCCTTCGGCCGCTTCGGCATCGCGAACTCGGGCGTCGGCGTGTGCTCCCAGGGCACGCTGCCCAGCAGGTGGTGGATCATGTTGAGCCGGGCGGCGCGCTTGTCCTCGGCCTCCACCACGAACCACGGCGAGATGTCGGTGTCGGTGTGCACCAGCATCTCGTCCTTGGCCTGCGAGTAGTCGTCCCAGCGCGTGATCGACTCCAGGTCCATGGGGGAGAGCTTCCACTGCTTGAGCGGGTTGCCCATCCGTTCGCGGAAGCGCCGTTCCTGCTCGGTGTCGCTCACCGAGAACCAGTACTTGCGCAGCAGGATGCCGTCCTCCACCAGCAGGTTCTCGAAGATCGGGCACTGCCGCATGAAACGGTTGTACTCCGTCGGGGTGCAGAAGCCCATCACGCGCTCGACGCCGGCGCGGTTGTACCAGCTGCGGTCCAGCAGCACGATCTCGCCGCCCGCGGGCAGGTGCTCGATGTAGCGCTGGAAGTACCACTGCGACTTCTCCCGCATCGACGGTGCGGGCAGCGCGACGATGCGGCAGACCCGGGGGTTGAGGTAGGCCGAGACGCGCTGGATGGTGCCGCCCTTGCCCGCGGCGTCGCGTCCCTCGAACAGCACCACCAGGCGCGCGCCGGTCGCCTTCACCCACTCCTGCAGCTGCACCAGCTCGCCCTGCAGCCGCAGCAACTCCGCCTCGTAGACGTCCTTGGGGATCCGGGTGATCTTCAGGGTCTTCGCCATCGGCGAAGTCTGGCAGATCAGCGTGGGTGCACGCCCCACTCGGCGCTCGCGCGGCCGAGCTCGACGGCGTGGGTCAGGCGCAGCGTCGTCGACAGCCACAGCAGGATGTCGTGCAGCCGGAGCCGGGTCGGGCGGGCGTCGCCCAGCAGCTCGGTCACGGCCTCCTCCAACGCGGCGAACGCGTCGGCGTTGGCGCGCAGCTCGCGCCGGATGACGGCCTCCACCCCGCTGTCACCCTCCTCGACGTGCGGGAGCAGGGCCCGGCGGGTGCTGCGGGTGACGTGCGGGACCAGCGCGGGACGGCGGTGGTGCAGGGCGGCGGCGACGTGCCCGGGGTGGTTCCCGGCGACCCGCCCGGTCTCCCGCAGCGCGGCACCGACGGTGCCCGGCTCGCCCAGCACGGACAGCTCGTCGTCGGGCAGCTCCCAGAACGCCCGGCCCGCGGCCCGGTGGTCGGCCGCGTCGACGAGCGGGCCGACGCGGGAGAGCGCGTCGCGGACGTCGTGCCACCCGGCGCGGTCGAGGCGTCCGTGCAGTGCCTCCCCGACGAGGACGTCGGTGTCACCGGGCGGGACGGGCGTCCTCGCGTCGAACCGCGTCCAGCCGAACGCCGGCAGCACCACCCAGCGCCCCTGCGGCGCGTCGAGGGAGCGGAACCGCAGCGGGCGCGTCCCGCGGGCGTATCCCAGGACGGCGGCCAGCGCGACGTCGAACGGCAACGGGTCGGGCCCGGCGCTGGGGAGGTCGACGTCGGGCACGTCGAGCATTCTGCCCGAGGTGATCGCGCCCGGACCGATCACTCGAGCGGGCTCAACCCAGGTGGCGGCCCAGCAGGCTCAGGTCGGCCGGGCTGAGCCGGTCCCGCGCGGTCTTGGCCTGGTGCCAGTACGGGTAGCGCAGGGGCTCGCCGCTGACGTCGTCGAGCGACGTGATCTCCTCGGCGGTGAGCGCCAGCTCCGCCACCGCGAGGTTGTCGGCCAGCTGCTCCTCGGTGCGCGCGCCGACGATCAGCGACGTGACCGCGGGCTTGGCCAGCAGGTACGCGAGCGCGACCCGCGCCGCCGACACCCCGTGCGCCTCGCCGATCCCGACGAGCGCCTCGATCGTGTCGTAGAGCTTGTCCTCGTCGTGGACGGGCGGCTCGTCCCACTCGCCGAGGTGGCGGCTGCCGGCCGGGGCCTCGACGCCGCGGCGGTACTTGCCCGAGAGCAGCCCGCCCGCGATCGGGCTCCACACCAGGATGCCCAGGCCCTGGTCGATCGACACCGGCACCAGCTCGGTCTCGGCGTCGCGGGCCTGCAGCGAGTAGTAGATCTGCTGGCTGGCGAACCGCGCGAGCCCGTCGCGCTCGGAGATGCCCAGCGCCTTCATCAGGTGCCACGCCGCGTAGTTGGACGCCCCGACGTAGCGGACCTTGCCCGACTGCACCAGCGCGTCCAGCGCCGCGAGGGTCTCCTCCAGCGGGGTCACGCCGTCCCACTCGTGCACCTGGTAGAGGTCGATCCAGTCGGTGCCCAGCCGCCGCAGGCTGGCCTCGGCGCCGCGGATGATGTGGTGGCGTGACAGCCCGGCGTCGTTGGGGCCCTCGCCCATCGGCATCCGCACCTTGGTGGCGAGCAGCACGTCGTCGCGGTCGGCGCCCAGTGCCTTCCCGACGATCTCCTCGGACAGGCCGTTCGAGTACACGTCGGCGGTGTCGATCAGGTTGACGCCGGCGTCGCGGGCCAGGGCGATCTGCCGCCGGGCCCCCTCGACGTCGAGCGAGCCGACCGCGCTCGCCCACCCGGTGCCGCCGAAACCCATGGTGCCCAACGTGATCGTCGAGACCCGTAGGCCCGACCGTCCCAGCTGTCGATACTCCATGGCCGCGACAGTACGGCGCAGGAACGTGGGTCTGCCCGACCGGAGCACGTCTCCACCGCGTCGAGCCCGCGCGATGTTCTCGTCGGGGGCTCTCGTCGGGGGCTCTGGACCGCGTCGAGCCCGCGCGATGTTCTCGTCGGGGGCTCCGGACCGCGTCGAGCCCGCGCGATGCGCTGTCGCGGCGGCGTGGTGGGCGCCTACGTGGGGGACTGCGCCCCGGTGTGCCGCTGCAGCGCCCGCCGTGCCTCCGCCGTGTCCGCGTAGGGACCGCGCACCGCCTGCACCGCGTCGGGCTGCTCGTCGTAGGGGCCGCCGTCGTCGCCGCAGTCGGGGCAGATCACCTCGAAGCGGATGACCCATTCGTCCGTCTCGTCGGATCGGAAGACCTTGCCGGCGTGGCGGCGGATGCTCGTCAGGCCGGAACCGTGGCCTGGCCTCCCTGGCGTTTCCATGCGCGCAGTCTGCCCGCCTGGGGAAGACTTCGGGGATGACCCGCTTCTCCGCCACCAACGAGTCCGAGGCCGTCGTGGCCGCGGACCGGTCCGCGATCTGGGCGGTGCTGACCGATCCGGTGCTGCTGCCGAAGCTGACGCCGCTGCTCTCCCGGATCGAGACCGACGGCGACCTGTGGCGCTGGCACATGGTCCGGCTCTCCGTGCTCGGGGTGGGGATCAGCCCGGTCTTCACCGAGCGCATGACCTTCGACGCGGAGAAGCGCATCGACTACACCCACGAGCCGCCGCGCGGCGTGACCGAGCGCACCGGCGCGGAGGGCAGCTACGTGCTCACCGAGGTCGAGGGCGGCACGCATCTGGCCATCGGCCTCACGCTCGACGTCGACCTGCCGCTGTCCCGGCTCGCGTCGCCCGCCGTGAGCCTCGTCATGAAGGAGACCCTGCTGCGCATGGGCCAGCGGTTCTCCGTCAACCTGCTGCGGCACTTGGGGGTGGGAAACAGTCAAACATGACTGTAACCTGGGGCTCATGCGTGATGCAGTGATCGTGGAGGCCGTGCGGACACCGGTCGGCAAGCGGAACGGCGGGCTCTCCGGGGTGCACCCGGCGGATCTCTCGGCGCACGTGCTGCGGTCGCTGGCCGAGCGCTCCGGGATCGACCCGGCGCTGGTGGACGACGTGATCTGGGGCTGTGTCTCGCAGACCGGGGAGCAGACCTTCGACATCGCGCGCACGGCCGTCCTCGCCGCGGGCTGGCCGGAGACGGTCACGGGCGTGACCGTCGACCGGCAGTGCGGGTCTTCGCAACAGTCCGTGCACTTCGCGGCGGCCGGGCTGATCGCGGGCCAGTACGACGTGGTCGTGGCCGGCGGCGTCGAGTCGATGAGCCGGGTGCCGATGGGGTCGTCGCTGCAGGGGGCCGACCCCTACGGCGACGCGTTCCGGGTCCGGTACGACGGCGTGCGGCCCAACCAGGGCGTCGGAGCGGAGATGATCGTCGAGCGATGGGGCTTCTCGCGCACCCAGCTCGACGAGTACTCGCTCGGCAGCCACGAGAAGGCGGCCGCGGCGCAGGACGAGGGCCGGTTCGACGCGCAGATCGCCCCGGTGGGCGAGGTCGCCAGGGACGAGGGCATCCGCCGTGGCGGCACCGTGGAGGGGCTCGCCGGGCTGAAGACGGTCTTCAGGCCCGAGGGCGGCACCATCACCGCGGGCAACAGCTCGCAGATCTCCGACGGCTCGGCGGCGCTGCTCATGACGACCTCCGAGAAGGCCGCGTCGCTGGGGCTGACGCCGATCGTCCGGGTGCACACCGCGGTGCTGGCCGGCGCCGGTCCGGTG
>CAXTTN010000034.1:0-32291 GCA_964247105.1 uncultured Pseudonocardia sp.
TTCTTCATGTTCACCTACTTCACCGACCGGGACGGCAAGTACCAGCTCGGCACGCTCAAAGAGTCCGCCTTCGACCCGCTGAGCCGCACGTGTGAGTTCATGTTGAAGGAGGAGAGCCACCACATGTTCGTCGGCACCACGGGTGTCGACCGTGTGGTGACCCGCGCCGCCGAGCTCACCCGCGAGCACGACACCGAGGACATCGCCCCGCACGGCGGGATCCCGCTCGACGTGATCCAGAAGTACATCAACTTCCACTACACGGTGTCGCTGGACCTCTTCGGCTCCGAGCAGTCGACGAACGCGGCCAACTACTTCACCGCCGGGCTCAAGGGCCGCTGGCAGGAGGAGCGCCGCAAGGACGACCACGTGCTCACCGACGACTCGGCGCACATCGACCTGGTGCGCGACGGTGTCCTCACCCAGGACGAGGTCCCGGCGCTGCTCGCGCTGAACTCCGACCTGCGCACCGAGTACGTGGCCGACTGCGAGAACGGGCTCAAGCGCTGGAACCGGGTGCTGGAGCAGGCCGGGCTCGACCGCCGGCTGTACCTGCCGCACATCGGGTTCAACCGGGCGGTCGGGCTGTTCGCCGACCACCACATCACGCCCAAGGGCGACGTCGTCGGCCCCGACGTGTGGGAGGCCAACAGGGACAGGTGGCTGCCCACGGAGGCCGACAAGACCCACGTCCGCTCGCTCATGCGGCCGGTCTACGAGCCCGGCAGGATCGCGAGCTGGATCGCCCCGCCGACCAAGGGCATCAACGACAAGCCCTTCGACTACGAGTACGTCCACTTCGCCTGAGCGGGGCCGGCGACCATCGACACCTGACAGGATCTCTCCATGCCCTACGTGATCGCCGAGCCCTGCATCGACGTGATGGACCGCTCGTGCGTGGACGAGTGCCCGGTCGACTGCATCTACGAGGGAGCGCGCAAGCTCTACATCTCCCCCGTCGAGTGCATCGACTGCGGCGCGTGCGAACCGGTGTGCCCGGTGGAGGCGATCAGCCAGGACCGCGCCGTGGACCCGGACTTCTCCGCGCACGTCGAGGACAACGCCCGCTTCTTCGACATCACCCTGCCCGGACGCGACGAGCCCCTCGGCGCGCCGGGCGGGGCGATGGGGATCGGGCCGGTCGGGGCCGACACGGAGCTGGTGGCGAAGCGCGAGGCGCAGGGCTGATCCGCGCGGCGGCCACGATCAGCGTCTTCGGTACCAGCGCGTCAGATCTGTCGCTCCTGCACCGCTGACGCTGATCAGTGGCCCTGCTGGGGCATCGGGGCGGTTCGGGATCGATACGGATGTCAATCTGAGACCCGGACGGGTCGATCGCGAATTAACGTCGATCGACACCCGCGTGAATGGAGAGCGACGATGGCGCTTGCCCGTCCGGCCCCGATCGGTTTCCGCGGGCGCACCGAGTCCGCCCAGCTGGTCTTCGACTTCGCGGACGGCAGCCGCGACCAGGTCGACCTGCTCGGCGGCAAGGGCGCCAACCTCGCCGAGATGACCAAGCTCGGGCTCCCCGTGCCGCCCGGTTTCACCGTCACCACCGAGGCCTGCCGGTTCTACCTCGACCGCGGCGAGGAGCCGCAACCCCTGCGCGTCCAGGTGACGATGGCGCTGCGCCGCCTGGAGGACCAGCTCGGCCGCCGCCTGGGCGACGTGCAGGATCCGCTGCTGGTCTCCGTCCGGTCCGGGGCGAAGTTCTCGATGCCGGGGATGATGGAGACCGTCCTCAACGTCGGGCTCAACGACTACTCGGTCAAGGGCCTGGCCGAGGCCGCGGGCAACGAGCGCTTCGCGTGGGACTCCTACCGGCGGCTGGTGCAGATGTTCGGGCGCACCGTGCTCGACATCCCCGGCGAGCGGTTCGAGTCCGAGCTGGACGCGGTCAAGAAGCGCGCGGGCGCGGGCGCGGACGTCGACCTCACCGCGGCCGACCTGCGCGAGCTCGTCGAGACGTTCAAGCAGATCGTGGCCGACCACACCGGCCGCGACTTCCCCCAGGACCCCCGCGAGCAGCTCGACATGGCGATGCGCGCGGTGTTCGAGTCGTGGAACACCGACCGGGCCCGGCTCTACCGCCGCCGTGAGCGCATCCCGCAGGACCTGGGCACCGCGGTCAACGTCTGCGCGATGGTGTTCGGCAACCTCGGCGACGACTCCGGCACCGGCGTCTGCTTCACCCGCGACCCGGCCAGCGGCAAGCTCGGCGTCTACGGGGACTACCTGGTCAACGCGCAGGGCGAGGACGTCGTCGCCGGCATCCGCAACACCCTGACGCTGGAGGACTTCGCCAACCTCGACCCGGCGTCGCACGCCGAGCTGACGAAGATCATGCGGCGGCTGGAGACGCACTACCGCGACCTCTGCGACATCGAGTTCACCGTCGAGCGCGGCAAGCTGTGGATGCTGCAGACGCGCGTCGGCAAGCGCACACCCGCCGCCGCGTTCCGGATCGCCACCCAGCTCGTCGACGAGCACCTGATCACCGACGACGAGGCGCTGGCGCGGGTCACCGGCGCGCAGCTGGCGCAGCTGATGTTCCCGCAGTTCGACGCGGACGCGCCGCGCGAGCTGCTGACCAAGGGCATGGCGGCGTCGCCGGGCGCGGCCGTCGGGAGGATCGTGTTCGACTCCCCCACGGCGGTCGAGTGGGCCGCCCGCGGCGAGGACGTGATCCTGTGCCGGCGCGAGACCACCCCCGACGACCTCGCCGGCATGGTCGCCGCGGTCGGCGTGCTGACCAGCCGGGGCGGCAAGACCTCGCACGCCGCCGTCGTCGCGCGCGGGATGGGCCGGACGTGCGTGTGCGGCGCCGAGGCGCTGGACGTCGACGCCGTGGCGCGCGAGGTGCGCGTCGACGGGCGGGTGCTCGCCGAGGGCGAGGTGCTGTCGATCGACGGTTCCACGGGCGAGGTGTTCGCGGGCCGGCTGCCCGTCGTCGACTCGCTGGTGGTGACCTACCTGGAGAAGGGCCTGGACGTGGCGCTGGAGAGCGCCGAGCCCGAGGCGGCCGAGCTGGTGAGCGCGGTGCACCGGCTGCTCACCCACGCCGACCGGACCCGCAGGCTGCGCGTGCGCGCCAACGCCGACACCGCCGAGGACGCCCAGCGCGCCCGCGAGATGGGCGCCGAGGGCATCGGCCTGTGCCGCACGGAGCACATGTTCCTCGGCGACCGCCGCGTGCTCATCGAGCGCCTGATCCTCGCCGAGTCCGCCGCGGAGCGCGACGCCGCGCTCGACGCGCTGCTCCCGCTGCAGCGCCAGGACTTTGAGGAGCTGCTGCTGGAGATGGACGGGCTGCCGGCCACCATCCGGCTGCTCGACCCGCCCCTGCACGAGTTCCTGCCCGACCGCACGGAGCTGGCGGTGCGCGTGGCCGTCGCGAGGGTGTCCGGCGGCGCCGACCCGTCCGACGAGCGGCTGCTGGCGGCGGTGGAGCGCCTGCACGAGTCCAACCCGATGCTCGGGCTGCGCGGCGTCCGGCTCGGTCTGGTGGTGCCGGGGCTCTACACGATGCAGGTGCGCGCGATCGTCGAGGCGGCGGCGGCCCGGGCCCAGAAGGGCGGCACCCCGCTGGTGGAGATCATGGTGCCGCTGATCGGCTCGGTGATGGAGCTGCACCTGATCCGCGACGAGATCGACGGGCTGATCGCCGACGTCCTGGAGCGCGCGGGCGTGTCGTTCCCGGTGCCCGTCGGCACCATGATCGAGCTGCCGCGGGCCGCGCTGACCGCGCGTCGCATCGCCGAGGTGGCGGAGTTCTTCTCGTTCGGCACCAACGACCTCACGCAGACGACGTGGGGGTTCTCCCGCGACGACGTCGAGTCGTCGATCTTCGCGGCGTACCTGGAGAAGGGCGTGTTCACGGTGTCGCCGTTCGAGTCGCTGGACCGCGACGGGGTGGGCGCGCTGGTGCGCATCGCCGCGGAGAGCGGGCGCGCCACCCGGCCCGACCTCAAGCTCGGCATCTGCGGGGAGCACGGCGGTGACCCGGAGTCGGTGCACTTCTTCCACGACGTCGGGCTGGACTACGTGTCGTGCTCGCCCTACCGCGTGCCCGTGGCCCGGCTGGAGGCCGGACGCGCCGCGCTCGCGGCGGAGACCGGCGGTGAAGGTTTGTGAGCACCCGCGGCCCGAACGCGCACGGTGCCGACCCGAAGCAGGGCGCGGCCCACTAGCGCTCCCACGTTGCACTAGCGCTCCCGCGTTGCAGCATGGTGGCTTCACTCCAACTGGGTTGGAGTGAAGCCACCATGCTGCAATCGGGGTGGGCGGCGGTTCGGACGGCACGGCGAGCAGCGCCCCGTTCAGCGGCCGAACGTGTCCACGACCGCGTCAACGCGCTCGCCGATCTCGCCGGTGCGCAGGCCGTAGCTGGGGACGTAGCAACACAGCCGGTCGTACAGGCCGTGGAACGTGGTGATCTGCTCGCGGGCCTCGTCCGGCGTGCCCGCCACGGCCATCCGCTCCAGCATCGCCGGGGTCACGGCGGCGATCATGGCGTCGTGGTCGCGGGCCTTCCACGCGTCGCGGATCGCGGCGGCCTCGGCGGTGAACCCCTCCAGCTCGACCAGCGGTGCGTAGGTGCGCACCACCACGTAGAACGCGATCTGCGCGGCGGCGTCGCGGCGGGCCCGCCCGGCGTCATCGGCGACGCTGCAGATCACGTAGCCCGCGACCGGGACGTCCGGGTCGCGTCCGGTGCGGGCGGCCCCGGCGGCCAGCGCGGGACGCACCACGTCCTCGACGTAGCGGCGGGTGAAGATCGGGTGCCCGACGAGCCCGTCGCCCACCGCCCCGACGGCCTCCACCATCCGCCGGTTGAACCCGGCCAGGTACACCGGCACCGGCGCGCGGGGCGTCACCTCGACGGTGGGCCGCAGCGCCATCCGGTAGAAGCGGCCCTCGTGCTGCACGCCGGAGTCGTCCATCGCCCAGATGCGGCGCAGCAGCGGCACCAGCTCCTCGACGCGCGGCGCGGGCGAGGCGGAATCCGCGCCGTGCCAGTCCTCCTGCATGCGCCGCGCGCCCGTGCCCAGGCCCAGGATCAACCGCCCGCCCGACAGCTCGTCGATGTCGCGGGCCTCGGTGGCGAGCACCAGCGGGCTGCGGCCGACGCCGTACATGATGCCGCTGGCCAGCGTGATCGTCGACGTCGCGAGCGCCATCGCGGCGAGCGAGACGGTGGCGGAGCGGTCGTAGAACTCGGTGGTCCAGACCGACTCGAACCCGCGCTCCTGCGCCCGCCGCGCGGCCGACACCGCCGTGTCCAGCGTGCCCCCGTGCACCGCCAACCCCCAACGCTCACCGTCCATGAGGCCACACTAGGAGGCACCCGGCCGGGCCGGGAGGTGCGGCCGGCCGCGATCAGCCACGCCCGCGCGCACCTTCACTACGCGCCGCGCGCGTTGCAACGCGCGCGCCGCGCCCACAACGCGCGCGCCGACCCCCGGATACCGGCTCGGTTGGGGCGGCGCGGTCCTTGACCCGGGCTCCCGGCCCGGCCAGCATCCGGCCATGGATCTTCCAGCGGGTGTGCGTTCCGTCCTCGTCGACACCGACCGGCTGCGGGTGCACGCGCTGGAGGCCGGGCCGGCCGACGGACCACCCGTCGTGCTGGTGCACGGCAACCTCTCCACGGCCCGCTTCTACGAGCACCTCATGCCGGCGCTGGGCGAGCGGTACCGGGTGATCGCGCCGGACATGCGCTGCTTCGGCGACAGCGAGCCCGCGCCGCTCGACGCCACCCGCGGCCTGGCCGACTGGGCCGACGACGTCGACGCCCTGCTGCGGGCGCTCGACGTCGAGGCCCCGCCGCACCTCGTCGGCTGGTCCACGGGCGGCGCGGCGATCGCGCGGTACGCGATGGACCGGCCCGCGGCGTCGCTGACGTTCGTCGACCCCGTGTCGCCCTACGGCTACGGCGGCACCCACCCGGACGGGACGCCGTGCTTCCCCGACTTCGCCGGGTCCGGCGGCGGCGGGGTGAACCCGGAGGTGGTGTCCCGGCTGGCCGAGGGCGACGCGACGTCGGAGAGCCCGTTCTCGCCGCGCAGCGTCCTGAACGCCTTCTACGTCGCGCCGACCTTCCGCGAGCCCGCCGACCGGGAGGACATGCTGGTCGCGGAGATCCTCAAGACGGTGATCGGCGACGCCAACTACCCCGGCGACAGCGTCGCGTCGGAGAACTGGCCGGGCTTCGCCCCCGGCACCAGCGGGATCCTCAACGCGCTGTCGCCGAAGTACTGCACCTGGACGGGCATCGTCGACATCGCCCCGAAGCCGCCGGTGCTCTGGACCCAGGGTGAGCTGGACCTGGTGGTGGCCGACGGCTCGATGCTGGAGATGGGCGCGCTCGGCGCGGCCGGTGTGGTGCCGGGCTGGCCGGGCGCGGAGGTGTACCCGCCGCAGCCGATGGTGAGCCAGATCCGCGAGGTGCTCGGGCGGTACGCGGCGTCGGGTGGCTCGGTGCGCACCGAGGTGTTCGCGGGCTCCGGGCACGGCCCGATCCTCGACGCGGCGGAGCAGTGGCTGGGGGTGTACACGGAGTTCCTTGCGACGATCGGGTGAACGAGCGTCGGATATCCCGGCCCGCACGCGACGTAGGGAGGTGAACAGCAGCGGGAAGGTCCGGCCCGACGCGGGCGCGGCGCTGCTCGAGCTGTACGACGCCGCGCTCCCGCAGGTCTACGGCTACCTGCTGGCCCGGTGCGGGCGTCGGGCGCTCGCCGAGGATCTCACGGCCGAGACGATGCTGGCCGCCGTCGCCGCGTGCCGCCGGCAACCGCCCCCGGCACCGAGCACGGGCTGGCTCGTCGGCATCGCGCGGCACAAGCTCGTGGATCACTGGCGGGCGGCCGAGCGCGAAGAACGCGGGCTGCGCTCCGTCGCCGCCGAACCCGAGCCCGACGGCGATCCGTGGGACGGCCATCTCGACGCCCTGCTCGCCCGCGAGGTGCTCGACGCCCAGAGCGCCCAGCACCGCGCGGCGCTCACCCTGCGCTACCTCGACGGCCTCAGCGTCGGCGAGGTCGCCCGCACGCTCGACCGCACCGTGCACGCCACCGAGGCCCTGCTCACCCGCGCGAGGAGCGCCTTCCGCCGCACCTACGCGGCGCGGGAGATCGATCCGCCCGGCAGTCGCCCGGCACCCGACGACCGGGGAGGCCCGCGATGACCGACCCCTTCGACGCCCTGCACGACCCGATCCGGCCCGTCGCGCCCGATCCCGCCTTCGCCCGCGCCCTGCGCTCCCGGCTGGAGCGCGCCCTGCTCGACCTCCCGGAGGAACCCGTGACCACCGCTCTCGACACCCCGTCCAGCGTCCGCCTGCACACCGTGACGCCCTACCTCGCCGTCATCGACGCCGCCACCGCCGTCGGGTTCTACATGGAGGCGTTCGGCGCCCGGCGCCGCGAGGAGCCGATCGTGATGCCCGACGGGCGGGTCGGCCACGTCGAGGTCGCGCTCGGCGACAGCGTGCTGATGATGGCCGACGAGTACCCCGAGATGGGGCTGGTGGCTCCGCTGAACCGGGGCGGGCCGAGCCAGTCGCTGCGGCTGGAGGTGCCCGACCCCGACGCCGTGGTCGCGGCGGCCGTCGCCGCCGGGGCGAGGCTGGAGCGGCCCGTCGCCGATTCGCCGTACGGGCGCGGCGGCACGGTCGTCGACCCGTCGGGACACCGGTGGATGGTGTCGCGCGAGGCGCCGGTCGCGCGGCCCGGCGATGTCGTCTCCGCGTCCCTGTGGACCCGTGACGTGGAGCGCGCCGACCACTTCTACCCCTCGGTGCTGGGCTGGGAGCTGAACGTCGACCACGCCGGGCCGGGCCGCCAGGTGTCGAACCTGGTCGGCCGGGTCGGCCTCCTCGGCGGGCAGCGGCCGACGCTGTTCCTCTGCTACGCCGTGCCGGATGTCGACACGGCCGCCCGGGTGGTCCGCGCGGCCGGAGGCACGGCGGAGGAACCGGCCGAGACACCCGACGGGCGGATCGCGACCTGCGTCGACGACCAGGGCATCCCCTTCGCCGTCTTCCAGGGTCCGGCCGAGCCCGCGCCGTCCGAACCGGGCGGGATCTCCTACGTGGAGTTCCGGGTGCCCGACGCGGGCCGCGCCCGCGCGTTCTACGGCACGGTGCTGGGCTGGGGCTTCGAGCCGGGCCGCGAGAACGGCTACTGGCACCCGACGGTCGCGGGCGGTGGATTCCCGCGCCCGATGGCCGGGCTCGTCGGCGGGCACGCCGAGGCCACGGTCTCCCCGTCGTTCCGCGTCCGTGACCTCGCCGCCGCCTGCGCCGCGGTGCGGGCCGCGGGTGGCACGGCGCCGGATCCGGCGCCCGGGGAGCACGGGGTCAGCGCCCAGTGCGCCGACAACCAGGGCGTTCCGTTCGGTCTGAGCGGGAGTTGATCGGCTACCCTCGGTGGGCATGTTGTTCGACGGAAGGCAGTGCGCGTGGCTCCCGATCTCGCCTTCGACGCGCTCGCGGATCCGGTCCGCCGCGAGATCCTCACGGTGTTGGCCGCCCACGACGAGTGCAGCGCCGGCGAGCTGTCGGCCGCCGTCAACCGGGTCGGGCGCACCGCCGTCTCCAGCCACCTGCGCGTGCTGCGCACCGCGGGCCTCATCGCCGAGCGCCGCACGGGCCGCTTCCGCTACTACTCGCTGAACCCGGGCGGCCCGGCGCAGGAGGTCATCCGCCTGCTGCAGGAGCTCTTCCAGGGCACACCCGACGCCGCGAAGGTGGCGAGCGAGCGAGGCTAGCGCTCGCCCCGGATTGCAGCATGGTGGCTTTACTCCAACCTGGTTGGAGTAGAGCCACCATGCTGCAACTCACCGGCGAACGACTTTCGAGCTGGGCGGCTTCCCGCTGCGGTCGGCTACACGCCGAGCTGCTCGTCTCCGACCCGGAGTTCCGCGACGGCTCCGCGCGCGTCCACGTCGGCCTGCGCCGGCTCGCCCTCGCGTTCTCGCTGATGGGCCTGTCCGCGGCGTTCTGGCGCGACGAGCTGTGGCGCAGCCTCGGCTTCGTCTCCGCCGACGACTTCCGCCAGGGGTCCATCCGCGGCTACTTCGCGCCGATGGACCCCAACAACCTGCTGGCGCAGAACCGGAAGTGGCGGGCGGGCGACGTCGCGGCGGATCTCGGCTCGATCACCGCACGGTTCTTCGTGGCCCCGTTCTCCGAGGACCTGTTCTTCCCGCCGGAGGACTTGCAGGGCCGACTGCGACGCGGTCCCGAACGGGCAGTACCGCAAGATCGAGACGCCGATGGGCCACTTCGGCATGTTCTGCCTGCGTCCGGAGGACCAGGCGGCGACCGACGCGGTGATCGCGGAGACCCTGACCGCCTGACCGGCGAGTTCACCGAACCAGCACGCAGTGGTGAACGATCCCACCCGACAGGGACGAACGGCACTCTCGTACGAACCTAGGAGACGAGAGTGCCGCTCGTCGGAGTGGTGGGAGCGTCCCAGTCCACGTGGTGGGCGTGGATCCACCTCGTGTTCTGCCGGGCCGCGAACCTCAGGCCCAGGGGGAGCAGCGCGTCGCGGATCACCCGGCCGACCGGGCCCGCCGCCTTGCTGCCGCTGGACCGCGACCCCCACCTGACGATCTTCTCGACCCGCGCCCGGCGCAGCTGCTCGAACCGCCGGAACGCCGTCGTGACGTCGGGGGCGTCGCGCAGGAACCGCCCGATCAGCACGGCGTCCTCCAGCGCCATCGCCGCACCCTGGCCCGACGACGGCGACGTCGCGTGGGCGGCGTCGCCGATGACGATCATGTTGTCGCGGTGCCAGGTGGGCACGGTCGGCATGTCGTAGGTGGCCCAGCCGACCAGCGGGCCCGTCGCGGCCGCGACGATCTCGGCGAACGGGCCGCGGTCGCCTGCGGTGAGGTCCAGCAGCCAGGTGCGCCAGTCCGCATCGGTCATCGCGGCGAGCTCGCCCGGGGCCGGCTCGTCGGCGCGGGGCGGGTTCGCGAACCAGCCCACCCGACCGTCCGGGGTGGCGACGTAGGCCCAGAAGCAGCGCTTGCCGAACACCATCTGGAACTCGCCGACGGGCGCGTCCACGGCCATGTCGGGCACAACGCCGCCGATGTTGAGCACCGGCACGTACCGCGCGGGCGGCGCGGCCGGGTCGATCACCTGCCGCACGCGGGAGCGGATGCCGTCGCAGCCGATCAGCAGGTCGCCCTCCGCGGTGCTGCCGTCCTCGAACCGGGCGACGACGCGGCCGCCTGCCGAGGTCGCGTCCGCGAACCGCCTGCCGTACGCGATCGACGCGCCGCGGGCGACCGCCTCGTCGCGCAGCGCGGCGTAGAGGTCGGCGCGCGCCGTCATCTGGGTCGGCGTGCCGTCGGCGAGCGGGATGCCGTTGGACATCCGGCCCAGCACCGTGCCCGAACCCGACAGGAACCGCATCGACGGCTGCGGGAACCCGACCCCCGCGACCACGTGCTGCGCGCCGACGGCGGCGAGCGCGTCGATGCCGTTGGCCGCCACGGTGAGCCACGAGCCGACCTCGTCGGCGCCGGTCGGGTGCCCCTCGAAGATCTCGGCGTGGATCCCGGCCTTCTGCAGGGCCATCGCCGCGACCGGCCCCGCGATCCCCGCCCCGATCACCAGTGCTGTCGTCATACCCTCTCCTCGGCAGGCTCAAGTATCTCGCCTGTCCGAGTCTCTCGGATTGCCGAGATATCGTCAAGGAGGTTCGGCATGGGCGACGAGGACGGGCTGCGCGCGGAGATCGGCGCGGCCGTGGTGCGCTTCATCGCCTCCGTCGTGCTCTACAACGTGACGGTCGCGCAGGGGGTCGGCCTCGGTGGCAGCGACCTGCAGTTCCTCACCCTGCTCGGCAACCACGGCCCGCTCACGCCGGGCCGGCTCGCATCACTGAGCGGCCTGAGCACCGGCACCGTCACCGGGGTGATCGACCGGTTGGAGAAGGGAGGCTACGTCCGGCGCGAGCGCGACGGGTCCGACCGCCGCAAGGTGCTCGTCACGCCCGTCCCCGAGAGCGTGGCCCGGCTCGCCGAGCTCTACAGCGGGCACGGCGAGCACATGGCCGCGGTGCTCGCGTCGCGCGACGCCGACCAGCTGCGCACGATCCTCGACTTCCTCGCGGACATGAACGCCTCCGGCGAGCGCTGATTCCTCCGGCTCGACGATCTCCGGTCATTCCGACCGCGTGACCTCGCAGATCGTCTCCACCATCTCCTGCACGTCGTCGCGGGTGTCGCCCTTGCGCCACCCGACCGCCCGGACCGACGGGGCGAGATCGCGGACGGGCACGAACGCGATGCCGTGGGGCCGGTACACCTGCGCCACGAGCTCCTCGGTGAGCCCCAGCAGCGCGCCGCTGGCGACCTGGTCGAAGTAGGCCTCCTGGGTGCGTGGAACGACGTTCGCGGCGTCCCCGCCGAGGGCGGAACGCTCCTCGCCGACGCTCCAGAACTGCCGCCACGCCTCGTCCGCCTCGGGGGGAGGCACGGCCCACGGCAGGCCGGTCCCGATGAGCTCCTCGACGCTGACATCGCCGCGGGCCGCCAGGGGGTGGCCCTCCGCCAGCATGACCACGCGACGCGACGCGCGCAGCGGGCGGACCTCGGCCCCGTCCCACGACAGGGGCAGGTGGAGCAGGCCCACGTCCATCTCGCCCGACCGGAGGCCGACCGTGCTGTCGCGGAAGTCGTACTGCCGGACGTCGACGACCACCTCGGGGCGGCGGTCCCGGTAGGCGCGCATGACCGTGGGCAGGAACCCGTCGGGCCAGCGGACCATGAAGCCCACCGCGATCTCGCGGCGCTGCGCGCGTCCACCGCGTCGTGCCGACACGAGGAACTCCTCCGATGCGTCGACGGCCCGGCGGGCGGGCTCGAGCAGCTGCCTCCCGCTCTCGGTCAGCGTCACGGAGCGGCGGTCGCGGACGAACAGTTCGGTGCCGAGGTCGGCTTCGAGCTTCCGGATCTGCTGGCTGAGCGCCGGCTGGGAGACGTACAGCGCGGCGGCGGCGCGGCCGAAGTGGAGCTCGTCGGCGACGGCGAGGAAGTAGCGCAGCAGGCGGAGATCGACGTTCACCGCACCGCCCGCATGCGGCGAGACTACACCGCTTCACCCCGTGCTACACGGTGTCGCACTCAGCGCGGGGTGAAGCCGTTCGTCGTCAACGGAAGGTGGGCCGGGTGGCGGCGAGGGCGACGTCGGTCGGGGTCGCCGTGACACCGAGCTCGTCGGCGATGCGGCAGCAGGGCGACGGGCCGGCGCACGCTCCTCGGGCGGTGTGCGACGGCGGGCGCCGCCGGGGTGGGGGGTGGGGTGGACAGCGGTCATGGTGGGCTCCTGGACTCCGGGACGGCTGGAGGTCGTACCGCTCCAGCGTCGGTCCTGGGCCGGGCCGCCGTCCAAGTCCTGTTCGGCGCCCGGTGACAGGCGCCGACTACCGGACCCTCAGGCGCCCGCGAGCCGCACCGCGAGAGCGATCTCGCGCTCGTAGAGCTCCTCGGTCGAGACGACCAGGTGCGGGAGGTGCCCGCGCAGCTCGAGGCTCAGGACGCCGTGCAGCCGGGCCCACGTCTGCACCGCGAGGAGCAGGGGAGCCGCATCCGGATCACCGGGCCGCACGACCTCGGCCCGCAGCCGGAGCGCGGCCCGGTCCGCCCCCGGATCGCGCAGCTCCGCGAGCACCGTGACGAGCGCGGCGAGCGCACGCCGTGCGGCCGGGCGGGTCGAGCCCTCCGGCGCGGTGTACCCCGGGACCGGGGTGCCGAACAGCAACTCGTACATCGCGGGCCGCGCTCTCGCCCAGCGACGGTACGTGCGTGCGTACTCCCGCAGCTGCTCGGCCGGTTCCAGGCCCCGGTCGGCGACGGCCGCCTCCAGCTGGTCGGCGAACTCGGTGTAGGCCTCCACGAGGAGCTGGGTGAGCAGCTCGTCCCGGCTCGCCACGTAGCGGTACAGCGAGGGGCCGGCCATCCCCAGCTCCTTGGCCAGGGCCTTCAGCGACAGTGCACCCGCGCCGCCGTCCTCCATCTGCCCGCGGGCGGCGTCCTTGATCTCCGCGAGAGTGAGCTCGCGGAACCGGTCGCGCCGGGTCTGACGGCGGGACGGCAGATCGGAGGGCGACTCCATGACCGTGAAGCTACTGCCGGTCCGTCAGAGGAAGTAGCGGTTGGTGAGCGGGAGGACCTCCGCCGGGGGGAGGTCCACCGGCGCGCCGTCGATCTCCACCTCCAGCGTGTCGGGTGCGACGCGCACCCGCGGGCTCGCGGTGTTGAGCACCAGGTCGGCCTTCGTCAGGTTCCGCGAGTTCCGCACCGCCGAGAGCCGTCTCCTGATCTTCAAGCGCCCGGCCAGGCCGGAGTCGACGGACGCCTGGCTCACGAAGGCCACCCCCAGCGACGCGGGCGCGAGGCCGTAGGAGCCGAACATCGGGCGGTAGATCTGCGGCTGGCCCAGGCGCGTCGAGTCGTTGCCGCCGCCGACCGGTCCCCACACCACGAACCCGTTCTTGAGCACCAGCTGCGGCTTGACCCCGAAGAACTCCGGGCGCCACAGCACGATGTCGGCCAGCAGCCCCGCGCGCAGCGAGCCGATCTCGTGGGCCATGCCCTGCGTGATGGCCGGGTTGACCGTCAGCTTCGCGAGGTAGCGCAGGATGCGGGCGTTGTCGTTCGGACCCTCGGCGCCGAACGCCTCCTTCATCCGGTGCGCGAGCTGCCAGGTGCGGATGGAGACCTCGCCGATGCGGCCCATGCCCTGGCTGTCCGACGACATCATCGCGATCGCGCCCCGGTCGTGCAGCACGCTCTCGGCGGCCACCGTGCCGCCGCGCCCGCGCCAGGCCAGGGAGGCGCGGTCCTCGTCGAGCGAGGCGTGCATGCGGTGCACGGCCATCTTCATCTCGGGGTACTCGGCGTAGGTGCTGACCGTGTACGGGATGGTCGGCGTGGTGGACGAGCCGAGCACGTGCGGCACGCCGGCCAGCTCCAGCACGTTCGGGTGCCCGCCCCCGAGGCCCTCGATGTGGTACGCGTGGATCGTGCGGCCGTCGATCGCGGCGAGGGTGTCCTCCAGCTCACCGCCCTCCTGGTTGGAGTCGGTGTGGATGCACACCGGCACGTCGTGGGCGTCGGCGACGGTCAGCGCGTTGTCGATCACGGACGTGAAGCTGGCCGCGTCCTCGTGGATCTTCAGGCCGGCGGCGCCCATCTCCATGTTGCGTTCCAGCGGGTCGCGGTCCGAGGAGCTGCCGCGCCCGAGCAGCGCCACGTTCATCGGGTAGCCCTCCCACGCCTCCATGAGGCGGTGGAAGTGGTATTCGGGGTTGACGCCCAGGTCGGAGACGTGGCCGTAGCCCATCCCGACGACGGTCGTGGTGCCCGCCGAGAGCGCCGCGGGGATCAGGCTGGTGGTGGCCAGGTGCACGTGCGGGTCGATGATCCCGGCGGTGGCGATCATGCCCTCGCCCATGATCCAGCCGGTGTTGGCGCCCGCGACGAGGTCCACGCCGTCGGTGACGTCGGGGTTGCCGGCCCGGCCCAGCCCGACGATCCGGCCCTCCTTGATCCCGATGTTGGTCTTGACGATCCCGACCAGCGGGTCGATCACCACGACGTTCGCGATGATCATGTCCATCGTGGAGTCCTGGTCGCGGTGGCTCGACATGCCCATGCTGTCGCGGATGGTCTTGCCGAAGCCCCAGAGCGGCTCGTCGCCGTAGGAGGTGTGATCGGCCTCGACCTCGGCGACGAGGTTGGTGTCCGCGAGCTGGATGCGGTCGCCGACGGTGGGGCCGTAGAGGGTGGTGTAGGCGGGGCGCTCGATCGGACCGGGCACGGATCAGGCTCCTGAGTCGCGGAACCCGGCTGCGCGCAGCCGGGCGAGGGCGGCGGCACGGTGCTCCTCGAAGCGCCCGTCGGACAGCGTCGCGTTCGTCAGGCCGTTGAAGCCGTGGACGGCCCGGTCCCCCGCGTAGGAGACGAGCGCGACCTGCGCGGACCCGCCCGGCTCGAACCGCACCGACTCCCCGGCCGGGATGTCCGGGCGCATCCCGAACGCGGCCGCGCGATCGAACTCCAGGTGCCGGTTGGCCTCGAAGAAGTGGAAGTGCGAGGTGATCACCACGGGCCAGGCGGAGTGGTTCCGCACCGGGACGACGGCGGTGGTGCGCCCACCGAGCGCGGGGACGATCGGCTCCGCCGCCGGCCGCACCCGCCCCGGCCAGCCGTCGACGGGCGTGATCCGGACCTGTCCCGTCATCGGATCGTGCTCCGAAACCGCAACGAGCCCGCGGGATGCGGCCTCAGCCGCCCGGAAACAGCAAGGAGCCCGCGCGATGCGCTCTCGGCCGCCGTCATCGGACCGGGTTCCGCAGCGCGACGAGCTTCGTGCCGTCGGCGAACATCACCTCGAGGTGCAGGAGCGGGATCATCTCGGCCACCCCGTCCATGACGTCGTCGCGGGTCAGGACGCTGCACCCCAGCTCGACGACGGCCTCGTAGGACAGCCCGTCGCGCGCGCCCTCGTGCATCTCGTCGCAGATCAGGCCGATGGCCTCCGGGTGCCCGAGCCGGTGCCCCCGCGCTCGCCGCCGCCGGGCCAGCTCGGCGATCGTGAAGATCGTCAACCGGTCCTGGTCGCGGGGCGAGAGCTTCACGCCGCGGAGCCTAGCGACCGCGGGCCTCAGCGGCCGGACGGCCGACCGGCCGGTCGGTCGGCGCCCAGGACCGGCCCCAACCCCGTCAGCAGGCTCAGCTCGTCAGCCCGTGCCGGAACCCCGCGCCGGGCGTCGACCAGCCGGCGATCGAGGTCGTCGACGAAGCGCTGCCAGGCGTCCTGTGTGGCGGCGAGATCCCGCAGACCGGCGGCGATCCGGGCGGGGTCGGTGACGCCGCCGACGTCGAGGTCGGGGGTGCTGAGGTGAGCGACGTACCGGGCGATGCCCAGCTCCGCGATGCTCGGACGCAGGTGGGCGTCGATGTCGTCGGCCGAGACGTAGAGCCCGCCCTGGAGCGCGACGGCGCCGAGCTCGACCAGGCGCTCGCGCAACCGGTCGCGGGCGGGCCGCTCGCTCTCCGGAACCGCGAAGGCCACGAGAGACGAGGCGCCGGAGGCAGAGCCGGACCTGCTGGTCGGTCATGCCGATCGCGGTCGCGACCCGGTACAGGTCGCCGGCGACGAGGGTGCCGTCCCCGCGGATCATCCCGAGCACGACCGTGCGGGTGGGGATCTCGGCGATCGGCGACATCGGGGTCGAGGGTAGGGCGCGCGGTTCACTCGCGGGGCGGGTGTGCCGGGGTCGCCGCCCCGCGGGCCGTGGCCTCGGGCGCGACGGCGACCCACCGTCCGGCGCCCTCCGCGCGCCCGGGTTCCACGGCCGGGTGGGCCAGCAGCTCGACGGCGCCGAAGGCCTGCTGGAGCAGCCAGCCGTGCCGGTTCGAACGCTGCCACACCGCGGCCGCGGACCCCGGGTCGAGGCGCAGCACCGCAGCGGCCCACGTGCCGACCCGGACGTAGACGCCGGCCGGGTGCCCGGGCGCGGGGAACACCCGGACATCCAGCGGCCGGCGGTCGCCGTCGAGGCGGCTCCAGCGTTCGACGAAAGGCACCCCGGACAGGCGCCCGCGCTCGACGAGGGTGGCGCCGTCCCACCGCAGGCGGGCCCGGTCGTCGACCGGCCGGCCGCGGGCGGAGTCGACCAGGTGCAGCCACCGCATGGAGGGCGCGTCCCAGACGCTGGTGCCGGCGAACGCGGCCGCGGCACCGCCGGTGCGGACGTCGACGAACCAGCGCCCCGCCTGCAGCCAGGTGCAGACCGTCCGCCGCTGCAGCACGGCGCCGCACACCGTGAGCCGCCGGCGCCGCCAGGCCCCGGTCAGGTCCGCCTCCCGGACCGCACCGTCATCGCTCGGGCACATAGTCGAGGACGTTGCGCTGGAAGGCCAGGACCGAGCGCTCGTACCGCTGCGCGAGCGGGCCCAGCTCGAAACCGGGCGACCGGAGTCCCTCCTGGATGGCCTCACAGCAGTAGACGTCCTCCTCCATCACCCCCAGCGCGGGCGACACCGCGGCCGCGGCGCGGACCACCTCGCGGGGGTCCAGGACCCCCGCCCGGACGGTGCGCGCCGCGGCGGCGCCGCGAGCGGCGGCCAGCTGCAGGGTGGGGAGCGCCCGGCCGAGCAGCGCGAGAGCCGGGAGCACGACCCCGGGCACGGGCATTCCCCGCACCCGCAGTTCGACGGTGGTGCGGTCCGGGGCCACGGGAAGGAGGTGGATGGTGGCCCAGAACGTGGCTCCCGCGGCCAGTGCGAGGTTCGGGAACAGCAGGTGCACCGACGAGCCGTGCCAGCGCTCGTCGATGTGGTCGATCCGGCGCAGCCGGGTGAAGCGCTCGTCCGGGGGCGTGGCGCCGGGGATCAGCGGTTCGAAGAACGACCAGTGGCGCCCGTGGAGGAAGTGCTCCTGTTCCCGGTGCTGGTACCCGCGCAGGTTGGCCGCGTGCACGTACGCCAGGTGGTAGCCGTCCTGGTGGTTCTCCGCGAAGGTCTTCCAGTTCGCCCGGATGTCGTAGGACTCCCGCACCACCTCCTGCAGGCGCTCGGGCTGGTAGGGCCCGTGGTGGCGCGGGAAGTCGCCGAGCCAGTCCGCCAGGGGCTCCGCGGGTGATCCGGGATCCGCGTCGGGGTGCACGAACACCATGCCCCGCCAGGTCTCCACCCGTGCCCGGCGGAGGCCGAGCCCGCCGAGCTCCACGCCGGGGGCGAACTCGGACCGTTGCGGGATGTTCAGCAACGACCCGTCACGGCCGTAGGTCCACCGGTGGTAGGGGCACACGAACGCCTTCGGCAACGCTCCGCACCCCTGCGCCACCGTCGCGCCCCGGTGCCGGCAGAGGTTGTGGAACGCGTTCAGCCGCCCTTCCCCGTCGGCCGTCACGACCAGCGGGTAGGCGCCGGCCCGGACGGTCCGGTAGGTCGACGCGGCGAAGTCCTCGGCCATCCCCGCGAACTGCCACGTCCGGCCGAAGAGGTCCTCCTGCTCCCGGTCGAACCACTCCTGCTCGAGGTAGGCCCGGCGCGGAAGCACCGTGCCCGTCCCCGTCGCGTCCTCGGTACCCGCTGCCGGCATGTCCGCCTCCCAATACTGATCGAATCTTCAACGACGGTATCAAGTTCGAACGTTTCTGGGTAGCCGTCGGACGGGACGGCGGCGGCGTGGCAGGCTGGTCCACGTGGATCTCGAACTCTCGGGCAAGCGGGCGATCGTCACCGGTGCGAGCCGCGGGATCGGGCTCGCCGTGGCCGTCGCGCTCGCCGCGGAGGGGGTGCGCGTCGCGCTCGTGGGGCGCGACCTCAGGACGCTCACCGCCGCCGCCGACAGGGTCGGCGGCGGGGCCCTGCCGGTGGTCGCCGACACCACCGACGACGCCGCGGTGCGGGCCATGGTCGAGCGGGTGGCGGCCGAGCTCGGCGGCGTGGACGTGCTGGTCAACGCGGCGGCCACGCCCGCGGGCGGGCCCGCGCCCGGCCTCGCCGACACCACCGACGAGGCGATGCGCGAGCAGTTCGAGACGAAGTACGCGGCGCCCGTGCTGCGGCAACTGCTGTCGGCCGGCCCGTGAAGATCCTCGTCTCCAGCGTCGGCTCGCACGGCCACACCTACCCGTTGCTGCCGCTCTCGGTCGCGGCCCGCGACGCCGGGCACGAGATCCTGTACGCCACCAGCGCGAGCTTCCATCCGCTGCTCGCCCGGCTGGGTTTCCGGCCCCTGCTCGCGGGCCCGGAGATCCGCCAGGCGTTCGTCGAGCTGGCCGCCGAGCTGGGCGACCGCGGCCCGCGCGACCGCGCGTCGATGACCCCCGACCAGATGCTCGGGTTCGCGGCGCGCGTGTTCGGCGACATCGTGCCGCGGCGCGTGGTGGCCGACCTCGGCCCGTTGCTGGCGGAGCACCGGCCCGACCTGGTGATCCACGAGTCGGGCATGGTCGGGGCCGGCCTCGCCGCGCGGCTCGCCGGGATCCCGGGCGCCTGCCACGGGTTCGGCCGCGTCCCGGACCGGGGCAGCACCCCGTTCGACGGGTCGCACACGCGCGCGCTGGCCGCCGAGCTGGGTCTCGACCTGCCCGCGGAGGTGCCGCCGGGGCTCGGCGACCCGTACCTCGACATCTGCCCGGCGTCGCTGCAGGGTGCGGGCTTCCTCGCCACGGCGCGGCGGGTGCCGCTGCGTCCCGTCGCGTTCGCCGAGCCCCAGCCGCTGCCCGGCTGGGTGCGCGAGCCCGGCCCGCCGCTGGTCTACCTGACGATGGGCACGGCGTTCGGCGACGCGAGCGTGCTGGGTCGGGCGATCGCGGGGCTGGGCCGGCTCGACGCCCGCGTGCTGGTGGCGGCCGGGCCGACCGTCGACGTCGGCGCGTTCGGGGAGCGGCCCCCGAACGTGCACGTCGAGGCGTGGGTGCCGCAGGCCGACGTGCTGCCGCTGGCGGCGCTCGTCGTGCACCACGGCGGGGCCGGCACCACGTTCGGCTGCCTCGCGGCGGGCGTGCCGCAGCTCGTGCTGCCCCAGGGCGCCGACCAGTTCCTCAACGCCGCCATGATCGCGGGATCCGGCACGGGCGAGCAGCTGCTGCCCGGCACCGTCGACGCCGACGCGGTCGCCGGGAGCGCCGCCCGGCTCCTCGGTGGCCACACCCGCGAGGCCGCGGACCGGGTGGCGGCGGAGATCGCCGCCATGCCCTCGCCCGCGGTGGTCGCCGGGCAGCTGGAAGCACTGGCCGGAACTGCTACGTGAGGTAGCGACCTCACCCTATGACTCCCCCGTTCGGCTGCAGCTCTGCGGTCAAGTGGTCTATGGTCGTCGCCGAACGCCACCGATGGGGGGTTCCATGAACGCACCGGCCGGCACCGCTCACACGCCCGTCGTGTGGACCAGGCCCAGCGAGGCGAGCCGGGAGCTGCGCGGTGCGGCCCGGCGGGTGCTGGCCGCGGGCCCGGACGCCGCTCACCGCCGGGCCGACGTGCTGGTGGCCCGGAACGAGCTGGCCCTGTCCCAGCTCGCCGCGGGCGAGACCGCAGCGGCCACCGCGCGGCTCGAGGCGCTCACCGAGGAGTGCACCCGGGTGCTGGGCGCCGACCATCCCGACACGCTGGTGGTGCGCGGCAACCTGGCGGCGGCGCGGCTCGCCGCGGGGCAGGCCCGCTCGGCGAGCACCGAGCTCACCGCGCTCGTCGCCGACCGGAGCCGGGTGCTCGGCGACACCCACCCGTCCACCCTGAACGCTCGCCTGGAGCTGTCCATGGCCCTGCTGTCGGCCGGGCGGCGGGAGGCGGCGTCCGGCGTCCTGAAGCCGACCCTCGCCCTGCTCACCGCACGCCACGGCACGGACCACCCGCTCACCCGTTTCGCCGCGGGCCTGCTGTCGGACGCCCGGGCCCGCTGAGGGCGCCGTCCGCCGGCAGCGAACCGGCCCCGCAGGGCCACGACGGCCGTTCTAGGCTCGCTGCAGACCTGAGTGGAGGAGCCTCGTGGACCACGACCGGATGCCCCGATCCCGTTACGTACTCCCGTCCTTCGTCGAGCGCACCAGCTACGGCGTGAAGGAGTCCAACCCGTACAACAAGCTGTTCGAGGAGCGCATCGTCTTCCTCGGCGTGCAGATCGACGACGCGTCGGCCAACGACGTGATGGCGCAGCTGATCTGCCTGGAGTCGGCCGAGCCGGATCGCGACATCATCATGTACATCAACTCGCCCGGCGGCTCGTTCACCGCGCTGATGGCGATCTACGACACGATGCAGTACGTGCGGCCGCAGATCCGGACGGTGTGCCTCGGGCAGGCCGCGTCGGCCGCGGCGGTGCTGCTCGCGGCCGGTGCGCCCGGCAAGCGGATGACGGTGGCCAACTCCCGCGTGCTGATCCACCAGCCCTCGTCCGGCGGCATCCAGGGCCAGGTGTCCGACCTGGAGATCCACGCCGCGGAGATGACCCGCCTGCGCGCGCTGATGGAGTCGACGCTGGCGCGCCACACCGGCCGCTCCGAGGAGCAGATCCACGCCGACGTGGAGCGGGACCTGATCCTCGACGCCGAGGCGGCCGTCGACTACGGCATCGTCGACTCCGTCATCCCCAGCCGGAAGCTCTCGGCGGTGCGGTAGGGGTCAGATCCGCTCGACGACGACGTGCGGATACGGCGCGGCGAGGCGCCCGAGATCCTGGTCGACGACGACCCCGCCACCGGACTCGACGGCGAGGGCCGCCACGTGGGCGTCCACGATCGAGGAGCTCCCCGCGTCGGCTCCGGCGAGCACGCCCCCCACGATGCGCGCCAGATGGCGGTCGGTGTCGCGGCTGTCCAGCGACGCACCCCCCCCCGGGCGAGGCAGGAGTCGACGCCCGAGCTCCGGCGAGACCTCAGCCCGAGGAGCAGTGGGCCGAGGTCGAGGGCGGCAGGTCCAGCGTCGGGTTGCGGTCGAAGAAGCCCGCGGGCTTGAGCGTGAAGCCGGTGTAGTCGACGGGCATGATCGGCCAGTCCTCCGGGCGCGGCACGTGGGTCAGCCCGAACGTGTGCCAGACGACGATGTCCTGGCCGTCGATGTCGCGGTCGGCCGCGGTGAAGGCGGGCAGGCCCGCGCCGCCGGCGTGCTGGTTGACGAAGTCGCCCGCCGAGTAGCGCTCCTCGCGGGCGTACCGGGTGACCCATAGGTGCTTCGTCGCGAACGCCGCCCGCTTCGCGATGGACGACTCCGGATCGGCCAGCAGCGTCGGCAGGCCCTCGGGCATCAGCACGTAGCCGACCGGCCGCCCGACCGCGTTGGTCACCCCCGGGTTCACGATGTGCCACACCCGGTTCCTCAGCGGGTCGGCGTCGCGCTGCGCGGCGGACTCGGTGGTGAGCGGCGTGTGCGCGACGGTGAAGGCGTTGCCGCGCAGGTTGTCCGGCCCGATCGGCACGCGCTGCACGTCCACCTCCTCGACGCGGTTGGCGACGCCGTCGACGGTCATGTCGAGCCGGGCCGAGAACAGGTGCTGGTGCAGCGGCGCGCCGAGGCCCGGCGCGATCTGCGAGGCGTAGGCGTAGTCGCCGCCGGGGTGCGCGGAGGTGAACACGACGCCGGTGGCCTTGGCCTCGAACGCGATGGTGCCGTCGAGGTAGAGGTACCAGTAGAAGCCGTAGTCGTAGTTGCCGACCGTGGTGAAGAACGAGATCACCAGGCGGCGCTGGCGGCGGGTCTGCACCGAGCCCGTCCACAGGTCGGAGTGCTTCCAGAGGATCCCGTAGTCCTCCTCGTGGATGCAGACGGCGTTGGGCAGGGTCTTCGGGTTGCCCTGCTCGTCGGAGATCACGGCGTCGAGGTAGGTGATGGCGCCGAGGCAGTCGCAGCCCAGCTCCAGCGCGTTGGCGTAGCGGCCGACCAGGTACTCGCCGGTGTCGAAGTAGTTCTGCCAGGAGCGCACCGGCGCGGGGTCGGCGTAGGGCACCACCATCTCCGCGATCGACGCGCGGTACACGATCGGCCGCTCGTCGAAGCCGATCTGGTGCAGCACCAGGCCCTCGCGCGCGTCGAAGCCGACGCGCAGCGACCACCGCTCCCACGTCAGGTGGTTGCCCTCGACCGCCAGGCTGGAGCCCTCGGGCTGGGTGATCTCGATCGGCTTCTGGGTGGTGCGCAGCGGGCCGCGCACGTCGGGGTCGTCGTAGTTGCCGCTGCCGGCCGGGAGCGGCACGGCGCCGGTGTCGATCACCTCGTCGACGACGCGGTTGCCGGTGTCGACGTAGGCGACGAGCCCGTCGATCGGGTGCGCCCACGCGGGGTCGTCCGGCGCGTTCTGGACGAAGGCGAGGCCGCGCAGCAGGCGGCGGCCGGCCTCGCCGGGGTACTCGTCGGCGTAGACGCCCGCCGAGAGCGGGGCGACGCGGACCTGCGCCACGTCCAGGCCACGGGCGGCGAGCGCGGCGAGCCACCGCTCGTCGGTGGCGAGCAGCTGCTCCACGAGCTCGAACTCCTCGTCGAGGACGGGGAGCTGGCCGGTGACGGCCGTGTCGAGCACCGCGGCTGAGACGAGGGCTCCCGCGGTCACGTCCACCACGACGTCGCGGGAGACCTGCGCGACGACGTCGAGCAGCAGCGCGCGGAAGCGGCGCGGCGCGGCGTCCCCGGGCGCGTGGGCCAGCACCTGCGCCTTGTCCGGCTCGTCGAGTCCGATGTAGACGAAGCGGGTGCCGCCGGTGACCAGGCCCGCCTCGTCGAGGATGCGCCGGACCTCGCCGATCTCCTCGCCGATCACGGGATCGAGGGGGTGGGCGCGGGCCAGGCGGTCAGCGGCGATGGTCATGGGGGAGGACTCCGTTCGGGCACGATGGCTATCACGTTCGGTCACCACGATGCCCCGTACGGGGGGCTTTCGTCCATCACCGATCGTCGACCACGGCCGGCGACGTCGGCCGGTGGTCACGCTCCGGCGCATTCGGCGCAGCCGTGATCGGCGAACGGGGACGCGCAGCCGCGTGCAGCACGGCCGGACGTCCCCAAAGGACGATCATGGCTGGGCGCGGGGCGCCCGGTCGGGGAAGAGCTCCGGCTGGCCGGTGGCCGGGTCGCCGGGGCGCAGCGTGAGCGTGGCCGGTTCGCTCTCCGGCAGCGCCCACTGCCGCGCCCAATCCAGGTGCATGGCCGTGCCCCCGGTGTCGACGCCCGGACCCGCGAGCGATCCCTCGGCCGCGCCCGGGAAGTAGTCCAGCTGCATCGTCATGTTCATCGGGCGCGGCGGGAACTGCGACGGGTCGGTGCTGGAGTACCACTCCCTCCCGTCGACGTAGCCGGTGATCCTCTCGGGCGTCCACTCCAGGGCCCAGGCCGTCCACCGCGTCGCGTCGTGCGTGACGGAGTCGGCGTCCTGGTCGTTGCGGGCGCCGAAGTGCAGGTGGAAGCCGGTCTCCTGCCGCGTCGGGTCCATGATCTCCATCCAGTCGATCTCCCCGCCGACGGGCCAGTCCTCGGCCACCGGCCACAGCAGGATCACGGCGTTGAGCCCGCCGCTGCCCGTATCGGACCGCACGCAGGCCTCCCACCGGCCGTACCGCTGCCCCGGGTGCCAGCTCATCGCGCCGGTGGTGCCGTCCTGGGTTCCGGTGATCGTCGCCATCCCGTCGGCGACGGTGATCGCGGCCGGGGTGCGGACGCCCCTGCGGTCGTGGCCGGGTTCGGGGCCGTAGGGGTGCCAGTCCGCGGGCAGGGTCGATCCGGAGAAGTCGGACTGCCGGGTCGGCGCGCCCCAGCGGTACTTCGCGGCGGCGGTGTCCGTGCAGCGTGAGTCCGTCGCCGGACCGGGCGCGGGGCCGGGCGCGGCCGTCGGGGCGAGGGTCGGGCCGGGCACCGCGGCCGGTGGTGCGGCGCACGCCCCGAGCACGAGGACCAGGAGCAGCCCGACACCCGCTGCCCGGCTGCCGAGTCCATCCACCGCGCCGGGACGAACACGACGGCTGTTCGATCTTCCCAGGACAGCCGTGGTGTTCCTCTCGACCGTGTGGATCGCGGGTTCGGTCATCCGCGCTCCTCGACGTAGGTGCGGATGATCTCGTCGGCGTCCGCGTCGCCGCGCAGGCCCCGTGCCTCGGCGCGGGTCGTGTCCCAGCCCCCCGGCCAGCCCGACGCGATGCGCTGGATCTCCGGATCGGGCGCGAAGCGGACGAGCGCCGCGACCCCGGGCCCCGCGACCCGCCCGAGCGCGTCCACCATCTCCCCGACCGTGACCGACACGCCCGGCAGGTTCACCGGCGCGGTGCCGCCGTCGAGGTCCAGGCCCGCGACCAGGCACTCGACCGCCCGCCGCGGCGAGAGCAGCCACAGCCGCGTGTCCGGCGCGACCGGGCACACGCACTCGACGCCGGCGAGCGGCTCCCGGATGATCCCGCTCGCGAACGACGACGCCGCCCGGTTCGGCGCCCCGGCGCGCACCGACACCGTCGGCAGGCGCAGCGCCAGCCCGTCGACGAAGCCCTTGCGCGTGTAGTCGGCCAGCAGCAGCTCGGCGCACGCCTTCTGGATGCCGTAGGACGTCTCCGGGCGCAGCGCCGTGGCGTCGGTGACGAAGCGCTCGCCGCCGTAGACCGCGACGGAGCTGGTGAACACCACGCGCGGCCGGTTCCCCGCCGCCCGGCACGCCTCGAGCACCGCGCGCGAGGCGTCGAGGTTGACCCGCATGCCGAGGTCGAACTCGGCCTCCGCCTGCCCGCTCACGACGGCGGCCAGGTGGAACACCGCGTCGACCGGCCCGATCTCCCCCACCCGCTCGGCGACGTCGCCGACCACGGCGCGCACCCGCGGATCGTCGAGCACCGGATCCACGACGTCGACCAGCACGACCGACTCGACGCCCCGCGCCAGCAACGCGACGGCGAGCCGCCGCCCCAGGAACCCGGCCCCGCCCGTGACGACGACTCTCATGCCCTCACCCTCCCGCACGCCGCGCCGGGGCACCTCGCAGGCCCCGCTGTCACCTCGCAGGCCCCGCAGGCCCTGCGACGCGCGTGCGAGCCCTGTGAGGCCGACCGATGAGCCGGGGGCCGCACCGCGGTCTACCCCCCGACACCCACCGACCGAGGAGCCCGCGATGACCACCACCACCGCCCCGACCAGCCGCACCGCGTCCATCACCGGCCTCGTGCTGACGGTGCTGCTCGCCCTGTTCCTGCTGTTCGACTGCGTGACGAAGCTCCTGCAGCTCGACCCCGTCGTCAGCGCCACGGTGCAGATGGGCTTCCCGGCGTGGGCGGTCCCGGTGATCGGGGCGGTGCTGGCCGTCTGCCTGGCGCTCTACCTCGTGCCGCGCACCTCGCTGCTCGGGGCGGTGCTGCTCACCGGCTACCTCGGCGGCGCGGTCTGCGCGCAGCTGCGCATCGAGGCCCCGCTGTTCTCGACGCTGCTGTTCCCCGTCTACACCGGGATCGCCGTGTGGGTGGCGCTGTACCTGCGCAGCGCGCAGCTGCGCCAGCTCGTCCGCACCGCCTGACGACGCAGCATCGAGCCCGCGCGATGTCGTCGAACGCGCCCCCACACCGCATCGAGCCCGCGCGATGCGGTGTGGAAGGCGGTTGCGGGCTACGCCTTCGCCCGCCAGGCGCGCTCGAAGGGCAGGCGCCAGGCGTTCGGGGCGATGAGCTGGTGGATGGCGTTGGGGCCCCACGTGCCGGGCGGGTAGTTCTTGACCGGCGGCGGCTCCTCCAGCAGCAGCGCCGAGCGCTCCCACAGCGACTCGATGCCCTCGGCCGTGGTGAACAGCGTGTGGTCGCCGCGCATCGCGTCGAGGATCAGCCGCTCGTAGGCCTCCAGCACGTCGCCCGCCTGCTCGGTCTCGCGGGTGGAGAACTGCATCGAGAGCTTCTCCAGCCGCATGCCCGGCCCCGGCCGCTTGCCGTAGTAGGACAGCGACACGCGGGAGTCCTCGGCCAGGTCGAACGTCAGGTGGTCCGGGCCCTGGGCCCCGACCCCGGAGCCGGTGGGGAACATCGTGCGCGGGGCCTCGCGGAACGCGATCGAGATGATCCGCATCCCCTCGGCCATCTTCTTGCCGGTGCGCAGGTAGAACGGCACGCCCGCCCAGCGCCAGTTGTCGATGCCGACCTTGAGGGCGATGAACGTCTCGGTCTCCGAGTCGCGCGCGACGCCCTCCTCCTCGCGGTAGCCGCCGTACTGGCCGCGCACCACGTCGCTGGGGTGGATCGGCAGCATGGAGCGGAAGACCTTGTTCTTCTCCTCGCTGATCGCGCGCGGCTCGAGCGCCGTGGGCGGCTCCATCGCGACGAACGCCATCACCTGCAGCAGGTGCGTGACGACCATGTCCTTGTACGCGCCGGTGGACTCGTAGAAGTTGGCGCGCTGGTCGAGCCCGAGCGTCTCGGGGATGTCGATCTGGATGTGGTCGATGAAGTTGCGGTTCCAGATCGGCTCGAACAGGCCGTTGGCGAAGCGGAACGCCAGGATGTTCTGCGCGGCCTCCTTGCCCAGGAAGTGGTCGATCCGGAAGACCTGGGTCTCGTGGAAGGCCTCGTGCACGAAGTCGTTGAGCTTGATCGCGCTGGCGAGGTCGCTGCCGAAGGGCTTCTCCATGATCACGCGGGCGTTGTCGACCAGGTCGGCGTCGCGCAGCATCGTGATCACGGCCTGGGCCGCCTTGGGCGGCACGGACAGGTAGTGCAGCCGGCGCACGGTCGGCCCGAGCAGGGTCTCGGCGGCCTTGACCGCTGCCGTCAGGCCCTCCGGCCCGGCCCCCTGGGGGACGTAGGTGATCCGGTCGGCGAACCGCTGCCACGCCTGCTCGTCGAGCTTGTGGGTGCCGAAGCTCTCGATCGCGCGGCGGGTCAGCGTGCGGAACTCCTCGGTCGAGAGATCCTCCATCGCCGTGCCCACCACGCGCACGTCCGGCGCGAGCGAGGACGAGTCGAGGTAGGCGAGGCCGGGGAGCAGCTTGCGCTTGGCCAGGTCGCCGGTGGCCCCGAACAACACGATGACGTGCGGGGCCAGCGGCTCGAGATCGTGCCGGTGGGGCCGGGAGTTCGGAGACGGGTAGGCGATGTTCTGGGGACGGGTTTCGGCCACCCTTGATCCTCCTGCGGTCGTGGCGTGGATCGCACCCTACCGATTCCGTTGCGCGCGGCCTACCGGGCGAACGCGGTGAGGAACCGGTCCCGGAACGCGTCCATCCGCCAGACCGGCGCCTGCGGGCCCGGCCGGAGCCCGTCGGTCCAGCCCCAGCTCGCGATCCGGTCGAGCACCTTCGGATCGCGGGCGACGACCGTGATCGGCACGTCGTGGCTCGCGCCCGGCCCGGTGACGGACACGGCCGGCTGGTGGTCGCCGAGGAAGACGAGCACGAGGTTGTCGTCGCCGTAGCGCTGCACGTAGGAGATCAGGCTGCGCAGCGAGTAGGCGACGGCGTCGGCGTAGCCCGCGCGCATGAGGGCGGGGCTGCTCGCCGTGGCCCCCACCGGGTCGTCCGTGCCGCCCATCGCGTCGTAGACCGTGCCGTCGCCGACGTCGGCCCAGTCGACCAGGCGCGGGACGTTCGCCCACGGCCAGTGGCTGGTGACCAGCGGGATGTCGGCCATCACCGGGGCGTGGCCCGGCGTCGCGCGCTCGGTGCGCTGGAACTGCGCCAGGGTGTACTGGTCGGGGGTCTCGAACCGGTTGTAGAGCCGGGCCTTGTCGCCCATGCTGCGGGCGTCGTGGACCTGGTCGACGCCGAAGAACTTCTGCTCGGGCCAGTCGGAGAACGTGGCCGGCATCACCGCCGTCGTCCGCCAGCCTGCGCTCCGGAACGCGCTGGTCAGGGTCAGGCGGTCGGTCGCGACGAGCGCGTCGTGGTGGCGCTGGTTGGTGACCCACAGCCCGGAGAAGAGCGTGGCGTGCGCCAGCCAGCTGCCCCCGCCGAACACCGGCGAGGTGAGGAAGCCACTGCGCGCGGAGTACCCGGCCGCGGTGAGGCTGCGGGTGCCGGCGTCGAGCACGGCGTCCACCTCCGGCGCCAGGCCCGGATCCTCGACGGCGCTGCGCCCGTAGCTCTCGACGAACGTCAGGACGACGTCCTTGCCGCGCAGCCCGGCCAGCTGGTCTCCGGGCGGGGTGGCGCGGAACGGGTCGGGCGCGGCCAGCTGGGCGTCGAAGGCCTGCTGGTCGGCGATGCTCGCGGGCACCTGCTGCGCCAGCTCGACGGCGAGCGACGCGGCGCTCCTCGCCGCCACCGGCACCGGCGCCACGACCTGCGTGCCGAGCACGGCGAACACGAGCCACGCGACCGACAGCACCGCGACGGCGCGCACCGAGCCGGTGCGGTGGCGGTCCACGACGCGCGACAGGCGCATCACCGCCAGCGTCACGACGACGACCAGCGCGCAGGCGAGCGCCACCACCGCGACCACCGGCACGCTGACGACGTCGAGGGCGTTGCCGATCCGGTCCCGGTCGAAGACCGGGTCGAACGGCTGGGCGAGGACCGCCAGGAACCCCATGTCGAGGATCTTGAGGACGGCCAGCACGCCCAGCCCGATCCCGCCGGCGAGCGCCGCCGGCCTGCGGTGGCGGGCCGGCAGCACCAGCAGGAGGGCGACGCCGGCGAGCGCCTCCACCGGGATGCGCAGGAACGCCGCGGGGGTGAGCTGGTCGACCTGCCGCGGCGCCGCGAGCACGGCGAACACCAGCAGCGCCGCCGCCCCGGAGAGGACCGGCCGTCCCCGCGGCGCCGCGGGGACGGCGACGGGACGCTCCTGCGTGGCGGTCATGGCTACCCCCCGAAGGCCGTGAAGAACTTGTCGCGGAACGCGTCCATCTTCCAGACCGGTGCCTGCGGCGCCGGCTTCAGGCCGTCCGTCCAGCCCCAGCCCGCGATCCGGTCCAGCACCTTCGGATCGTGGGCGACGATCGTGATCGGCACGTCCCGCCCGGCTCCGCTGCCGGTGATGATCGGGGCGGCCTGGTGGTCACCGAGGAACACGAGCACCAGGTTGTCGTCGCCGTACTTCTGCACCCACGAGACCAGCGTGCTCACCGAGTAGACGATGGAGTCGCGGTAGCCGTTGCGCACGCGCTCGGGGTCCTGCCACACGACGTCCGGGCCGTCGGTCGCCTTGACGGCCCGGTCGTACTCGGTGCCGTCGCCGACGGCGTTCCAGTCCTTCAGCTTCGGGACCGGCGTCCACGGGATGTGGCTGGAGGTCAGCACGACCTCCGCCATCAGCGGGTCGCGGTTCTTCACTCCGTACTCGGTCTTCTCGAACTGCTTGAGCGCGTACTGGTCGGGCATCGGCGACCACGAGAAGTTGAGGCCCTTGTAGCCCAGGCTGTGGGCGTCGTAGACCTTGTCGATGCCGTAGAACTTCGCCTCCGGCCAGGCGGCGGTGGTGCCCGGCATGACGCCGACGGTCTTCCACTTGGCCTGCTCGAACGCGCTGGTCAGCGTGAGCCGGCTGCTCGCGGTGAGGCTGCGGTCGCGCTGCTGGTTGTCGATCCACAGGCCGGAGCCGAACGTCGCGTGGGCCAGCCAGCTGCCGCCGCCCGCCACCGGCGAGGTGAGCCACCCGCTGCGCGCGGTGAAGCCGGAGGCCGCGAGCTTCGCGGTGCCGGCGGCGAGCGCGGCGTCGACCTGGGGCGCGTAGCGAGGGTCCTGCACCGCGCTGCGGCCGTAGCTCTCGATGAACGTCAGCATGACGTCCTTGCCGGCGAGGCCGCTGACCAGCTGGGCGGGAGGGGTGCTGCCGAAGGCGTCGACGGACGACAGCTCGGCGAACGACTGCTCGTCGTGGAGCGTCGTGGGCACGGCCACGGCCTTCTGGTAGAGCAGGGCGGCGACGCTGCGGGAGGCGATCGGCACCGGCGCGACGAGCTGCGCACCGGCCGCGGCGAGCACCAGCCAGAGCACCGTCAGGCCCCCGACGGCACGGGCCGAGGTGCGCCGGTGCCGGATCGCGACGCGGGTCACGCGCATCACCGCGCGCGTCATGAGGACCAGCAGCGCGACGACGACGAGCACGGCCACGAGGGCGGCGCCGACCGCACCGGCCGCACCGACGGCCGAGTCGACGAAGCCGTAGGCGTCGCTGAGCAGGGTCCAGTCGAGGATCGGGTCGAACGGGCGGACGAGCGTCTCCTGGAAGCCCATGTCGAGCAGCTTCAGGATGGTCGCCACACCGAGCAGGAACCCGCCCAGCGCCGCGACGACCTTCCGGATCCGCCCCGGCAGCACGAGCAGGACGGCGAGGCCGACCAGGCCCTCGACGGGGATGCGGATCAGCGCCAGCGGCGTGACCTGCCCGAGCTCCCTGGGCAGGACGAGCGCGACGAACACCGCCACCGCCGCCAGCGCCGTGAGGGCCCGCGCCCGGCCGGGCCGGCGCAGGCGGTGCTGGCCCCCGCCGTGGACCGGCTCACCCGGCACCGCCGCGTGGCGGGCGCGGGTGAGCAGTGCGGTCATCGGGCCACCGGGTCGAGCTGGGGCAGGTCGTGCCCCAGGCGGTCCCGCTTGGCGGTGAGGTAGCGGACGTTGTGCTCGTCGACGGGCTCCAGCAGCGGCACCCGGTCCGTGACGGCGATGCCGTGCGCGACGAGCCCGTGCACCTTGTCGACGCTGTTGGACAGCAACCGCACCGAGTCGACGCCGAGGTAGCGCAGCACGTGGGCCGCCGGGGCGAAGTCGCGGACGTCCACGGGCAGGCCGAGCGCGGTGGCCGAGTCGACCGTGTCGAGGCCCTGCTCGTCCTGAAGCACGTGCGTGCGGACCTTCGCGACCAGGCCGATCCCGCGGCCCTCGTGCCCGCGCAGGTAGACGACGATCCCGCGTCCCTCGCGCACGACCGCGCGCAGCGACGAGGCCAGCTGGGCCCCGCACTCGCAGCGCAGCGCGCCGAACACGTCGCCCGTCAGGCACTCGGAGTGCACCCGCACCAGCACGTCCTCGCGCGGCAGCGGGTCGCCGTGGACGAGCGCCAGGTGCTCGTGGCCGCCGACCTCGTCGCGGAAGGCGACGGCGCGGAACGTCCCGTGCCGGGTCACCAGCTCGGACTCCGCCACGTCAACCAGACCGTCGTACTGCATGAACTGCCCCTTTCGTCACTGCCCCAGATCCGTGAGAGGGTCCGTCGTGATGGACCTCATCCCGGCCGATACGTCCGATGACGAGCGCGAGCGCGGCGCGCCCGTCGCCCTGCTGCCGATCGGCAGCGTCGAGCAGCACGGGCCGCACCTGCCGCTGACGACCGACACGGTCGTCGCGTGCACGCTCGCCGCGGAGATCGCGGCCGCGTACCCGGTGCGGCGGCTGCCGCCGATCACGATCTCCTGCTCGCACGAGCACGCGGCCTGGCCCGGCACGGTGAGCATCTCGGCCACCACGCTGGTCGCGATCGTGAACGACGTGGCCGCGTCGCTGCGGCGCTCCGGCGTGACGCAGCTCGTGCTCGTCAACGGCCACGGCGGCAACTACGTGCTCGGCAACGTCGTGCAGGAGGCGAGCATCGGCCCGCTGCGGATGGCCCTGTTCCCCGGCGAGCCCGACTGGGACGCCGCGCGCCGCGACGCGGGCCTGTCCACCACCGGCTGGAGCGACATGCACGCCGGCGAGCTGGAGACGTCGATCCTGTTGCACAGCCACCCCCATCTCGTCAGGCCGGACTACGCACGAGCAGACGAGGTCGCGGACGACCGGCGCCACCTGCACCCCGAGGGCCTGCAGCTCGGCGAGCAGCCCGTCGAGCAGCCGATCAGCGCTGGACGCCTCACCCCCGGACGGCTTG
>CAXTTN010000035.1:0-32095 GCA_964247105.1 uncultured Pseudonocardia sp.
ACGCGCGCGGGGCGATCGAGCGGATCACACTCGCGCACGCGGTGCCGTGACCTGCCACGTCGCCGGCTTCGACGGGCACCACCGCGAGCTCCCCCAGCTCCTCGACGATGCCCATCACCCGGTCGAGCCCGCCCACGAGCGGGTGCCCGCCCTCCACGCCGCTGTCGAGCACGCAGACCCGCACACCGCGGCCGTCGGCGCCGCCCCACGCCCACTCCCGGCTGACCGGCCCGATCGGGGCGATCGGGAACTGCTCGCCCGGCACCAGCTTCGAGGGCATCCCCCACGCCGGCACGCCCGGGAAGTGCCCGCGCGGCGGCCTGCGCCACGGCAGCGCCGGCGGCGACGGCTCAGGCACCCGGTGCCCCCGTGGCGGCCGCGGCGGCCGAAGACCATCGCCGGACCCGGTCGGCCAGCAACACCGCGCCCTTGGCCTCGAAGTCGCGCAGCGCGCCTGCGGCCGCGTCCGCCGCCTCCCCCGCCCGGCCGGCCGCCGCGAGCACGACGGCCAGGTCGAAGGCCGTCTGCCCGCGCAGCCGCAGGTCGTCGCAGCCCTTGCTGAGCGTGTGCGCAGCAGTGGCGACGTCCACGGCGGTCTCGTGCCGACCCGCGGCCGAGGCGATCCGGCCGCGCAGCGCGGTGGCGGCGATCCGGACGCCCGAGTCACCGCCGCCGGTGGTCGCGGCGTGTTCGAGGCCGCGCGCGGCCTCGGCCACACGGTCCTGCTCGAACAGCTCGCGGGCGATCAGCACCTCCACGCCGTGGGCGTCCTGGGCGTGCTTGCTGCCGCGCAGCAGGTGCAGCGCGCAGCGGAAGGCGGCCTCGGCGTCGGCGTGTCGTCCCGAGAACGACTCCACGTGGCCGGTCGCCTCGTGCGCGGCCGCGGCCACCAGGTCGAGATCGACCTCGTCGAGGTGCTCGACGAGCATGTCGAGCTTGCCCCGGGCCGCCTCGAGATCCCCCTTCATGGCGAGCAGGTTCGTCCAGACGACCAGCACGGGGAGCAGCAAGGCCCGGTTCGAGGCGAACTGGGTCGCGAGCGTCGCGCAGAGCGAGATCCCCTGCTCGACCGGTACCGGCGCCCATTGCGCCACCTCGCACAGAGCGCAGAGCAGCCGGTCGGTCTCGTAAGGGTCGGCCAGCCTCCCGGCGTGCTCGAACGCACGGCGCAGTGCCCTGTCGGCCGCGGCCGCGCGGCCATCGGCCAGGTGCAGCATCGCCTGCAGGTAGCGGAACCGACACCAGCTCAGCTCGCTGTGCGGTGCGGCCCTGAGGACGGCCTCGATCTCCTTGGTCTGCTCCGTGACCCGCTCGGGCGAGGCGAGCCCGAACCGGATGGAGACGATGCCGCGCTGGATCGCGCAGACGGCCGCGTTGTCCCCGTCGTCGGGCAGGGCGTCCTCGGCCGCGGCCAGCGCCTCCAGGCAGCGCGTGACGTCGCCCAGCCACAACGCCGCGTCGCAGATGTGCAGCGCTATCCGGGTGTGCCGGGCGTCGCCGACAAGCGCCCGCGCGCGCTCGAGCAGCTGCATCGCCGACGGCAGGTCCCTGCGGCTCAGGGCCCGCATGCCCTCGGCCGCCAGCGTGTCCGCCGCGGGGGACGCCAGCTCGGGCAGAACCCGATCACCTGGCCACAGCTCGCGGCGCAGCTTCCAGGCCGCCTCCACGTGGTACGCGACGGCCAGCGTGTCGTCGTACCCGGCGTACCAGCGGGCCGCGCTGTCGTGCCAGCGCTGCCGTCTGGCCTTCGGGGTGAACTCGTAGGCGGTCTCGCGCAGAAGCGTCTGGGCGAAGCGGATGGTGCCGTCGCGACCCCGCAGCAGGATGCGGCGGCGTATCAGCGCGGCGACCAGCTCGACGGTGTTGAGCTCAGCGATCCCGTCGTCCGCGGACAGCGCGAGCAGGACGTCGTCCCTGAAACCGCGGCCGATCATCGCCGCCAGCTCGACGAGCGTGCGCTCCCCGGGCGGCAGCTGGTCCAGCCGGGCCCCGAGCAGGGCATGGATCGCGGGCGGGGTGTGGATCGCCCAGTCGGCGCCCTGGCCCACGACCGCCATCAGCTGCTCGGCGAAGAGCGGGTTGCCGTCGCACTGCTGCGCCACGTGGTCGTGGGTCACGTTGTGGTCGTGGACGTACACCTCCTCGCGCACGGCCAGCTGGCGCACCAGCGAGGTGGCCTCCTCGGTCGTCATGGCCCACAGCTCCAGAGCCATCGCGGACGGCTTGCCCCCGCCCCACGTCGGCCTCGTCTCCAGAAGTTCCCCCCGGGCCACGCACATCATCAGGACGGGCACGTCGGTCGACCGGGCCGTGATGTCGTCGACGAGGTCGAGCAGCGTCTCCTCGGCCCAGTGCAGGTCCTCCCAGACCATGATCACCGGGCGGTCCACGGCGAGCGCGTCGAGCAAGGAGCGCGCCGCCCAGGCGATGTCGACCGTGCCGACGAAGTCGACGTCGGCCCCGGGGTCCATCACCGTCGCGAGGGTGTTCGCCGCCGGGCCGTCGACGCCGGGCAGACCCGCCAACGCGGGCCACCCGCCGGGGGCCGAGCCGAGCATCTCCGTCAGCGGCTTGTAGGTGATGCCCCGTCCGTAGGCCGAGCAGCTGCCCGCCAGCACGAGCGCGTCGGTTGCACTGACGCCGGCCAGGAACTCCCGCACCAGCCGCGACTTCCCGATGCCCGGCACACCGAGCACGGTCACCAGGCACACCTGCCTGCTGCGCACGACCCGGCGGAACGCCAGCCGCAGCTCCTGCACCTCCTCCTCGCGCCCGATGAACGGGGTGGGGCTGCTCCCCTCCTCGGCCTGCTGCGGGCCGACCACGCGGTACACCGCGACCGGGGCCGCCTTGCCCTTCAGCTGCATCGGGGCCAACAGCTCGACACCGACCTGGTAGCGCACCATGGCGGCGGTGTCGGAGTCGACGAGGATGCCACCGGGCGGGGCCGCGCTCTGCAGTCTGCTGGCCGTGTTCACCGCGTCGCCGACGAGGCGGACGTCGGCGCCGGGGGCCGTGATCACGATGACGTCACCGGTGCAGACGCCGCAGCGGGCCTCCAGCGCAACGTGGTACCGGTCGGCGAGCTCGACGTTCAGCTCGCGCAGCGCGCCGAGCACGGCGGCGGCGGCGCGGACGGCGCGGACGGCGTCGTCCTCGTGCGCGACGGCCGCCCCGAACGCGGCCATGATGGCGTCGCCGATGAACTTCTCGACGACGCCGCCGTGCTCCGCGACGCTCGCCGAGCCTATCGCGAAGTAGGCGTCCATGATCTCGCGCAGCGGTTCCGGATCGAGCTGTTCCGCGAGCTGCGTCGAGCCGACCAGGTCGATGAAGAGCACCGACACCTTCTTGCGGGACTCGCGTGGCGGGAGGGCAGCTCGCAGCACGGTGCCACAGTTCGCGCAGAAGCGATCGGATTCGGTGGTTCGGGACCCGCACCCGGCACAGTTCATCGCACCCCGAGGTCAATCGCGCGCTCAGTGGCCTCCGTGCGGGCCTCCGTGCGGCTGTGGCTTCGACCGTTCCGAGGAAACAGTGGTTTTCCCGGGTTGTAAGCCGGTAAAGCGCCGGTTCGGTGGCGCTTAAGGACAGTCGACAAACCGTGCCGGCACTACCAAAATCGTGGTCGAGAGAAGCCGCGAGCATCGGGGGATCCGTCTGTGTCCGAGACCGCGCTCCGCCCGGCCGGCACCTATCGAGCCACCGATCCGGACCGGACCTGGCAGCAGGTGAAGCCGATGTTGGGGCGGTTCGGTATCACCCGGGTCGCAGAGCTCACCCGGCTCGACGAGATCGGGCTGCCGGTGCACGCCGCGTACCGCCCGGCAGGCCTCGGCTACGCCGTCAGCATGGGTGTCGGCACGAGCGTCGCGCAGTCGCGGGTCGGCGCGGTGATGGAGAGCATCGAGAACTGGCACGCCGAGAACGTCACGCTGCCGGTAGCGGTGCGCTCCCCCGCAGCCGCACTGCGGCTGGGCTACGACGTGCGGCAGCTGCACCTGGCGCCGCGCTCGCCGCTGACCCCGGCCGTCGAGCTGGACTGGGTGCGCGGGCACGGCCTACTCACGGGCCGGGAGACCCTCGCGCCGATCGACGCCATCCGCCTCGACGGTACCGAGCAGCCGAGTTGGGCGGGCGTCTTCTTCCAGCCCACGAGCGAGGGCATGGCTGTCGGCAACACCGAGCCCGAGGCGCTGCTGCACGGCCTGCTCGAGGCCATCGAACGGGCGAGCCTCGCGGGCAGGCGGCTGCTCAGGCCGCGCGACGTCGACCCGGCGAGCTGCCGGGACCCCGACGCCGTCGCGATCCTCACCGCACTGCGGAAGGCCGGTTGCACGGTCGCGGTCCGCGACATCACCGGGCCGACGGGCATGCCCACCTACTCGGCCGTCGTCTGGTCGCCAGACCTGCCCCTGCGCTGCGCGGGCTACGCCTGCCACCCGCGGGCCGGGACGGCCCTGGCGCGGGCGATGGCGGAAGCAGTCCTGACCCGCCTGGCCGCGGTCTCCGGGGCCAGGGACGACATCGACGGGCGGCACTACCGCGAGATGCGCCCACCGGCGGTGCCTCCCCGGCTCGCCGACGTCGACGAGCCCGACGGCCCGGCCGGCGGCGGTCTCGGCGATGCGGGCCCGCACGCGCTGATCGAGCACTGCGCGTCACGGGTGGCGGAGCTGACCGGGTGCGAGCCGTTCGCGGTTCGGCTGAGCCACGACAGCATCGGCATCCCCGCGGTCAAGGTGTTCACCCCCGGGTTGCGGGAGCTCGGACGCGCCGCGGTGCCTGCGTGACGACCTGGGTGTTCGTCGGGCCGACCCTGCCGCGGGCCGAGGTCGCGGCCCTGCTGCCGGCTGCGCTGGTCCGGCCGCCCGTGCGGCACGGCGACCTGCTGCGGCTCGACCCGCGGGCAGACGACACGGTACTGATCATCGACGGATTCTTCCTGCAGACCGCGTCGGTGCGCCACCGCGAGATCATGGCGCTGTTGCAGCGCGGCGTCACGGTGGCGGGCAGCTCCAGCATGGGTGCGCTACGTGCCGCCGAGCTGTGGCGTTACGGCATGCGCGGCTACGGGGAGGTGTTCCGCCTCTACCGCGACGGTGTCATCGACGGCGACGACGAGGTCGCCATCGTGCACGGCACCGGCGAGGACGGCCACCGCCCCTACAGCGATCCGGCGGTCGCCATCCGGGTCGCGCTGCGCGACGCCGCCGCAGCCGGCGCCATCGGCGCGGAAGAGGCGGCGCGGGCTCTGGCCGAGGTCGTGGCCACCCCGTTCCGCGCCAGGAGCTTCCGCGCCACGGAGCGCGGCATGCCCGCCGCCGCGGCGCAGCGGTTCCGGGCCTGGCGGGCGGGGCACGAATGCGACGTCAAGGCCGACGACGCCCGGCTGCTGCTGACCGCGGCCGCGGCCGCCGACGCGGGACTCCGTCCAGCCGGGCCCGGCGACGAGCCCGTGCGCAACGTGCACACCTGGATCTTCGACATGTGGGAGCACCGCCACCACGGCGGCACGACCGGTGGCGAGTGGGTGGCCGACGGCGACGCGTCCGTCGCCATCCGGCTGTTCCACCCCCGGTTCCGCGAACTGCACCGCCTGCACGTGCTCGCGCAGGTGGCCGGGGTGGACCCGGAGGACCCCGACGTCGTCGAACGCGCCGTCGCCGTCGCGCGGGCCCGCGGGCTCGCGCCGACCGGCACCGGGGGTTGGATCACGCCCGCCGAGCTGGCCGGACCCGCGGACGAACTGCTCGCCACGCTGCTGGTGCGGGCCTTCGGCTGCGCGCGGCGCTGGTCACCGACGCGGGGGGACCTGCCGCCTGCCCTGCGCGGCGAGCAGGCGTTGGGCGCGGGCCGGGCCGTCGTGCTTGCCGCCCGCCGCCGCGCCGCGCCCGCCGCCCCGCCCGCGCCCGGTGACGTCGACCGGGCGATGAGCGCCGCCTGGGGCTGCCCGCCCGAGTCGCTGGAGCAGCAGGCGTGGGACCGCGGGATCCCTGACACGGCCACCCTGCGGGCGGTCGCCGCGCCGTTCGCCACCTACGTGGGCGCCGCGGAGGAGACCATCACCGCGGCGAGGGCCGTCATGACGGTGGTCTGATACGCCTTGCGGAAGCGCTCGACAGGCGTCGCCGAGCGGGTGGGCGCGAGGCGGGCCGCCGCGCACGGGATCGCCCCGGACGCGTCCTGCACGCAGGCCAGCTCCCGCAGGGCCGCCGCGCCCGACGGGGTGGCAGCCGGGGCCAGGCCGAGGCAGTGCTGCGCGAGCACGAACTTGGCGACGTCGTCCCACCCTTCCCGCGCCACGCATCGCCGGGTCAGCTCGTCGACGAGCCGACGAGCCGACGCGAGCTCCTGCTCGGGCAGCGCGGGCGCGCGCAGGCCGTAGTCGGTGAGGTAGAAGATCACGTGCGCGACCACGCACAACTCGGCCTCGCTGCGGGGCGGCCGGGCGAGCAGGCACGCCGCGTCCACCTCTGGACGTGCCCCGCAGCGGTGATCGAGGCCCGCCAGGCCGGCGAAGTGGGCGATCTCCAGGCGCAGATACGGGGACCGGACCGGGCGCATCAGCCAGCCCTCGGCCTCGATCCGGGCCCGCATCGCGCGCCGCGGCCCGCCGGGGGCCAGCGCGCAGTACATCAGGCCGTACTGGCGCGCGTCGCGCGGCTCAGCGGCGAACGCGGCCGGCAACTCGTCGCGCGCCCACACCCGCCGGACCAGTGCGGCGGGCTCGGCGAGCTCGGGGTCGCCCGGCCGGACGTGCGCCCAGCCGCGCACCAGTCCCGCGAGCTGCAGCAGCGCCTTCGCCCGCGGCACCGCGGGCAGCTGCGCGCGCCCGGCGGGTGAGTCGAGCTGGGCCGCGTTGCGCGCGACCCAGCCGCACGCCCCCGCGCGCAACGCGGCCACGCCGGCGAGCGGATCGGTGACGACCCCCAGCTCAGCGGACATCCGCGGCCCCGCCCAGCGCCGAGGCCGCCTCCCGGGCATGAGCGAACGCGAGCGGCGCCATCTCGTACTTGACCTCGTGCGCGAGCACCTCCGCGCTCGGCACGGTGACCAGGGCCGCCTCCAGCAGGCGTTCGAGAATGCGCATCGCCTCCTGCTCGGGCACCTGGAGCACGGCGGCCGCCTCGGCCAGCGTGAACGCGGGCTCGGGAAGGCTTCCGAGGCGGACCACCGCCCGCGCGGCCGGGGGCGGCAGCTCGTCGACGGCATCCGCCAGCCGTCGCCGGATGGTGGGGTCGCCCGCGCTCAGCTCGTCGAGCAGCGAGAGCGGATCGCCGATGCGGGCCGCGTACTCCCGCAGCGGCACGTAGTGCAGCAGCGCGAGCCGCTCCGCGATCAGCCGCAGCCCGAGCGGCACCAGGCCGGTGGCCCCGACGATGCGCTCGGCCGAGCAGGGATCGGCCGCGACCCGCTGCGCGCCGATCGCCTTCTCCAGGAGTTCGAGCGCAGTGGGCACGCGAAACGGCGGCACCGCGAACCGGCGGGCGGACTCCAGCCCCGCCAACCGGCTCCGGGAGGTGAGGACGACGGTGCTGATGCCGGTCTCGGGCAGCAACGGCAGGACGTCGGGCTCCCGGCGGACGTCGTCCAGGACGATCAGGGCCCGTTTCGCGGCCAGCCACTGCTGCCACGCCCGCCGCTGGTCGCGGCGGCGCTCGTCGGGATCCCGCCCGGCGCTCGACGCGAGGTCGCGCGCGAGGACCTCCGCGATTATCTGCTCGACCGGCCGCAGCCGCCCCTCCACGTCGTGCATCCGCACGAAGAAGCGGCCGTCGGGGAACCGGTCGGCCAACTGGTGTGCGGCGTGCACCGCCAGGGTCGACTTGCCGGAGCCAAGCGGACCGGTGACCACCACGAGGCGGTGTCGCCCACGCGTCAGCACCTCGGTCAGCTGCCCGCTGATGTCAGGCCGCGCTGTGTGGTGGGGGGGATCCTCCGGCAGGCTGCTCATCGTCCGGGCGGTCGAGCGGATGGTGGGCAGCTCCCCGCGCAGCGCCGACCGATAGAACGCCTCGACCGCCGGGCTCGGCGACAGCCCGAGCTCGTGCGCGAGCGTGCGCCGCAGCTCGTCGTACACCGCGAGCGCCTCGGTACGGCGGTCGGCCTGCCAGAGGCTGGTCATCTGCAAAATACGCAGCCGCTCGCGCAATGGATGCTGCTGGGCCAACTCGCAGACCCGCTCGACCATGCTCTGCCCGCGGCCGGTCTCGAGCTCTGCCTCGGCCCAGTCCTCGAACGCGGTGAGGAACTGCCGCTCGAGCCGCTCAGCCGCCGCGGCCAGCAGCGGCACGTCGCACATCCCGTCCAGCGCACGGCCGCGCCAGAGCGCGAGGGCGTCGCCCAGCACCTCCGCCACGACGGGTGCGGACTCGACGCGCCGTATCCGCGCGGTGTCGCGCACCAGCTGCTCGAAGCGGAGCGAGTCGAGCTCGGTCGGTTCGATGTGGAGCAGGTAGCCGCCGGTCCGGTGGCTGATACGCGGCGCGAGCTGCGCGTGGTTCATGCCGCGCAGGGTCGACATGTAGACCTGTATGTTCTTGCGGGCGGTGCGCGGCGGCGCGCCGAGCCACAGGGCCTCGGCCAACGCGTCGACCGACACCCGCGAGTTCGCGTGACACAGCAATGCGGCAAGCACGATCCGCTGTTTGCGCGGACCGGCGTCGACGTGGTTGCCGCCGGCCTCGAACTGCAACGGCCCCAAGATGCGGAAGCTCAACTGCGACGTCTCCCGAGTGAGCCGCCCCGCCGCCACGTTAGGCCATTTTGATGTAGGTGTGGCCTTCGACCTCCGGGTCGGATGCCGCGTCCAGCCGGGCCTTCACGGAGTTCAGAACCGCCACCTCGGCCTCGGTCAGTCCGGACAGCACACTCTGGTGCTCGAGAGAGAGCAGATCGATCGGGTTTCCCGCTGCACGCAGGGCCGACAATGCGTCAAAGGTCATGAGATCCCCCGTCACCACGCCCGAACCATTCCCCGAGAGGCACCGACAACCAAGTGGCCCACAGCCGGGTCGATTTCGATCAGAAGCACTTCGCACCACTTCGGCCGGAGCGAGCGCAGGAGATACCACGTCGCCATTGGCGTGGGTATCTGACTCTCGACCGCAAGACCCAGCGCAGACCGGAGGGCCCCGGGTCTGCGTTCAATTAGCACCCCAGGCGCGATCAGCGGTCAATCCTCCAACCGGGTAGCGGTCGGCCGAGTTGATCTCCTGTTGATCCGGGATAAGAGCCCAGGCCGGACCAATCACGCACGCCAACGGAGTCGGACCGGCCGGCGGTGCGGCACCGACAACCCGCCACCACAACCGCTGCAGCGATCGGGGATTCGGGCCGTGGCCAGGGCGACCGCACCGGGCCGCCGGTCGCCGGCCGGCTGCGGTGTCGTGGCCGGGCAACGGCTCGACCGTCATGCACACCCCGAACCGCGCTCACCGCCGCGCGACGGCACAAACCGTTGCTTTACCGCCGGCAAACCGCTTGTTACCGGTCTCCGAACCCCCGTTCCTAGCATTGTTTCCGTGCAGGCTCATTCCGAGCCCGCCCGTCGAAAATAGGAGCGCGTACATGTCGGATGAAACGGACGTGACCCCCACGGACGAGAGCCAGGAGCCCGAGGAGATCGAGGTCGTCGCACACAGCGAGGACGAGGACGAGGAGTTGAACGCCGGCTGCTTCTTCAACGGGAAGGCAGCGCTCTAGTTCCTCGGTAGCGGGGATCCGAGTCGGACGTCCGGCTTTCCGTCCGGAAAGGCCGGACGTCCCGTAATGCGTCACACCGCCTCCCGGCGGCCGTCACGGCATCGACAACCACAAACCACGGAGGTTCGGTGAGCCTGGAACAGCTCGAACAGCACAGCAGGGCGCGCATCCTCACGGGGAAACAGAACCACTGGTTCGTCGGCCCGGGTGGCACCGCCCGGCTGAGCTCCGGCCACGTGTCGGCCGACGGCACCTTGACGCCGCGCACGGCGCAGTACCTGCGCGAATCCGGCCTGCTCTCGGCACCTCCGGACAACCTCTACTCGCTGACCGTGCTGACCAGTACGGACTGCAACCTCGGATGCGGGTACTGCTTCCAGAACACCGGTCAGGACCCCTTGGGCGGCAATCGTCCGCCGCGTATCCAGCACGCCCGCCTGAAGTCCGAGGACATCACCTCGATCCTGGATTTCGCGGGCCGCCGGATGGCGCAGGCGGGGCTGGAGAAGCTCTCCATTCTGCTGTTCGGGGGCGAACCGCTGCTCAATCCGCACGGCGCGGTGGAACTGCTCAGACGGGCCGGAGACTACGGTCTGACCTCGGCCTGGATGATCTCCAACCTCACGCTCCTGACCCCGCGGCTGGCCACGCGCCTGTGGGAGGCGAAGCTGCGGTTCATCCAAGTGACCTTCGACGGCGACCAGCCCGAACACGACCAGATCCGGGTCCGCCGCTCCACCGGCGGCACCTTCGAATCGATCGTCCGCAACATGGCCAGGGCCTCCGAGGCCACCCCGCTGACGTGGGTGGTGCGGGTGAACGTCTCCCACCACAACCACCACGGGATCGACAACCTGATGTCGCGGCTCGCGGCCGAGGTCGACGCCGGCCGCTGCACCATCTCGTTCGACCCGATCCGCGACATGGGCGTCGGCTACACCAACGAGCTGGGGTTCACCGAGAACCTGTCGTCGTCGTTCGTGCGGTGGCAGCAGCGGGCGCTCGAGCTCGGGTACCGGGTGCCCCGGCCCAAGGCGCACCTGCCCTGCCGGACGTGCGGCTACCGTGACGGCCGCTTCGGCGCAGTGGCGAGCGCCGACGGCACGCTTTCCAGCTGCTGGGAGACCGCGGGCAAACCCGGCTGGGAGGTCGGCACAGCCACGGACGGCTACCTCTCGGCCGAGGAGACCACCGGTCGCTGGATCTCCTGCGGGGACCAGTACGAGACGAGCCCGACCGACGCCCGCTTCCTGGACTTCCACGACACCGTGGACGCCGCCCTCCTGGACTACCTCGCCGAGACCGGGCGCCTGTAGAGACATGCCACCGAGCCAGTACCCGGACGCGACCCGCGACGAGCCCGACGACCCCTACCGGTGGCTGGAGGATGCCGCCGCACCGCAGACCCGGCGCTGGGTCGCCGAGCAGGACGTGCTCGTGCGTGCAGAGCACACGGACCGGCCGGCAACCCGGCACTGGCACGCCAGGGTGGACGCGCTCGGCACGGTCGACCGCGTGATGGCGCCGAAGGTGCGCGGCGGGCGGATCTTCGCGCTCCGCCAGCACGCCGGGCAGGAGCACCCCGCACTCGTCGTGGCGGACGGCGGGGACGAACGGGTGCTGCTCGACCCGAGCGTCCTCGACCCGGCAGGCCGCACCACGCTGGAGGCATGGCAGCCGTCGACGACAGGCGCCCTGCTCGCCTACCAGACCTCCCGGGACGGCACCGAGGACGCGCTGCTGTACGTGCTCGACGTCGCGACCGGACAGCTGGTCGATGGTCCGATCGACCGCATCCGCGGCGGAACCATTGGCTGGCTGCCCGACGATGAGCAGCTCTACTACATCCGGTGTCTGCCGCCCGGGCCCGACGGCGGGCACCGGCGATACCATCGCCGGGTCTGGCTGCACAAGGTCGGGTCCGCCACCGACACCGACGCCCTGGTGTTCGGCGACGGCCGGTCCAAGGCGCAGTTCTACACGGTGGCGGTGACCGCCGACGGGCGCTGGCTGACGATCACGGCCGCCGAGGGCACCAGCCCGGCGGCGGACGTGTTCCTGGCCGACCTCACCACCGCGGGCTCACCGAGCAGACCGATGCTGCGTCTCGTGCAGGAGGCCGGCACAGCCCGCAGCCGTCCGCACGTCGTGGCCGACACGGCGCCGGACGGCCCGATGTGGTGGCGCACCGACGGCGATGCGCCGTATGGGCGGGTCGTGGTGTGCACCCCCGCACGGCCGGCGCAGCAGCACTGGCGGACCCTGGTCGCACAGCGCCCAGGTGCCGTGCTCACCGACTTCGCCGTGCTGCGCGGTCCCGGCCTGGTCCGGCCCCTCGGCCTGGCCGCCTGGCTGCGGCACTCGACGGCCGAGATCACCGTCCACGATCTGGCCGACGGCAGGCCGACCGGCACCGTCGCGCTGCCGGGAACGGGCACGGTCGGCAGCATCGCGGTGCGGCCGGAGGGCGGGCACGAGGCCTGGTTCGGCTACACCGACTTCGGCACCCCGCCGCAGGTGTTGCACTACGACGCGGTGACCGGCGCGACCGACGTGTGGGCGTGCGGGCGTGACCTCGGGACCGACGTACGGACCCGGGTGGAGGTGGTCATCTCGCGTGACGGCACCCCGGTGCGGTTGTTCGTGGTCTCGCAGACCGGGCGGCCCGACTGGCCGCGCCCGACCATCCTGCACGCCTACGGCGGCTTCGGGGTGAGCGTCTCGCCCAAGTTCTCGCCCGAGGTCCTGACCTGGGTGGCGGCAGGCGGCGTCTTCGCCGTCGCGTGCGTCCGCGGCGGCGGGGACGAGGGCGAGCAGTGGCATCGCGCCGGCTGCCGCGAGCACAAGCAGAACACCTTCGACGACGCCACCGCCGCGGCACAACACCTGCTGGCCACCGGCTGGACCGAGCCCGGCCGGCTCGGGATCATGGGCATCTCCAACGGCGGCCTGCTCGTCGGCGTCGCGGTCACCCAGCAGCCGGGGCTGTATGCGGCGGCCGTCTGCATGTCGCCCCTGCTGGACATGGCGCGCTTCGAGTTCTCGGGCTTGGGCGCGAGCTGGGTGCCCGAGTACGGCAGCGCGGCCGATCCCGCGCAGCGGCGCACCCTGCTGTCCTACTCGCCGTACCACAACGTCCGAGCGGGCACGGCGTACCCGGCAGTGCTGTTCACCGTCGCCGACGGCGACACACGCGTGGATCCCCTCCACGCCCGGAAGATGTGTGCGGCGCTGCAGCACGCCACCACCGGCGCCGGTCCGATCCTGTTCTGGCTCGAACGCGGCGTGGGCCACGGTAGCCGGGCCGCCTCCCGGAGGTCCGAGCTCTACGGGCACGCCCTCGCCTTCCTCGGCGCCCACCTCGGCCTGCCCGCCCCGCCGGACGGCGCATGAACGTCCTGCTGTGCCCCCTCAGCGATGGCGGCTATCTGTACCCGGCGGTCGCGGTCGGGCGGGAGCTGGCCCGCCGCGGCCACGTCGTCGGCGCGGTGGGCCGGGCCCGGAGCGGGCCGGTGCTCTCCGAAGCGGGTCTGCCGTTCGTCTCGGCGGAGGAGCTCGGCGGGCCGGCCGGGTTCTCCGCGGCGCGGTGGGCCCCGACGGGCGTCGAGCAGCTCCGGACCACGATGCGAGCGGCGGCGGCGCTGCGGGCCGACGTGCTCGTGACGTCGATGCTCTGTCATGGCGCGTTGCTGGCCGCCGAGGTTCTCGACCTCCCTGTGATCGTCATCGGACTGGCGACGCACCTGTGGGACTACCGGGCCGGTGGTGCGGCCGAGCCGCTGCGTGCGGTCCGCGAAGGGCGCACTCGCGACATCGCCCGCCACCACGCGACCCTGCGCGAGCACGCCGGTCTGCGCCCGCGCCGATACGCCGAGCCGCAGGAGCCGTTGCTGGGCAGCGCGCTGCTGCTACGCGGAGCCCCGGCGCTGGAGTTCCCCGGCGCGGTGCTGCCGCGGGGGGTGCACCACGTGGGTCCGCTGCCGTGGGAACCGGCCGCCGAGCCCGGTGAGCTCGCCGAGCTCCGCGCGGAGCTCGAGCGGCGGGCCAAGCCACTCGTGTACGTCCACCTCGGCCGCACTTTCGGGGGCACCGATCTGTGGCCGATCCTGAACGCTGCGTTCACCGACGGCCCGTTACAGGCCGTGGTGGAACGCGGACGCACGCGGGACCCGCGGCCGGCCCCCGGCGCCGACATCACGCTCGTGCACCGGCCGTGGATGGATCCGCTGCTCGACCTGGCCAGGTTGGTGCTGACCAACGCCACCTCGGCCCCGGTGCTGGCGGCGCTGCTGCGCGGGCGACCCGTCTGCGTCGCACCGAACGGGGCGGAGCAGCCGTTCGTGGCCGCGGCCTGCCTGCGCGCCGGGGTTGCCGAACTGATGGCCGACCGGGATTCGGGTGCGCTGCTGAGCTCGATCGGGCACGACGACCAGCTGCGCGCCCGCGCCCGCGCCCTCGGTCGCGACCTCGCCGGTTCCGGCGGCGCGGTGCGCGCGGCCGACGTCGTCGAGGGGGTCGCGGATGCCGGCACGGCCGCGGCGGCCGGTGAGGGATGACATGACCACATCCACCGGGTCGACCGAACGCGTCCCGATCGAGGACGCGCGCCGCCTGCTCGCCGACCTCACCGACGGCGCGCTACGCTGGCTCGCGGCGAACCTGGCGTACTTCGACCCGTTTGCTCTCGACTCGCCGTTGCCGCAGAACCGGCGGTTCAAGGCGATGCTGGAGCTGACGATCTTCTGCCGGGCCTGGGCCGGGCAGCAGCCACCGAACGAACTGCACGAGCGGGCGACCGCGCTCCTGTGCGCGACCTGGGCGCGTCCGGAGCTGCCCCTGCTCATCGAGACGCATGGCGGCCCGTTCACCGCGGCCCAGCGGCTCGCCTACCTCGCCCTGGCCCCCAACGGTCAGGACGGGCAGGACCGGCACCGCACCACCATCCTCGCCAGGCTGCAGGACGAGGGGTACCTGGAGCCCCTGGGCACGGCGCTGCCGCTGAAACTGGAGATCAGGTACCTGGCCGAGCTGGCAGGCGTCGAGCACGGCATGCCGCCTTCCCTGGAGCTCGCCGCGCAGAGCCTTCTCACCCGGCTCCCGACGGCCCCCATGTCGACCGAGGAGGCCTACACGCTCACCCACACCGCCTTCTACCTGGCCGACTACGGCTGCCGCGCCATCGCGCTGCCCCCCGACCGGCAGGCACTGGCGGTGTGGGCCGTCGGCGCGGTGCTCGCCTCCTGCGTGCGGCAGCAGCAGTGGGACCTGACCGGCGAGCTGCTCGTCACCATGGCCTGCCTCGGCGCGGACGTGGCGGCCACCCCCGCGGGGCGGGCCGGCATCGTGTGCCTGGCCAGGGCGCAGCGCCCTCACGGCGCGATCTCGGGACGCTCGGCGGGCTCCCGGGTCGACCCGTTGCTGCCGCCGGGCCCGTTCTTCCGCCGGGCCTACCACACGACGTTGGTCGTCGGCCTCCTGGCCGCGACTGCCCGGTAGCGCGGATGGCCCGGCTCCAGCGGTTGACCCACGGCGTGCTGATCAACCCCGACTACGCCCGCCTCTGGTCGGGGCAGGCCGTCTCCTCGCTGGGTGACATGGTGTTCAGCACCACGCTGATGCTCTGGGTGGGCACCGTGTTGGCCGCGGGCAAGCCATGGGCCCCGGCCGCGACCAGCGGGGTGATCGTCGCGATCGGAGCGGCGATGCTGCTGGTCGGGCCGCTCGCCGGCGTGCTGGTGGACCGCTGGGACGCCCGCCGCACCGCGCTGGTCTCGGAGGTCGTGCGCGGCGCGGTCGTGGGCCTGCTGACCGCGATGTCGTTCGTGCCGGTCGAGGCGCTGCCCATCGGCGTCTGGATCGTGGCGTGCTACCTGGTCGTTTTCGTCCTCAACGTCGCCAGCCAGTTCTTCCAGCCCGCCCGCTTCACGCTGATCCGCGACATCGTGACGGGTGAGGTCGACCGGGCCCGCGCGGCCGGCATCGCCCAGGCGACGGGCGAGACGGTGATGATCATCGGGCCGCCGCTCGCGGCGCCGCTGCTGTTCGTGCTGGGTGTGCAGTGGGCGCTGCTGTTCAACGCGCTGAGCTACCTCGTGTCCTGGATCGCGATCCGCTCGGTCGCCGCGCCGGACCGCGGGCCCGCGCCCCTGGTCCCGCCGGTGCGCAAGGACATCCGCACCGAGTTCGTTGCCGGTCTGCGGGTCTTCCGCGGCAGCCGGACGCTCATGGTGCTGCTGTCGATCGCGGTGGTCAGCCAGGTCGGAATCGCCCCGCTGAGCACGCTGAACGTGTTCTTCGTGGCCGTGAACCTGCACGCCTCCGGCGAGCTCTACGGCTACCTCGGCACGGCGCTCGGCGTGGGCGGGCTCGTCGGGGCGCTCTGCACCGGGCCCGCCGTGCGCCGCTTCGGGGCGTGGCGCGTCACCTGGGTGGGCATGGTCGTCGTCGGTCTCCTCCTGATCGTCTACTCGCGCCAGACCAGCTTCGTGGCGGGGCTCGTGGTGCTCTTCCTGCTCGCCATCCCCATGACTCTGATCAACACCGCGGTGGCGCCGCTGCTGCTCGGGGCCGCGCCGCGGGAGTACGTGGGCCGCACGACGGCCGTGTTCACCCCGGCCAACCAGCTCTCCGGGATGGTCGCCACTCTGGCGGCGGGCTGGCTGCTCAGCTCCGTGCTGCAGGGTTTCGACGGCTCGGTCGCCGGGGTCGGGGTCGGCCCGATCGACCTCATCTTCCTCTGCTCCGGCGTACTGATCGTCGCGTCCGGGTTCTACGCCCGCAGCGCGCTGCGCCACGCCACGGTCGCCGCCGACGAGCCCGTCCCCGACTCGCCCGCGGCCGATTCCCCCGTTGCCGACCCGACCACCACCATGCCATGACCAGGAGGCATACATGCGTCCCACGTTGCGGGCACTGACCGCGCTGACCGACCGCGCCGAGGACTTCCTGGCTGCCCCGCCGACCGGGCCCGTGCTCACCCACCGCGAGCCCTCGCAGCACACCGAGCTGCTCTCGATGGCGGCGGTGGAGGCGATGCTCGCCGACCACGCCCTGTCCAGCCCGCTGCTCACCGTCTCGCGCGACGGCAGGAGTCTGCCCAGCCGGGCATACACCCACGCGGGCAGGCCGGCCGCGCCCGGGTCGCGCAACCCCGGCCGTGACCTGCCCGACCTCGTGGCGATCCGCGACCAGCTCGCCGCCGGTTCGACGCTCGTGCTCGAGCTGCTGCACCGCACCCACCGCCCGATCGCGGCGTTCTGCCGCCGGCTGGGCTACGAGCTGAACCGCCCCGTCCCGGCGGCCGCGTTCCTGTCGCCGCCGCACGCCCAGGGCTTCGGCCTGCACCACGACACCGCAGGTGTGTTCACCGTGCAGTGCGAGGGCCACAAGACCTGGGAGGTCTACGAGCCCGCCCTCTCATTCCCCCTCGACGACCAGCGCTTCCACCCCGGCCTGGTCTCCGCGGCCGACCGGGCCGCGATGCAGCGTGAGGGCCCGCGCAGTACCTACGAGCTCGGCCCCGGCGACGTGCTGTGGCTGCCGCGCGGCTGGCTGCACAACGTCTACACCACCGACGACGCCTCGCTACACCTGACCATCGGGGTGCCCGAGGTGAGCAGGCACCGACTGCTCGGCCTGCTGATGGAGGCGCTGGCCGAGAACGAGGAGTTCCGCCTCGACCTCCCGTTCGACACCTACACCTCCCCCGACCGAGCCAGCGAGGAGGCGGAGCTGACGCTGAAGTCCTTCACGTCGTGGCTGGCGCGGGTGGACCCGGCCGAGCTCGCCGAACGGGGACGGGCCGCGCTGCACGCGTCCTGGGACCCGCCACCGCGCTCCAGCCCCATCACTGCGGTGCTCCGGTCGGACGCGGAGATCGTGGCCGCGTCCGGGGTGCAGGTGGTCCGCGAGGCCGTGCTCACCGTCGGGCATGAGCAGGACGGGCGGCTGCGCCTCGCGACCGGGTCGGGTGAGCTGCTGCTGGAGCCGCCCGCGGCCGCCTTCGTCGCGGAGCTGCTGGCCGCCGACGAACCCACACCGCTTCCTCCGGACCAGTTCCTTGCCGGGGTCGGCGCGGACGGCTTCCGGGTGTTGCGGGCGCTACTCGGCGAGGGCGTCGTGCACCTCACAGGCTAGGCCCGATGCCGTGTGGTCGAGCGTCGACTCGCGGTACCGAGGGTCGAGGCGTGGATCACGAACCGGAACGACCACAGTGGACTCGAACGCGGCGGCGTCGATCTTGCGCGACCAAGATCTTCTACTCCTGCGCCATGGGTGCGCCATTTTTGTGATCTTGAACTGCATTTACGCAGGTCAGATCGATTAAGTGGGACGAGCTGGCCTGTAAGCCGGATCCTGTGAGCGGGCACCTCGCGGCGCTCCGCCCGGCGACCATCCATCTACGCCTGCCGTCGCCGGCAGGCTCCAGCGGTCCACCCGCAGGCTCGGGCGGGCCGCCCTCGAACGCCTGCGCAGGTCTCGCCCTTGCGGACTCGACCCTTTCGACCTTGCTCCGGGTGGGGTTTACCGAGCCACCCCGGTCACCCGGGGTGCTGGTGGTCTCTTACACCACCGTTTCACCCTTACCGCCGGTTCGCACCGGAGGCGGTTTGTTCTCTGTGGCACTGTCCCGCGGGTCGCCCCGGGTTGCCGTTGACAACCACCCTGCCCTGCGGAGTCCGGACTTTCCTCGGCGGGACCCTGGGATCCCGACGCGGCCGCCCGGCCAGCTCGTCCGCGTCACGAACCCTACCGCGTGCCCGCGGCGCCTGCTCCGAGCGGCGTCCAGTTCGGGTCGCGGCCGATGAAGCCGAGAAGCCGGGTCTGCGCGTCGGCGTCCGCGGGTACCGGCACGCGGGGGCCGTACTGGCCCGACGAGCGGATGACCTCCTCCATCTGCTCCATCCCCCCCAGCAACCGGGCGCAGAACGCGGCGTCGAGCCGGTCGTCCTGGGCGGTGGCGCGGGCGAGGTCCCAGGTGTGCATGAACACGTCGGCGGTGTAGAAGCGGTCGATCGCCTCCGGCAGCGGCACCTCGCCGATGTGCGGGTTGCGCAGCATCCGCTCCGCCGACGCCGGGTCGTCCAGGATCGCCTGCACCGCGGCGGCCTGCGCGTTCCACGCCGCCACCGGGTCCGGGCCGGGTCGGGGCAGGTCGATGCCGGCGCCTCCGGACAGGAAGCTCGGGAACCACCCCGTCAGGTGCCCGACGACGTCGCGGGCGCTCCACCCGGCGACCGGGGACGGGACGTCCCAGTCGACGGTTCCGGCGACGCGGGCCCCGAACGCGCCCGCGACCTGCTCGTGCCACCGTGCGGGATCGGACCGGGCCGGCTCAGACATCGGCCAGCATCCGGTCGAGCTTCGCGTAGCCCTGTTCGACGCCGACCTCCATGCCGCTGCGCAACCACGCGTCGCGGCCTTCGAAGCTCTCCACCAGCGACTGCGCGTGCAGCCGGGTGCGGCCGTCGCCGAGATCCTCGAACGTCAGCGTCTCCAGCGCGACGGCGTCCGGCTCGCCGTCCCACGTGAAGGTCTGGACGATGCGGTCGGTCCGCACCTCGTGGAACGTGCCGTGGAAGCCGAACTCCTGCCCGTCGCGCCGGGCCACGTAGCGCCAGCTGCCGCCGGTGCGGGCGTCCCAGTGCAGGAGCTCGGTGTCCATCCCGTCGGGGCCGACCCACGCCCGGAAGAGGTCGGGCTCGGTGTGGGCCCGGAACAGCTGGTGGGGGGTGGCCGCGAAGTCGCGGACGATGCGGATGATCGGCAGCGCGGCGTCGGCCTCGATCCTCGCTGTTGTGGTGGTCATGATGCCGTTCCTTCCTGCGGTCGCTGTTCCTCGTTCATCCGGGCGAGCACGGCGTCGAGGCGCTGGTAGCGCTCCTCCGCCCGCCGCCGGTACCGCTCGATCCAGGCCGTGGCCATGTCGAACACCTCCGCGTCGAGGCTCACCGGGCTGCGGTGCGAGACGCCGCGGCGAACCAGACCCGCCTCGGTCAGCACCTTGATGTGCTTGGAGACCGCCTGCACCGACACCTCGTAGGGGGCGGCGAGCTGGCCCACGGTGGCGTCACCGGCGGCGAGCCGGGCCACCAGGTCGCGACGCGTCGGATCCGACAGCGCCGCGAACACCCTCGACAGCTGGTCCGACACGGGCACCTCCTCAACCAATCGGTTGAGAATCACCGTAGCCGCGCCAACCGTCGACGTCAACCATTCGGTTGAGAGAAGCGTGGTCGACGGCCGCTGGATCCGTCGAGATGGGCCGGATACAGCCTCGCGGGTGGTGCGCGGTGCCGGCGATCGTCCAGCGCAGGTCAGCGGCGGCCGATCAGAGCTCGGGCTCGACCCCTGCTGCGCCTGCCGCGCGGGTGATGCGCTCGCGCAGCTCGTCGTCGGCGCGGGCGGCGAGGGTCGCGTCCACCGGGCGGCCGCCGACGTACACCTGCTTCAGGTTGCGGAGGCCGCAGGCCAGGACGTAGGTCGCGAGCACATCCCACACCGGGCCGGTGCTCGGGGAGCGGTGATCGACCACCACGAAGTCGGCGAACTTGCCGACCTCCAGGCTCCCGACCCGGTCCGCGACGCCGAGCACCTCGGCCGAGCCGAGCGTGTGCAGCCGCAGGACGTCGCGCGGGGTCAGGACGGTCGCGTCCGTGTGCAGCGCTCGGGCGGTGTACAGGCCCGTGCGCATGTTGGCGAAGGGGTCGGAGATGTCGGTGCACGACTGGTCGTCGAGCCCCATCCCGACCCGCACTCCCCTGCGCCGCAACGCCACCACGTCCGCGAAGCCGGAGCCGAGCCTGCCGTTGGAGGTCGGCTGCCACACCATCCCGCAGCCCGTGTCGACGATCGTGTCGACCATGTCGGGGGTCGGGTGCACGAAGTGGCCGACGAGGAAGTCGGGCCCGAGCGCGCCCGCCTCGACGTACCAGGCGAACTTCGCGCGCTGGACGTCCAGCCCCTCCGCGGTCTCGACGAGGTGGGCCTGGTTGGTGAGGCCGTGGGCGTGCATGACGTGCGCCTCGAGCGCGGCGGTCCGGGGGGAGGACGCCCACTGCACGGCGCCGAAGACGGACGCCCCCAGCGCCGGGACCCGCACCCTGCTGTGCCCGGGGCCCGATGCCGCCGCCAGCTCCGCGAAGACGGCGAGCGTGTCGGCCTCGGGGCCCAGCTCGTCGTCCAGACGGATGGCGTTCACCGTGCGGAGGCCCGCGTCCGCCGCCGCGTCGAACTGCCGGGCGACGAACTCCGGCGGCTGCACCCCGCCGACCGTGTTGCGCGCGGTGGCCGCGTCGTAGAGCCACGTCACCCGCGACTGCGTGAAGTTGTAGGCGCTGGTGATGCCGTTGGCGAGGAAGTCGCAGGCCCCGTGGACGGTGCACCAGTAGATGTCCTCGGTGTCGCAGTACCGGAAGATCTCCATCATCGCCCGCACCCACGGGTAGAGCGTCGCGCTCGCGGCGATCCCCCGCAGCCCGGACGTGAACAGGTGCGAGTGCGCCGAGACGAAACCGGGGGCCACGAGGGCGCCGCCGGCGTCGAGCACCTCACCTGCGGTCACGGGCGGGTCGCCGGGGCCGATGCCGGTGATGCGGCCGTCGTCGCCGACGGTCATCCAGCCGCGTACCCAGTCCGGCTGCCCGTCGGCGACCGGGATCAGGACCGCGTTTCGGACGGTCGTCGTCATGCCGAGTTCTCCCCAACCGGCGCCGCGGCCGGGACAGGTGCCGTGATGGTGGTCGCGCTGGTCATACGGTTCGGAAGCGGTGCGCCTCGGCGATGACCTCCGCCAGCAGCGGCACCGCCCCCTCGAAGAACCGCTTGCCGTCCTCGGCGGTGGCGCCGGTGGGGTCGCCGACGTGGCCATGCGGGCCGAAGTCGTCGCTGGTCCAGCCGAACGACACGCGCTTGCCGAAGCCGATGTGGTCGAACTGCGTCAGCACCTCGGGCACATTGGACACGGCCAGGTCCATCCTCACCAGCTCCGGGCGCAGGTGCAGCATCAGCGAGGTCTCGCCGTGTCCACCGTGGACACCCATGCCGAGCTCGGAGCGCGCTGACGTGCTTCCTCCCGCGGAGGCGCCAGAGAGCACAGCGGAGCCGCCGCCGCCCTGGTCCACCGGCAAGCCGGGGTGGGCCAGGAACGTCCGCAGCCCGAAACGGCGGCGCAGCTCCCGGTTCGCGACCTGCCCGAGCGCGGAGTTGCCCCCGTGCCCGTTGACGAACAGCAGCCGCGTGATCCCCGACGCGGCCAGCGACCGTCCGATGTCGACGAGCGTGGCCATCAGCGTCTCCCAGGACAGCCAGATCGAGCCGGGGAACGCGTGGTGCTCGTCGGACTTGGTGTACGCCAGGCCCGGGAGCAGGACCACGGGGACGTCGGCCAGGTCCACGGCCGCCGCGGCGATCTCCGACGCGCACACGAAATCGGTGGACAGCGGCAGGTGCGGCCCGTGCTGCTCGACGGCCCCGAGCGGCAGCACGGCCACCGTGTCGGCGGGCAGCGCGGCCACGTCGGGCCAGGTCAGGTCCAGCCAGTTCATCGCACTCCGATGTTCACGCGCGTGTCGGTCGGCGGCGTGGCCGTCAGCTTGCCGGGGTTGAGCAGGCCCTTCGGGTCGGTGCGCTTCGCGGTCTCGATGGCCAGCTCCACGGACCGGTCGACGTACCACTGGTGCGGCGAGTGCACGCCCATCCCCAGCGCCTCCATCTTCGGGATCCCGTCGAGCATCGCCTGCTCGCCGCGGTACTCGGCCACCACCATCGCGCCGGGGCCGTGGGCGAAGATCTCCAGGTGCAGGTGCACGGGGCCGCCGTAGCAGGCGCGGACGGCGTCGGGGTCGTCCCAGATGGCGTGCCCGCCGGTCTCCATGTGGAACCAGCTGCGCTCGGGGTGGGCGCGCTGCAGGAACCAGATGGGGTGGTTGTAGGACATGCCCGAGAGGCGGTCGGTCTCGGCGTAGTCGGCCAGCTCGGCGACGATCTCCCCGCCCGCCGCCCCGACCCGCTCCCGCACCTGGTCCATTGTGGACGACTCGGCGATCACGCGGAGGCTGAAGAGGGACGGGTCCAGCGCGACCGGCGCGTTGAGCGTCGGGACCAGCGCCGGCTCGTCGCACGACGCGAGCCGCGGCAGGGGCGCCACCTCCAGCATCGAGCGGTGCGCCACCACCATCTCCGCGTACGAGCCGAACGCCGCGTAGACGGCCGTCCAGTCCCGCGCGGCGTCCGTGCGCACCTCCAGCTCCACCACCACGCCGGTGACGCCGTAGGTGTGGACGAACGGGGTCAGCTCGTCGCCGGAGACGGTGAACAGCTCCCCGCTGCCGTCGCACGGGGCCACCGTCGCCGAGACGACGAACCCGTCGCTGGTGGTGCCGTGCTCGATCGAGCCGGTGCCCGCGGACCCGCCCCCGACGAACCCACCCAGGGTGGACGTCTTCGTGGACGGGTACATCCAGATGTCCCGCCCGGCCGGGCGCAGGACCTTGTCGATGGCGGTCATCCGGGCGCCGGCGCCGGTGGTCACCGTCTCCTCGTTGACGGTGACGGCGGTCAGCCCGCGCAGGTCCAGCACGATCCCGCCGTCGAACGGGGTGGCCTGGCCGTAGTTGCCGGTGCCGGCGCCCCGCGGCGTCACGGGGACGTCGTTCTCGTAGGCGACCTTGAGGATCGTCGCGACGTCCTGGTAGGTGGCCGGCCGCACCACCGCGTCGGCGAGGTAGCGGCCGGGCGGCACCTTCTCCTGCAGCACCGGCGACATGCGCGACCAGTCCGAGGACACGGTCGTGATCAGGCCCTTGTCGGTGGAGACCGTGCCCGCGCCGAGCCGGGTGATCTCCTGTACGGCACCGTCGATGTTCACGAGAGCTTCACGGTCCTGTCGATGAACTGGTTCGTGTAGAGCGAGTCGGCCGTGGGCGCCGGGCCGGTCAGCGTGCCCGCCGCCTGCAGCAGCGGGACGAACCGGGCGACGGTGTCCTGCACGCGGGCCGGGTCGAACTGGCCGAACACCCCCGACGCGGGGTCGTTCTTCACGAAGCCCCCGCTGATCTGGGTCCTGGCCGAGAAGTCCGCGTCACCGGCGGTGTAGGTCCAGCCGGTCTGGTAGGCGTCGACCAGCTTGATGATCAGGTCGTTGGTCGGGCCGGGTGTCTTCAGGTAGTCCACCTGGGCCTGCTGCATGATCGGCACCAGCTTCTGCAGGCACGGGGTGAGCTCGGCGAGCTTGTCGGCGCGCACCGCCAGCGGCTCCGGATAGATCGTGTAGCCGTAGTTCGCCAGCGGCTCGGATGCGATCGGCTTCTTCCACTGCGCGATCTCGTTCTCGTAGATGTAGGGCTCGGCCGTCGCGAACCCCTGCTGCACGATCTTCGGGTCCGACACGAACCGCGCAGGGGTGCCGTCGTAGCTCTGGTCGGACTGGCCCTTCTTGATGATCCCCTGCTGCTCCAGGAGCGCGGGCAGCACGTCGCCCGAGGTCACGATGGGCGCGCCGGTCGCGGCCACCTGCTTGATCGTGGTCATGCCGGGGTAGGTGGCGGGGTCCCACATGAGGATCTGCGGGCTGACAGTCATCTGCGAGACCACGGCCACCGTCGGCTGCTTGGCCTGCGCGACGATCGCGGCGTCGGTGTTCACCGCGCCGAGCGTGATCGACGGGTCGATGTACATCAGGACGGGGGTGGGCTGGAAGCCGGTGTTGGAGCCGCCGGCCCGCACCTCCACCTCCACCCCGGTGTCGACGCCCCGCGCCACCAGCGGGCCGGTGACCGACTTCTTGTCGTTGTCGATCGTGTAGCCCGGTCCCACCACGGAGTACATCGCGCCGTGCTCGGCCTCGGGCTGCCAGTCCTGCTGCATGACGACGGTGGCGGGGCAGCCGGCGCCCCTGAGGTCGAGCGGGCCGCCCGCGGGTGCCGCCGGCACGGCGGTGGACGCCTGGGTGGGGGTGCCCGAGCCGCAGGCGGCGAGGACGAGCGCGGCGGCGAGGCCGGCCGCGGCGAGGGCTGGGCTGCGCAAGGTGACTCCGTTCATCGGGTGGACCGGCCGTACCAGCGGCCGACGACAGCTCGGTCGAGCGCGGCGAACGCGGTGAAGAACACGACGCCGAACAGCGCCGTCAGGGTGACGGCGGTGAGCAGGGGCTCCATCGACAGCCGCTGCGTGTACACGCGCAGCAGCCCCCCGATGCCGGGCGAGCCCTGCTGGAAGAAGAAGTCGCCGACGATCGCGCCGATCACGGCGAGGCCCGCCGCGTTGCGGAGCCCGGTGAAGATCGACGGGACGGCGGCGGGGAACTCCAGCTTGAGCAGCCGCTGCGCGCGGGTGGCGCGGTTGAGCGTCATGAGGTCGTGCGCCTCGGCGGTGGCCGACTGGAGCCCGAAGAACGTGTTGGAGATCATCGGGAACACGGCGATGATCACGCAGACGGCGATGCGGGCCGGGAAGCCGTAGCCCATCCAGATGCCGATGAGCGGCACCAGGGCGAGGATCGGGATGGTCTGCAGGATCACCGCGTACGGGTAGAGGATGCGCTCCGCCCAGGCGAACTGGGACATCACCACGGCCCAGCCGACGCCGATCACCACGGCGATCACCAGGCCGATGATCGCCACCGCGACGCTGCGGCCGAGGCTCTCCAGCATCGGGCCCATGATGTTCGGGTTGGACAGCGCCACGCCGTAGGCCTGGTCGGGCGGGGGCAGCAGGAACCGCTGGTCGGGCGGCAGCACGAGGTAGCTGACCGCGTACCAGAGCGCGGCGATGCCGGCCAGGGCGGCGACGATCGAGGCGGTGCGCACGAGGGCCCCGCGGAGCCGCGACGCGCCGCGGGGCGGGGCGGCGGCGTCCGCAACCGGCACGGCGGTCAGTGTGCGCGTCACGAGTGCTCTCCCAACGCCGCCGAGACCCGGCCGGTCAGCGCCGCGAACTCCGGGGTGTGCCGCAGCTCGGGCGGGCGCGGGTACGCCCACGGCACCGCCACCTCGTCGACGATGCGGCCGGGCCGCCCGCTCATCACCAGCACCCGCGTGGACAGGTACACCGCCTCCGACACCGAGTGCGTGATGAACAGGCCCGCGAAGCGCTTCAGCCGGAAGATCTTCTGCAGCTCGGTCTGCATCTGCAGCCGCGTGATCTCGTCGAGCGCTCCGAACGGCTCGTCGAACAGCGCGAGATCGGGCTCCGCGACCAGCGCGCGGGCGATCGACACGCGCATCCGCATGCCGCCCGAGAGCTGGCGCGGGTGCTGGCGCTCGAAACCGCTGAGCCCGACGAGGTCGAGCATCTCCTGCGCGCGGGCGCGGCGGGCGTCGCGGGGGACCCCGCGCAGCTCCTGCACCAGCTCGACGTTGCGGGCGGCGGTGCGCCACTCCAGCAGCGTCGGGTCCTGGAAGACGTAGCTCGTGGCGGTCGCGTCGACGCCGACCGCCCCGCTGGTGGCGTCGTCGAGGCCGGAGGCGAGCCGCAGCAGCGTCGACTTCCCGCAGCCCGACGGGCCGACGACGGACACGAAGTCCCCGGGTTCGAGGCGGAGGCTGATGCCGGTCAGCGCGACGGTGCCGGTCGGGAACCGCTTGGTGACCTCGTCCAGCTGGAGCGTCGCAGGCTGTGTCAACGATTCGCTCGCAAGCTCGCTCATTGCGCCACCAGCAGTGGCAGGTCGACGGCGCGGTGCACGCGGGTGTCGGCCACCACGCGCCCGCCGTGCAGCACGACGCGGGCATCCTCGGCGCCGGCGATCAGGTCGCCGGGCTCGGTGTCCGGCACGAGCATGAGGTCGGCGACGTCGCCGGGCTCGACCCCGGCCTGCGCGAGGCCGAGCACCGTGCGCGCGCCGGTCGTCACCGCGGCCAGGGCCTGCTCGGCCGTCAGGTACCCCGCGGTCACGAGCAGCGACGTCGTCTCGAAGGGATCGGCGCGGCCGACCGGGTTGAACGGGTCGCGCAGGTTGTCCGCACCCGCCGCCAGGGGGATGCCGGCGTCGAGGATCGGGCGCAGCGCAGCCAGGCCGCGCGGGGCGGCCTGGGTGACCTCGCGGCCCTGCAGGTAGAGGTTCGTGATCGGCAGCGTGACGACGCCGAGGCCGGCGCGGGCCACCAGGTCCAGGATCGGCGCCAGCCGCTCCGGTTCCAGCATGCCGAGGCGGACGCAGTGGCTCGCCGTCACGCGCTGGGTGAGGCCGCGTGCCAGCACCTGCCGCGCGAGGTCGACGATGTCGAACCGCTCGTCGGGGACGGCGACGTCGAGCTGCTCGTCGGCGTGCAGGTCCACGGGCAGGCCGTGGCGCTCGGCGACGTCGAGCATGCGGGTGACCTCGCGGTGCGGGTCGGGCGCGAGGTGGGGGCAGCCGCCGATCACGTCGACGCCGCGGGCCACGGCCTCGGCGATCGCCGCGTCGGTGGCGTCGCTGCCGGCCAGCAGGCAGACCTGCAGCGTGACGCGGCCGCGCAGCTGCTCGCGCAGCGCGACCAGCGCGTCGACGCCGCGGAGCGGGTCGCCGTCGGGAGGGAGGTCGACGTGGGTGCGGATCGTGGTGATGCCGCGGGCCACGTAGCGGTGGACGGCGGCGAGGGCGCGGGCGTGGATGTCGGCCGAGTCGATCGCGGGCAGGATCGCGCGCCACTGCTCGATCGCGGCGACGAGGTCGTTGCCCGCGCCGGGATCGGCGCGCGGGGCGGTGAGGGCCTTGTCCAGGTGGGCGTGCGGCTCGCAGGCGCCGGGCAGGACGCGCCAGCCGGTGGCGTCGAGGTCGGCACCCTCGCCCGGCACCCGCGCGACGACCCCGGCGTCCAGGGCCACGTCACCGAGCGTTCCGTCGGGCAGGCGGACCCCGCGCAGCACACCCACCGCCTCGCCCGCGAGGTGGGCCCCGCCGTCGGGCCGGCCGATCGCTGTCATCGTTTACCTGCTCCTGACCTGCGTAATATTGACGTTGCTACTATAGAGACCGGTGTGTTTCGTCCTCGTCACCGACGTCCCTCGGATGTGTGAACCATGCTGTGTCGATCATGATGGTCACCCAGCGGGCCGCCGACGCCCGGCTCGGGCAGGCCATCCGGGGCCTGCGTCGTGAGCGCGGGTTGACGCTGGTCCAGGTCGCGGCCGCGTCGGGGTTGTCGCAACCGTTCCTGTCGCAGCTCGAGCTGGGACGCACCCGCCCGTCGATGCGCTCGCTGTTGCGCATCGCCGAGGCGCTGGGCACGACGCAGCAGGCGCTGCTGGCCCACGGCGACGCCGGGACCGTCCCCTACGAGGCGGGCGCGGGCGGCGGCGCGCGGCTGCTGCTGCACGCGCCCGGAGCGGACGTCACCGAGTTCGCGAGCGTCGCGGGCGAGTTCGCGGAGTACTTCAGCCACGACCGCCACGAGCTGATCTACGTCGTGCGCGGCACGCTGGAGCTGGACCTGCGCGAGGACGGGCACAGCAGGCTGTCCACACTGCAGTCGCGCGACAGCATCGGCTACGCCGGGCGCGTCGAGCACCGTTTCCGCTCGGTCGGACCCGAGGAGTGCGTGGTGGTGGTGGTGCACGGTGGAGGGTGACCCGTTGGAGATGCTCGCGACGTGGGCGGGCGCGCTGCCGGTCGCGATGACGCTGGCCACCGCGGACGCGTCCGGCGCCCCGCACGCGCGCACGGTGCTCGCCACCGCGATCGACGGCGACGGCGTCCGCTTCCACTCGTCGACGCCGACGACCAAGACCCGCGACATCGACGCCAACCCGCGGGTGTCGGCGGTGTTCCTGTGGCCCGACGCCGGCCGGCAGGTGGTGCTGCACGGCACGGCCCGCGAGCTGGACGCGGAGACCTCCCGCGCGGCCTTCCCCACCCGCCCGCGCCCGTTGCAGCTGCTCGCGTGGGTGTACGAGGAACTGGCGGCCGACACCCCGGTGGATCCGCAGGCCGTCCAGCGGGCCTACGACGCGGCGGCCGACACGGTGGAGATGCCCCCGAGCTGGACGACCGTGCTGATCACCCCCGACCGCCTCGACTTCTGGGAGGCCGGCACACCCCCGAGCAAGACCCGCTTCGTGAGGTCCGCCGGGGGCTGGGACGGCTACGCCGTCCTCCCCTGACGCCCGCCTCCACACCGCATCAAGCCCGCGCGACGCGGCCACAGGGCCCCCGAAAGCACATCAAGCCCGCGCGACGCGGCCACGCGGGCTTCCGCGCCGCATCGAGCCCGCGCGATGCGGAGCCTCGGCTCGTGACGCGCGGGGCGGGGCGGCGGGATAGCGTGCGCCGGTGATGTCCGCGTCGCCCGGTGGGCTGGTGTTCCTGCTCCTCGCAGGGCTGGTGGCCGGGGGCGTCAACGCCGTGGCCGGGGGTGGGTCGCTGCTGGTGTTCCCGGCGCTGCTGGCCGTCGGGTTCCCGCCGCTCACGGCGAACGTCACCAACTCGGTGGCGCAGTGGCCCGGCTACGTCGGCATCGTCGCCGGGGCCCGCCGCGAGCTGGACGGGCAGCGCCGCCGCATCATCGCGACGTCGGCCGTCTCCGTCGTGGGCTCGGCCGTGGGGTGCGTGCTGCTGCTGACCCTGCCGGGGGCGGTGTTCGACACGGTCGTGCCCGTCCTCGTGCTGCTGGCCAGCGTGCTGATGGCCCTGTCGCCGCGGATCAAGCGCTGGATCGGCACGCCGGCGCCCGGGACGCCCGACCGGACGGCGGTGCTGCTGCCCGCGGTGTTCCTCGCGGCCGTCTACGGCGGGTACTTCGGCGGCGCGCTGGGCGTGATCCTCATCGCGACCCTGTCGCTGTGCGCCCACGACGAGCTGGTGCGCCTCAACGCGCTGAAGGGCCTGCTGTCGCTGGTGATCGCCAGCGTCACGGTGGTGATCTTCGCGCTCGGGGCCCCGGTGGACTGGCTCGCCGTGGCCCTGCTCGGCCCCACCACGCTGGTGGGTGGGTTCCTCGGGGCCAAGCTCGCCCGGCGGCTGCCGGAGCCCGTGCTGCGCTGGTCGGTCGTGGCGCTCGGCGTGGGGGTCGGCGTCTACCTGCTCGTCACGTGACGCTCGCGCTCGCGGTCCTGCTGCTCGCGGCGATCCTCGTGACCGCGATCGTGCGGCCGTGGGGCCTGCCGGAGGCGGCCGTCGCGATCCCCGCCGCCGCGCTCGCCGTGGTGGCGGGGCTGGTGTCGCCGCCGGACGCGCTCGCGGAGGTGGCCGACCTCGGCCCGACGGTCGGCTTCCTCGCGGCGATCCTGCTGCTGGGGCACCTGGCCGACGTCGAGGGCGTCTTCACCTGGCTCGGCGCGCGGCTGGCCGGCGCCTCGGCGGGGCGCCCGCAGCGGCTGCTGGTGCTGGTGTTCGCCGCCGCGGCCGCGACGACGGCGGTGCTGAGCCTCGACGCCACCGTCGTGCTGCTGACCCCCGTCGTCCTCGCGACCGCCGCCCGCGTGAAGCTGCCCGAGCGGCCGCACGTCTACGCCTGCGGGCACCTGTCGAACTCCGCGTCGACGCTGCTGCCGGTCTCGAACCTGACGAACCTGCTGGCGTTCGCCGCGTCCGGGCTGACGTTCCTCGGGTTCACCGCGCTGATGGCGCTGCCGTGGGCGGTCGGGATCGCGGTGGAGTACCTGGTGCTGCGCTGGTGGTTCCGCGCCGACCTGCGCGAGCCCGCTCCCCCGCCCGAGCCCGACGAGCGCCCCGCACCGGTGTTCGCGCTGGTCGTGATCGGGCTGACGCTCGTGGGCTTCGCGGTGTCCTCCCCGCTCGGGGTGGAGCCGGTGTGGGTGGCCGCCGTCGGCGCGGCGGTGCTCGCGGCCCGCGCCCTGGCGCGCCGGGAGATCACGGCGTTCGGGGTGGTGAGGGCGGCCGCGATCCCGTTCTGCCTGTTCGTGCTGGCCCTGGGCGTGGTCGTGGCCGCGGTGGGGGCGAACGGGCTCACCGCGGCGCTGCGCACCGTCACCCCCGGGGACCCGACGCTGCTGGGGCTGCTGGCCACGGCCGGCATCGCCGCGGTGCTGGCGAACGTCGTCAACAACCTGCCGGCCACGCTGGTCCTGCTCGACGTGCTCGGCCCGCACCCCTCGGCGGGACTGGTGCTCGCGGTGCTGCTGGGCGTCAACATCGGGCCGAACCTGACCTACGTCGGCAGCCTCGCCACGCTGCTGTGGCGGCAGGTGCTGGGGGCGGAGAAGCAGCCGAGCGTGCGGGAGTTCACGGCGCTGGGCCTGCTCACCGTCCCTCCGGCGCTGGCGGCGGCGGTCGCGGCGCTGTGGCTGGTGCTGTGACGGATCGGCGATCTCAGCGAGCCGGAACAGTCGACTCGCGCGGTGGGGGGCGCGAGTCGACGAGATCGACACGGTGAATGTGCCGATCCGGCCCGCGGGCACGATCGGCCGACACGGCGTGTCGAGGAGGTCAACTCGCGGGGTGGTGGCTCGTGTCGTTGACCAGGCGGACGCTCGCGCCGCCGTCGGGGTAGAAGTTGACCTCGGAGAGGCTCGCCAGGTCCAGGTGCAGGCGGTAGAGGATCTCCGGGCCACCGGACAGGGCGTGGCGCACAACCATCTTGATCGGCGTGACGTGGCTGACCAGCACCACCGTGGCACCGGGGTAGGCCGCCACCAGCTCGGCGCGCTCGGCGTCGATGCGGCGGCCGACGTCGGCGAAGCTCTCGCCGCCGGGCGGGGCGACGTCCTCGGAACCGAGCCAGGCCGCGTGCAGCGCGGGATCGCGCTCGCGGGCCTCGGCGAACGTCAGGCCCTCCCAGGCGCCGAAGTCGGTCTCGATCAGCCGGTCGCGGACCACGAGCGGGGCACCGGTGGTCTCGGCGACCGCCGCCGCGGTCTGGCGGGCGCGGCGCAGCGGGGAGGTCAGGATGGCGGCGATGTCCGTGACCTCGCCCAGCCGGACCGCGGCGCCCGCGGCCTGGCGGTGGCCCAGAGGGGTGAGCTCCGGGTCGCCGTGGCCCGAGTAACGGCGCCCGACCGACAGCTCGGTCTGGCCGTGGCGCAGCAGCAGGACGCGGGTCGGGGCGCCGAGCTGGCCGGTCCAGGCGGCCGACGCGGCGGGATCGGGGGTGGCCGGTGCCGGCCCGTCCGGGACGGGCGCGGGCCCGAGCGCCGTCACAGGCCGGACTCGGGCGTCCGCACCAGGATCACGCCGCACTCCTCGCAGTGCACGACCTCGTCGGCGGGCGCGGCCTTGAGCTCCGACAGCGCCGTGCGGTCGAGCTCCAACCGGCACGCCTGGCAGCGGCGGGCCAGCAGCAGCGCCGCGCCCACACCCTGGGACTCGCGGCGCTTGTCGTAGGCGGCCAGCAGCTCGGCCGGGATGGCGGCGGCCGCCTCCGTGCGGGCCCGGCGGCGGCCGCTCTCGGCGGCGTCGAGGTCGGCCAGCGCGGTGTCGCGGCGCTCCGTGATCTCGAGGAACCGCTTCTCC
>CAXTTN010000036.1:0-23696 GCA_964247105.1 uncultured Pseudonocardia sp.
CCCGCCGTGTTCCAGAACGTCACCGAGGTCAAGGCCCAGCTGCGCAGGCTGGAGACGCTCGGCAGGCCCGTCGTCGCGGCCATGAACGGCACCGCGCTCGGCGGCGGCCTGGAGATCGGCCTGGCGTGCCACCACCGCATCGGGCTCGACGCCCGCGGCGTGGTCTACGGGCTGCCCGAGGTGACGCTGGGCCTGCTGCCCGGCGGCGGCGGCGTCACGCGGATCACCCGCATGCTCGGCATCGCGAACGGCTTCCTGAACGTGCTCGCGCAGGGCCAGCGGATGAACCCGGCGAAGGCGCTGGAGGTCGGGATCGTCGACGAGCTGGCCGCCGGCACCGAGGAGATGCTGGAGAAGGCGCGCGCGTGGATCGCGGCGCGGGCGGCCGAGGGTGACGGCTCTGTGAAGCAGCCCTGGGACCAGCCCAAGTACCGGATCCCCGGCGGCACGCCGTCCACCCCGGCGCTGGCGTCGATCCTCCCGGCGTTCCCGGCGAACCTGCGCAAGCAGCTCAAGGGCGCGCCGATGCCGGCGCCGCGCAGCATCCTGGCCGCGGCCGTCGAGGGTGCGCAGGTCGACTTCGACACCGCGCTGCGCATCGAGAGCCGCTACTTCACCGACCTCGTCTGCGGGCAGGTCAGCAAGAACATGACCAAGGCGTTCTTCTTCGACCTGCAGGCCATCAACGGCGGCAAGTCGCGCCCGGACGGCTTCGAGAAGTGGGCGCCGCGCAAGGTCGCCGTGCTCGGCGCCGGGATGATGGGTGCGGGCATCGCGTACGTCTGCGCGCTGTCGGGCTGGGAGGTCGTGCTCAAGGACGTCTCCCTCGCCGCCGCCGAGAAGGGCAAGGCGTACTCGGAGAGCCTGGTCGCCAAGGGCGTCAAGCGGGGCAAGACCACGCTGGAGAAGGGCGAGGCGCTGCTCGAGCGCATCACGCCGACCGGCGACTACAACGACCTCGCCGGCTGCGACGTGATCATCGAGGCCGTGTTCGAGTCGGTGGCGCTCAAGCAGGAGGTGTTCCGGGAGGCGATGAAGGTCGTCGAGCCGGACGCGCTGCTGTGCTCCAACACCTCGACGCTGCCGATCACCGAGCTGGCCGCCGGCCTCGACCGCGAGGGCGACTTCATCGGCCTGCACTTCTTCTCGCCGGTCGACAAGATGCCGCTGGTGGAGATCATCCGCGGTGAGCGCACGTCCGATGCGGCGCTGGCCAAGGCGTTCGACCTGACTCTGGGGATCAGGAAGACCCCGATCGTCGTCAACGACAGCCGCGGCTTCTTCACCAGCCGCGTGATCGGCACGTTCATCAACGAGGGTGTCGCGATGCTCGCCGAGGGCATCGACCCGCAGACGATCGAGCAGGCGTCCTCGCAGGCCGGCTACCCGGCGCCGGTGCTGCAGCTGATGGACGAGCTGACGCTCACCCTGCCGCAGAAGATCCGCAAGGAGTCGAGGGCGGCCGTCGAGGCGGCCGGCGGCACCTGGGAGACCCACCCGTCGGAGGCGATCATCGACCGGCTGGTCGAGGCGGGCCGCCCCGGGAAGTCGGGCGGCGCGGGCTTCTACGAGTACGTCGACGGCAGGCGGACCCGGCTGTGGCCGGGGCTGCGCACGGAGCTCGGGGCCACCCGGCACGACGTCGACCTGCACGAGCTGTCGGAGCGCATGCTGTTCGTCGAGGCCATCGAGACACAGAAGTGCTTCGACGAGGGCGTGCTGACGTCGGTGCCGGACGCGAACATCGGCTCGATCTTCGGCATCGGCTTCCCGGCCTGGACGGGCGGCGTGGTGCAGTACGTCGAGGGTTACGAGGGCGGCGTGGCCGGCTTCGTGGCGAAGGCCGACGAGTACGCGCGGAAGTACGGCACGCGCTTCGAGGTGCCCGAGAGCCTCCGGGCGAAGGTGCACGTCGCCGCCTGACCCGCCCGTGGCCGTGATCGCCGCGGAGGGCACGGTATCGCCCCGGCAAGGGCCGTGGTGTGCGACAGACGGCGATCACGGCGCCGGGCAGCCGCCGATGGAGGGCGGGGGTCAGCTCACCGCCAGCTCCTTCGCCACCGTGCCGGTGAAGGCCGGCGGCGTGCCGATCGGGCTCACCAGCAGGTAGCGGCCCTTCTCCAGCTTCGCGTTGCCGTAGGCGGTGCCCTGGGTCGGCTGCACGGCGGCGACCGTCTCGGCGACGGAGTCGAAGTCCACGGAGCCGTTGCGGATGCCGTCCAGGGTGTACGTGGCGCCGTCCTCGACCTTCGCGAGCAGCAGGACGAAGCCGCCCTTGGCCGGGTCGCCGCCGTTGTCGAAGGAGATGCTGACCGGGCCGGCCGGGAGGGTGGCCGGGACGCCGGGCAGGTCGGTGCCGTTGCCGGTGACGTCGAGGCGGGTGAACCCGCAGCCGTCGCGACCCCACTTGTCGAGGGTGTTGATCGCGGAGGTGAGTGCCTGGTCCCCGGTGTCGATGGGCTTTCCCTGCGCGGCCCCGTCGACCGCGGTGCGCACGGTGGCCACGGCGGGGTCGAGCTCGGCGGGAACATTGGCGGCGACGCCACCGAACGGTGCGGCCATGGCGGCGGCCCACTGCTTGAGCGCCTCGGTCGACGGCGGCGGCGAGCTGGGGTCGGCCCCGGGGTAGGTGACGACCGTGGAATCCATGGTGACGAGCTGCGTGCACGCGGTGGCCGTGTCGCGGGCCGGTGCGGCCGGGGCGGGGGCAGCGGTGGGCGTCGACGAGCAGGCGGCCAGCGCGACGGCGACCCCGGCGAGCGCGAGGGTGAGCGGGATGCGGGACATGGTGGGTCTCCTTGGTGGGGGCGGATCAGTGAGCGGCGAGGTCGGCCGAGTCGGAGCGGCTCCGGCGCCGTGCACCGAGGTGGTGGCCGAGGACGACGAGGCCGCAGCCGGTCGCGAGGATCGCGGCGGTCACGGCCAGGTACTCCAGGCCGAGGTCGGCCCGGCGCGGGAACGCCGAGTCGTCGCCCTGCACCCAGGCACGGGTGAGGTAGCCGGTCTGGAACGTGAACGCGTACAGGTAGAGCGCCAGGTAGCCGACGAACGCGGCGAGCCGGTCGCGCACGAGGAAACCGAGCGGGAACGCGACGGCCAGGGTGACGATGGCGATCATGGAGGGCCTCCGGTGCGGGGCGGTGGGTACCCGTCGGACGGTGCTCCGATCGCGGGCGCGGCACATCGCGGCGAGCGCGGGAACCGGCCCGGCGGCACCGCGCACGTGGTGGCACTGATGTGCCGGCGGGGCCCGGGGGTCCATCATCTCCCCATGACCCGGCGCGCCGCCCTGACCTGGTGGTCGTGGTCCGCGCCCGTGGTGTTCGTCACCGGTCGGACCGTCTCGGGGATCGCCGGGCTCGGCCCGGCCCCGGCGTTGCCGGCCGGGGAGTTCTTCGGTGTCACCGCCCTGCTGCTGCCGGCCGTCGTCACCGGTGTGCTGGTGGTGGCCCGGGTGCCGGGCAGCCCGGTCGGTGGCGCGCTGGCCTGGGTGGGTGGCGCCCCCGCGGCGGTGTTCGCGGTGGAGGACTGGGGTCGCACCGCGGCGACCGCCCGGCCCTGGCCGGGTTCGGGCGTGGCCGCGATGTTCGTGGAGGCGACCTGGCCGTGGCTGTTCATGGGGTTCGTGGCGCTCGTCCTCGTCTTCCCCGACGGGCTGCTGCCCGGCCGGTGGTGGCGGGTCGTCGCGGTGATCACCCCGGTGTCGGCGGCGCTGCTCACGACCGGCATCGTGCTGGACCCGATCACGTCGGCCCTGCTTCCGCCCCCGGTGCACGTCGTCGAGCTCGTGGTCTGCTTCGGGCTCCTGCTCGCCGTCCTCCTGGCCGCGGTGTCGTGCCTGGTCGTGCGGTTCCGGCGGGGCGGCGAGCTGACCCGGCTGCGCGTGCGGTGGCTGATGCTCGCCGCGGGCGCGGTGCCGGTCACCCTGGCGGCGAGCTGGCTCGTCCTCGTGCTCGGCGCGGAGCCCGACGCGGCCTACGACGGCTTCCTCGTCGTCCTGCTGGTGCTGGTGCCCGCGGCGGTGACGATCGCGATCCTGCGCCACGACCTGTTCGACGTCGACCGGCTGCTCGGCGAGGGGCTGGCCTGGTTCCTCACCCTCGCCGTCTCCGCCGGGATCTTCGCCGCCGTGGTGGCCACGCTCGGCGACCTGCTGGGCCGGGATACGCCCATCGGGGTCACCGGCGCCGCGTTCACCGCCGCGCTGTGCCTGCTGCCGCTGCACCGGCTGGTCGTCGGGTTCGTCGGCCGGTTCGTCGACCGCGACCGGCACGTCGTGCTCGCGCGGGTGCGCCGGTTCGTCGCCGCGGTCCGGGACGGTTCGGCCGAGCCGGAGGCCGTGGAGGCGCTGTTCCGTGAGGTGCTCGACGACCCCGGAGTGCAGGTGTTGCTGCGCCGGCCCGGTGCGGAAGGGTTCGTCGACATGGACGGCGCGCCCGCGAGCGTCGACGCGGCCGCTCCCCAGGTCGCGCTGCGCACGGGTGACGTGGCGGTCGGCGTGCTCGTGCTCGGTGCCGGTTCGGCGCGGCGCCTGCGCCGCGCACGTGAACTGGCCGTCGAGGCCCGGCTGCCGATCGAGGTCAGCCGGCTGCGCCTGGAGCTGCGCGGCGCCCTCGACGACGTCCGCGCGAGCCGCGCCCGGCTCGCGGAGGCGGGCGAGGAGGAGCGGCGCAGGCTGGAGCGCGACCTGCACGACGGCGCCCAGCAGCAGATCCTCGCGATCGGGATGCGGCTGCGGTCGGTGCAGCGCCGCCTCGACCCGTCCGGCGACGTGCACGACGAGCTGGATGGCGCCGTCGCGGCGCTGGAGGCGACGGTCGTCGAGCTGCGCAGGCTCGCCCACGGCGTGCGCCCCGCCCGGCTCGACAACGGCCTCGCCCCGGCACTGCGGGACCTGGTGCGGCACAGCGCGGTGCCGGTCGAGGTCGACGTCGCCGACGTGGACGTGCCGGACCTGGCCGCCACCACCGTCTACTTCGTGGTCGCCGAGGCGCTGGCCAACATCCACAAGCACGGTGCGGCGCGCCGGGTGCACCTCACGCTGACCAACGGGGACGGCACCGTGCGCGCCTGCGTCCGCGACGACGGCGTCGGCGGGGCCACCGACGGGTTCGGGCTCACGTCCCTGCGCGACCGGGTGGCGTCCGCCGGAGGAGAGCTGTGGATCAGCAGCCCGGCCGGGGCGGGCACCGAGGTACGCGTGGAGGTGCCGTGCGGATCGTGATCGCCGAGGACTCGGTGCTGTTCCGGGAGGGCCTCGCGCGGCTGCTCACCGAGGGCGGGCACGAGATCGTCGCGGCCGTCGGGGACGCCGACGCGCTGGTCGACGCGGTGCGCGACCACGAGCCCGACCTCGCGGTGATCGACGTCCGGATGCCGCCGACCCTCACCGACGACGGCGCCCGCGCGGCCGCGCAGCTGCGCGCCGAGCGGCCGGGGCTGCCGATGATGCTGCTCAGCCAGCACGTCGAGACGCGGCACTCCCTGCCGCTCGTGGTGTCCGGCGGGTTCGGCTACCTGCTCAAGGACCGCGTGCTGCGCGTCGACGACTTCCTCGACGCCGTGCGCCGCGTCGCCGAGGGCGGTTCCGCGCTGGACCCGGACGTGGTCGGGGCGCTGCTCGCCCCCACCCGCGCCGACGACGAGCTGGCCGCGCTCAGCGCGCGCGAGCGGGAGGTGCTGGCACTGGTGGCGGAGGGCCGCACGAACGCCGGCATCGCGCGGCGGCTCGTGCTGGCCGAGCGCACGGTGGAGACGCACATGCGCGCGATCTTCCAGAAGCTCCGCATCGCCGAGGGCGGCGACGACCACCGCCGCGTGCTGGCGGTGCTGGCCCACCTGGGCCAGCGCACGCCCTGAACCCGCCTCGGACGAGAGTTCCGTGCGGTCGACGTCGCCCTCGACCGCGACGACGGCGCCGTGACCCGCGCCCTGCTCGACGAGATCGACCAGCACGCCGAGGCTCTCGACGCGGACATCCGGTCCCGCACCTACCGTGACGACGTCGACCGGCGCCGACACCGCCTCACGTAGGGTCCGGCCGCCCGCGCAGGGCTTCCTCCACGATGTCGGCCATGCCCGCGTAGCCGCGCTCGTTGGGGTGGAAGTGATCGGCGGCGAGCTTGCCCTTCCAGTGCCGGGTGCGGGGGTCGCGGAACTCGGCCAGCACCAGCCCGCGGCTGCGCACCGCGTCGTCGATCTGCCGGTTGAACTCCGCCGCCGCCGGGTAGCTGCCGGGCTGGTTGCCGACGACCGTTCCGGCCGGCAGCCGTTCCAGCAGCTCCGCGTGCTCGGCGGGGAGCTGCTCGCGGTAGCGGGGGTTCATCAGGTCGTTCGCGCCGATCATCAGGGTCACGAGATCGGGCCTGAGCCGTTCCAGGACGGGGAGCTGGCGGTCGATCACGTCGCGCACCCGGCCACCGCTGATCCCGAGGTTCACCACGCGCCGGCCGGGCATGCGGGCGGCGAGCTGCCCGACCCAGCCGCGGTCGTAGGCGCCCGCCCCGATCCCGACGGTCATCGAGTCGCCCAGCGCCACCCACAGCGGGCCGTCCGCGGCGAGCGCCGCGACGTTGTGCGCCTGCCAGGCCGCCGCGTAGGGCACGATCTGCTCCTGCACCTCGCGGACGCCGCGGCTGAGGCGGGAGGCGACGGCCACGAAGCGGCCCGGCGGGCGGCCGCTGAGGTTGGAGAACTCGAATCCCGTGGTCACTGATCCATTGAAGCAAGCCGACGGGCCGGTCAGGCACCATGGAGACGTGGCCGACTGGATTCTCCCGATCGTCGACCGTCTCGGGGCCCTCGGGGTCGGGCTCCTGATCTTCCTGGAGAACGTGGTCCCGCCGATCCCGTCGGAGGTGATCCTGCCGCTGGCCGGGTTCCGCACCAGCACGGGCTCGTTGACCGTGCTCACGGTCTGGCCTGCGGCCACCGTCGGGTCCGTGCTCGGCGCGCTGGTGCTGTACGGGCTCGGTGCCCGGCTCGGCCACGACCGCCTGCGCCGGCTCGCCGCCCGGCCGTGGTTCGTGCTGGCGAGCGTGAAGGACATCGACCGGGGACGGGAGCTGTTCGCCCGCCACGGCGGCAAGGTCGTGCTGCTGGGGCGGTGCGTCCCGTTCCTGCGCAGCGCCGTGTCGGTCCCGGCGGGCATCGAGCGGATGCCGCTGATGCGGTTCGTGCTGCTCACCGCCGTCGGGAGCGGGGTGTGGAACGCGGTGTTCCTGTGGCTCGGCCGCCTGCTCGGCGAGAACTGGGACCGGGTGGAGGGCTGGCTCGGCCCGGTGTCGTACACGGTGATCGGGCTGGTCGTCGCGGGGCTGGCCGTTCTCGCCTGGCGTCGCGCCCGCATCGCTCACACGGGCTTGCCCTGACGGTCCGTTGTGGGTCAAGCTTCCGCCCCGGTCTACAGGACGAGGTGCGCGTGACGGAGCAGGGTGCTTCCGAGCAGGAGTGGGCCGAGGAGCGGACCCGGTTCGCGATCGTGCGGGCCGGGGGTGATGCCGACGACGTGCCGGACGCCGTCATCGGCCCGCTGGCCCGGGAGTTCGTCCGGCTCGCCGCGCACCTCTCGGGGGCCGAGACCGTGCACGGCGTGCTCCAGCGGGTGGTGTGGGCGGCGTTGCGGGTCGTCCCGGGGGCGGATCTCGCCAGCGTCACGATGCGCGCGGCCGACGGCCTGCACACGCCGGTCCAGACCGAGGGGCTGGCCTCGCGCCTGGACGCGGAGCAGTACCGGCTCGACGAGGGCCCCTGTGTCGCCTCCACGCTCGCCTCGGGCCTGGGCGTGTCGTTCTCCGCCGACCTGGGCGCCGGCCGCGAGTTCCCGGCGTTCGGGCCGGTCGCGGCCGCGTTCGGGGTGCACAGCGTCCTGGCCGTCGGCCTGTTCCCGCACGGTGGGGCTGCCCCCCGGCTCGGCTCGCTCAACGTCTACTCGCGCACCGTCGGGGGCCTCGACGAGCTGGACCGCGACCTCGCCCTCGTGCTCGCCGCCCACGCCTCCATCGCCCTGGGCGCCACGATGGCGTCCACGGCGGCGGAGCTGGAGCTGGCGCAGCTGAAGCAGGCGCTCAGCAGCCGTGACGTGATCGGGCAGGCCAAGGGCATCCTGATGGAGCGGCGCGGGATCTCCGCCGACGAGGCGTTCGACACGCTCCGGCGGGCGTCGCAGGCGCTGAACGTCAAGCTCGCACAGGTCGCGGAGACGCTGGTGGAGCGCCGGTCGGAGATCTGATCGGACTTCCCCAGGAAGCGCCCAGGCTCCTCTCAGGTCCAGGGACGACCGTGGTCCTCGTCGCCCACTCCGAGGAGCCCGCCATGATCGACCGTCCCGATCCCGCCCACCGCGTGCTGCTCGTGGAGGACACCGCCTCGGTGCGCCGCGCCGTGGCCACGGCCCTCACCGCGTCCGGGTTCGACGTGACGGCGGTGGCCGACGGCGCGCAGGCGCTGGCGGTGTTCGACGCGGTCCGCCCGGCCGTGCTGGTCACCGACCTGACCATGCCCGGCATGGACGGCTTCGAGCTGGTGCGCACGCTGCGCGTCCGGCAGGTCGGGGTGCCGGTGCTCGTGATCAGCGCCCGCGACTCCGCGCAGGACAAGGCCGCCGCGCGCGCCGCCGGCTGCGACAGCTACCTGGTCAAGCCGTTCGGTCTCGCCGAGCTGCGCGAGCGGGTCTCCGCCCTGGCCGACGCGAGATGTGACAGCCTGACGGCCTGACGAGGGCCCTCCCGCCGGGGGGAACGGCGCCTTCGGCCGCACCTGTGTGACGAAAGTCCCGTTCGTGCGGGTGGGGCGGTGGCGTGGGAGCCGGTGATCGGCTTGGGTGGCCCTGTGCACCCGTTCGTCTACTCCGCTCTCCCGGCTCGGGTCGTGTTCGGCCCGGGTGCCGCCCGCTCCCGGCTCGCCGCCGAGGTCGCCCGGCTGGACGTCGCGAGGGTGCTGCTGATCGCCTCGACGCGCGAGGCGGAGCTCGTGCGGGCGCTGGTCGCGCCGTTCGCCGGGCGGGTCGCCGCCACGTTCACGGACGTGAGGGAGCACGTGCCCGTCGAGACGGCGGCGGCCGTGCGCGCGCTGGCCGTGGAGGTCGCCGCGGACGGCGTGCTGTGCATCGGCGGGGGCTCGACGATCGGCGCGGCCAAGGCGGTGGCGCTGACGTCGCAGATCCCGGTACTGGCCGTGCCCACCACCTACTCGGGCTCCGAGGTGACCCCGGTCTGGGGCACCAGCGACGGCGGCCGCAAGACCACCGGTGTCGACCTCGCCGTGCTGCCCCGCACGGTCGTCTACGACCCGGAGCTGACGGCGTCGCTGCCCCGCGAGCTGGCCGTGGCCAGCGGGTTCAACGCGATGGCGCACGGGGTGGAGGCGCTGTGGGCGCCGGGGCGCAACCCGGTCAGCACCGTGATCGCCGCCGAGGGCGTCGGCGCGCTCGCCGCCGGGTTGCGCGAGGACGATCCGGCCGAGCTGCTGCGCGGCGCGTGGCTCACGGCGGCCGCGTTCGCCGTCGCGGGGTCGGGGCTGCACCACAAGCTCTGCCACGTGCTCGGCGGGATGGGTCTCCCGCACGCCCGCACCCACGCCGTCGTGCTGCCGCACGTGCTCGCGTTCAACGCGCCGGGCGCGCCCGACGCGGTGGCGCGGGTGGCGCGGGCGCTGGGTGTCGAGGACGGGGTCACCGGGCTGCGCGCGCTGGCCGACGACCTCGGCGTGCCCCGCGGGCTGCGCGATCTCGGGCTCGACGGGAGAAGGATCGACGAGGTCGCCGCGCTCACCGAGCCCGCGGTGCCCGAGGACAACCCCGTGCCGGTCGGCGGCGGGGCGATGGCCCGACTCGTGCGGACCGCGTGGGAAGGAGCGACATGAGAGATCGTGAGCAGGCCGTCACCGACGAGGTGATCGCGAGCTTCGCCGCCACGTCGGACGAGCGGCTCAGGGAGATCGTCGAGAGCCTGACGCGCCACCTGCACGGGTTCGCGCGCGAGGTGCGGCTGACCCAGGGCGAGTGGGAGGCCGGCATCGACTTCCTGACCCGCGTCGGGCACATCACCGACGAGCGGCGCCAGGAGTTCATCCTGCTCTCGGACGTGCTGGGCCTGTCCATGCTCACCGTCGGCATCAACGCGCCCGCCTCCACGCAGGCCACCCAGAGCACGGTGTTCGGGCCGTTCTTCGTCGAGGGCGCGCCCGAGGTGCCGCTCGGCGGCGACATCTCCTTCGGGGCGAAGGGCAACCCGTGCTGGGTCACCGGCCGCGTCCGCGGCGTGGACGGCACCCCGGTCGGGGGCGCCCACATCGAGGTGTGGGAGGCCGACGAGGACGGCTTCTACGACGTGCAGTACCCCGGCGACGTCACGGCCGCCCGCGGCTGGCTCACCGCCGACGACGAGGGCGGCTACCGCTTCTGGTCGGTGCTGCCCTCGGCCTACGGCATCCCCGACGACGGCCCGGTCGGCGAGCTGCTCGCGGCCACCTCACGCGACCACATGCGGCCCGCCCACCTGCACTTCAAGGTCGACGCGCCCGGTTACCGCACCCTGATCACGCACATCTTCGTGGCGGGCGACGAGCACCTGGAGCACGATGCCGTGTTCGGGGTGAAGGAGAGCCTCGTCGCGGAGTTCCCCGAGCACGCGCCCGGCACGGCACCCGACGGCCGCGTGCTCGACGGCCCGTGGAACAGCGTGGAGTTCGAGATCGTGCTGGAGCCGGTCTAGCCGCACTTCGGGTCGACCGCCACCTGGGCGCCCTTCGGCTCGAAGCCCTGGGTCGTGTTGCCCGTGATCGTGTTGCCGCAGCCCGAGGTGGCCGGGTCGGTGATCACGTGGGTCTCGATGATGTTCTCCAGCGCGGGCGAGTCACCGGTGGTGACGTTGTCGACGACGGTGGTGTCGTGACCCTTCACGTCCACGACGGAGTCGGCGTAGTTCTTCCCGCTGGTGGCCGAGCCGTCGAAGCGGTTGCCGCTGACCAGCGTGCCGGCCGTCTCCTCCTTGACGTCCACGTTCTCCGCGGTGATCACGCCGAACGTGTTGCCGACGACGCGGTTGCGCAGCGACAGGTCGGGCCCGCCGCCGCTGACCTTCTTCCAGTTGCTCTTCGCGCTGCCCACGTAGACGCCCTCGCCGTACTGCGGCTGGGCGAGACCGGTGTCGTGGATCGTGGAGCGCTGGATCGTGTTGTCGCTGGACGCGGCGCGGAAGTGCACGGCCTCGTCGCCGGTGCGGCCCACGTCGAGCGCGTCGAGGAGGTTGTGCTGGGCGTTGTCGAGCATCACGCCCTTGCCCCCTCCGGAGACACCGAACCCGACGAGCTGCCAGTGGCTCGCGCCGTCCAGGTGCACGGTGTAGTCCTTGCCGCTGCCGGAGATCACGGCGTCGGCCGGGCCGATGAGGGTGATCGGCGCGTCGGCGGTGCCGGATGTCGTGATCACGACGGGGGAGTAGGGGCCCGGGGCCATGCGGATCGTGTCGCCGGGCCTCGCGGCGGCCAGCGCCCGGGAGAGGCCGTCGCTGGTGGTCACGGCCGTGGTGGTGCCCGATCCGAGCACGACCTCCAGGAGGCCGGCGACGGGCGGGGTGGGCGCGGGGACGCCGGATCTGCCCCGCTGCGCGGACCCGGGCTCCGGCTGGTCGGTCGACGACACGGGTCGGGAGCCGGCGGCGTCGGCGGTGGCCGTGGTCGCGGCGCAGCCGACGCCCGCACACGTGACCACCGCGAGGAGCGCCCCCCACCATCGCACCTGCATGTGCCCGAACCCCCTGAGTGACGATCACCGAACCGAACGTGACCGTACCTCGGCAGTGGTGCCCGCGGGGGTGACGGACCTTCGCACGACCGGGGGAACCCGTCACGCATGGCCGTCCACACGGTCCAGCGTCACACCAGCGCTCTTTCAGGAAGATCGAACAGCCGCCACGTCCATCTCGCGGCGGTGGACAGGTTCGGCCTCAGGCGGCGAAGACGATCGCGCGGCGGTGCAGGAACTCCGACAGGGCCGCGAGGCGGGCCAGGCGCCGCCGCTGCCCGTACGCCGACAGCGGGGCCACCACCTGCTGCACCACCGGGCCGACCGGGCCGGTGACCGCCGCCGTCATCGTCACGGCGCACCCGTCGCCGCCCTCGGGGGTGATCAGGTCGGCGTAGTCGAGGCGGTGCCCGGCCGCCGTGGACGTCCAGCGGATGCCACGCGCGGGCTCGCACCACGTCACGTCCATGCGGGTGGCGGGCCCGAACCAGGGCTTCACCATGCCGGTCCAGCCGGCGGCCTCGATGACCTCGTCCTCGGCGTCGATCCGGGCGATGTGCGGCGACCACAACCGCCAGGCCGTGGTGTCGGTGAGGACCGCGTGCACGACGGCGGCGGGGGCGGCGATGCTCAACTCGGATCGGATCACTTCCCCACGGTAGGCCTACCGGGGCCTGCCGAACACCTGAGTCCAGTACACGCCGTAGGAGCCGCCGGTGGCCCGGCCCACCCCGATCTGGGTGAGCTCGGCGTCGAGGATGTTGGCGCGGTGGCCGGGGCTGTCCATCCAGCCGCGCACGACGTCGGCGGCGGTCGGCTGGCCGGCGGCGATGTTCTCGGCCACCTTCCGGTAGGCGTAGCCGGTGGCGACGGCGCGGTCCCAGACCTGCGCGCCGTCGGGGTTCTCGTGGGCGAAGAACGCGCGCCGCACCATGTCCTCGCTGTGGCCCTGCGCGGCCGCGGCCAGCCGCGGATCCACCGTCAGCAGGCCGAGGCGGTGGCGGGCGCGTTCGGCGTTGGTGGCGGTGACGACGTCGTCCAGCGGGCCGGCCGGCTCGTCGGCTGTATCGATGCTCGGACCCGGCGAGCGGTCCTCGACCTCGACGCCGAAATCGCGCGCCAGCCCGGCGAGCCCGTCGGCGTAGCCCTGCCCGACGGCCCGCACGCGCCACCGGCCCCCGCGGCGGTAGACCTCGGCGAGCAGCAGCACGGTCTCGGTGCTCAGGCGCGGGGCCGTGAGCCTCGCGAACGGGCGCCCGGAGGGATCGGCGAGCACGGCGGCGGGCGGCGGCAGCGAGCCGAACGCGGTGCCCTCCTGCTCGGGCGAGGCGACGACCACCACGCGGTCGGCGCCGCGGCGCAGCCGGTCGGGCGTGACCGTCAGCGCGGCCTCGCCGAGCCGGACCCCGGGCGCCTCGGGCGCGTTCCAGAAGACCATGTCGCTGTCGCCGTCCACCTGCCCCGCCGTGCCCACCACCAGCGCGGACAGGTCGAACGGGCCGGGCAGCCCGAGGGTGACCGCGGCAGCGGGGAGCGCCACGTTCGCGCCCGGCAGGAGGTCGACCACCACGCCCGTCCAACTCCCGGGGAGTGGGCCCGGTTCCCGCCGCGTAGCGTGCCGTCGCGTGATCGACGTGGTGGCGCAGGTGGTGCGGGGTGGCGTCGTCGAGTCGGTGCACCACGGCCACCTGGTCGCCCTCGACGCCACGGGTGCGGTCCGGCTGCGCCGCGGTGACCCGTCGGTGACGTTCTTCCCGCGCTCGTCGCTCAAGCCGGTGCAGGCCGTCGCGATGCTGCGCTGCGGCCTCGACCTCGACGGCGACCTCCTCGCGCTGGCCTGCGCCAGCCACTCGGGCGAGCCGGGCCACGTCGAGGGGGTGCGGCGGATCCTGGCCGGCGCCGGCCTCACCGAGGCCGACCTGCAGAACACCCCGACCTGGCCCTGGGACGCCGATGCCGCCTACGCGTGGCGCGCGGCCGGTCACCTCCCGGCCGCGGTGGTGCAGAACTGCTCGGGCAAGCACGCCGCGATGCTCGCGACCTGCGTCGCCGCCGGCTGGGACCCGAGCGGGTACCTGCGGCCCGAGCACCCGCTGCAGCAGGCCGTCCGCGCGACCGTCGCCGATCTGACCGGTGACGGCGACCCCGCCCACGTCACGGTCGACGGCTGCGGCGCGCCGCTGTTCTCCTGCACGGTGACGGGCCTGGCGCGGGCGTTCGCGCGGATCGCCGTCGCAGACGGCCCGGAGGGGCGCGTCGCCGCGGCGATCCGCGCGTCGCCCTGGTTCCTCGGCGGCACCGGACGCGAGGTCACCCGGCTCATCGAGGGGGTGCCGGGGCTCGTCGCGAAGGACGGTGCCGAGGGCGTCTTCGCCGCGGCGCTGCCCGACGGCCGCGTGCTCGCGCTCAAGGTGCTCGACGGTTCCCCGCGCCCGGTGCCGGTGCTCGTGGCGGAGGCGCTGCGCGCGCTGGACGTGGAGGCCCCGGCGCTGGCGGAGCTGGGCCGGGTAGACGTACTCGGCCACGGCGTCCCCGTGGGCTCCGTAACAGCCGTCTAGCCGCATCGCGCGGGCTCGTCGCTGCCGTGGGGCCTTTTTCAGCGCGTTCCGCGGGCTCGATGCCGGCGGGGCTCGGCGGCCGTCGCCGTGATGAGGTCCTCGCGCGCGCGGGCCACCCGGGAGCGGATGGTGCCCACCGGGCAGCCGCACACCTCGGCGGCCTCCGCGTAGCTCAGGCCCAGCAGCTGGGTGAGGACGAACGCGTCGCGCCGGTCGGGGTCGAGCCCGTCCACGAGCCGTCGCAGCAGGACGGCCTCGTCGACCGCGGACCGCGCGGGCGCGAGCACCTCCCAGTCCTCGACGCCGGTGGTGCGCGGACGGCGGACGGCGGTGCGCACCGCGTCGGCCGCTGCGTGGCGGACGATCGACAGCAGCCAGATGCGCGCCGGTGAGCGCCCCGCGAACTGCGGCAGCGACCGCAACGCGCGCACGTAGGCGTCCTGGGCGACGTCGTCGGCGTCGGCGGGCCCGGCGAGGTGCGTGGCGAACCGGTGCACGTCGCGCTGCGTGGCCCGCACGAACTCGCCGAGCGCGGCCTGATCGCCCCGTCCCGCCGCCAGCGCCCAGGCCGTGACGCGGGCGTCGTCGGGGCGGTCGGCCATGATCCCAGCGTATCGCCGGGAACCGCGCGGCCCTCCGCGGCGACCTGTGGACATGCTGTGCAGAGAGTCCCGGGAGCTGGTCTCGGCCCGGCTCGACGGCGAGGACGTCCCGGCCGCCGAGCTGGACGCCCACCTGGCCGCCTGCGCGGACTGCCGGACCTGGGCCGACGACGCCGCCCGCGTCACGCGGCTGGTGCGGGTGCGGCTCGCCGAGCCGGAGACGGCGCCGGACCTGGTCGCGGCCGTGGTCGCCGTGGCACCCCGGACCGCCGGGCTGCGGCTCGCGCTCGGCGGCGTCGGGCTCGGGCAGTGCGCGCTCGCGGTCAGCGGCATCCTGGACGCGGGCGGTGCCCACGCGGCCCACCTGTCGCACGAGAGCGCCGCCTGGAACCTCGCGCTCGGCGTCGGCTTCGGCTGGGTGGCGTCCGGGCCCGCGCGGCGGGTGCCGGGGCTGGTGGCGATGGTCGGCGCGTTCGTCGGCGTGCTGGCCGTGCTCAGCGTCCTGGACCTGGTGGGCGGGCAGGTCGACCCGGTCCGGCTGGCGACCCACGCGCTCGTCGCCGTCGGGTTCGTGCTGCTGCTGGCGCTCGCGCGAGCCGAACGCGGACCCGGCGGCAGCCGCGGCGCGACGGAGGACGGCGCGACGGAGGACGCGGTGCCGGCACCGGCCGCCCGGCGGCGCCCCCCGCGCCGCGGATCCGGTGACGGCCTGGCCTCCTCGGCCCGAGCGGCGGCCTGAGCGATGGTCCTCGTCCGGAACCGTGTCGCCGCGCTGCCGTGGCTCGCCACCCTCGCCCGCCTCGTGCTGGGCGGGGTCTGGATCGCCGCGGGCGCCGCGAAGATCACCGACCTGGACGCGTCGGTCCGGGCCGTCCGCGCGTACCAGCTGCTGCCCGAGCCGGTGGTGCAGGTCGTCGGCCCGGGCCTGCCGCCTGCGGAGATCCTGCTCGGCCTGCTCCTCGTGCTGGGCGCGGGCGTGCGCGTGAGCGCCGTGATCTCGGCCGTGCTGATGAGCGCGTTCGTGATCGGGATCGCGTCGGCGTGGGTGCGGGGGCTGCGCATCGACTGCGGCTGCTTCGGTTCCGGCGGCCTCCTCGCCGCCGGGCAGCAGCCGACCTACGGCTGGGAGCTCGCCCGCGACGCCGGCCTGCTCGTGCTCGCCCTGTTCCTCGTCCGGTGGCCGCCCGGCCGCTGGGCCCTCGACGCGGTGCTGAACCGGAGTGGATCCTGATGACCCGTCCGAAGAAGAAGCCCGTGGTCGCCGCGCGGCGCGGCCCGTCCGTGGCCGTGATCGTGGGCGTCGTGGTGGTGGTGCTGTTCGCCGCGGCCGTCGGGTTCGGGGTGTACCGCTCGCAGCAGGCCACGTCCGGTCCGGTCGCCGTCCCCCCGAACGCGACCGCGACCGGCGTGCCGGTCGGGCCGGCCACGGCGAAGGCCACGATCGACGTCTACCTCGACTTCCAGTGCCCCGTCTGCAAGGAGTACGAGCAGCAGTCGGGAGCCACGATCGACCAGCTCGTCGCGGCCGGGCAGGCGCGGGTGATCTACCACCCGATCGCGATCCTCGACCGCGCGTCCACCACGCAGTACTCCAGCCGCGCGTCGGCGGCGTCCGGATGTGCGGCCGCCGCGGGGGTGTTCCCGCAGTACGTCGAGCTGCTCTACGCCAACCAGCCGCCCGAGGGCGGCGACGGCCTGCCCGCCGAGCGGCTCGTCGCGCTCGGGCGGCAGGCGGGGGCCACCGGCGCGGACTTCACCGCCTGCGTCTCCGACGGCCGCTACGCCGGCTGGACGGCAGGCCTGACCGACCGGTCCTCGCAAGCGGGAGTCACCGGAACGCCCACGATCAAGGTGAACGGCCGGCAGATCGACACGACCGACGCGGCGCTCCGCCAGGCGGTGCAGTCCGCACGTTCCTGACCAACGAGCGGCACTCTCGTACGAACCTATGCGACGAAAGTGCCACTCGTTGCCAGGAGGGGGGCGCTACGCGGGGGTGCGGAGGCGGGTGGACCAGCGCTGTTCCACGCGGCCGAAGCGCCACACCGCCAGCGCCGCCAGCCACGCGAGCACGAAGAGGGCGACGATGCCGTAGCCCGCGTAGTCCAGCGGGATCGCGGCGATCGCGGCCAGCGGCCCGTCGGTGATGCCGAGCTGGTCGACGAGCACGCTCACCAGCTCGATGGTCCCGATGATCAGCGCGACGGCCACCGAGATCGCGGTGATGGTGATGTTGTAGAACACCTTGCGGACGGGCTTCGCGAACGCCCAGCCGTAGGCGAAGTTCATGAACACGCCGTCGACGGTGTCGGCCAGACACATCCCGCCCGCGAACAGGATCGGCAGCACGAGGATCGCGTAGAACGGCAGGCTGAACGCGGCCGCGCCGCCCGCGAGCACCAGCAGCCCGACCTCCGTGGCCGTGTCGAAACCGAGCCCGAACAGCACGCCGACGGGGTAGATCTGCCACGGCTTGCGGATCGAGCGGGTGAGCCGGCCGAGGAAGCGGTTCATGAACCCGCGTGCGTTGAGGTGCTTCTCCAGCTCGGCCTCGTCGAACTCGCCGCGCCGCATCCGCCGGAACACCGCGACGATGCCGATCAGCACCACGAGGTTCATCAGGCCGATGACCCACAGGAACACGCCGGACACCGACGCCCCGATCACGCCCGTCACCGAGTGCAGCACCGACGAGTCGTCCTCCACCTGCCCGGCCAGCGCCTTGACGCCCAGGGCCAGCAGGAACGTCAGCAGGAAGACGATCGTGGAGTGGCCGAGCGAGAACCAGAACCCGACCGAGAGCGGCCGGGGGTCGCCGTCGGAGCGGTCCTCCAGCAGCTTGCGGGTGGTGTTGTCGACGGCGGCGATGTGGTCGGCGTCGAACGCGTGCCGCAGGCCGAACGTGTAGGCGAGCACGCCGATCCCGACGGTGTAGACGCCGGTGGTGCCGAGGTCGTAGCGGGCGGGGATGACGAAGAGGATCAACACCCCGAACCCGATCACGTGCAGCAGCGCGATGAACGACGCCATTCCGAACAATGAGCGCCGGTCCCTGTGGTTGAACGAACCGGCCATGCGGGACCAGCGGGAATCACTCATCCCCAGACGTAAACACGGCTCTGCGGCTTCTGCAACTTGATGGTGATTGCCGGATTCTGGCATTTCGGACAGCAGGGCCGGGGTGCTGCGGCCGGGGTGCTGCGGCCGGGGTCAGCCCGTGGCCTTCTCCCCGGTGGGGGTGGCCACGAACCAGCCGTCCTGCCCGTTGGCGCCCTTCGTCTGCAGCCCCAGCGACTCGCCCTGGTGCCAGTACAGCGGCCACCCGGCCAGCGTGATCTGCGCATCACCGTCGGACCGGGGGATGGTGCCGACCTTGGCCTCGTCGACGCCCTCCAGGTCCGGGGGCTGCCCGTTGGTGAGCCGCACCGGCACCCAGGTGGACGTGCAGGTCCCGGTGCAGTTGGCCGTGGGCGGGCTCGCGCTGTCGGCGTCGGAGCGGTAGAGCATGTGCCCGGACCCGTCGGTGACGATCACGCCGAGCGGGCCGCTCTGCACGGCCCACAGCTCGGTCCCGTTGCCCATCTGCATACCGCCCATGTCCCCGCTCATCGGCATGCCGTTCATGGTGTCGTGGGTCGCGGGAGCAGCGGCCGCGGGAGCGGCGGCCGGCTGTGCGGGCGTGCTGTTCCCGCACGCCGACAGGGCGAGGACGGCGGTGGCGACGAGCGCGAGCAGCATGCCGCGGCGGGTCTCGGTGGGCATGGGTCCAGGGTGCGCCTCGTCGCCCGCCTCGGTTGCCGCACGACACGGTCGTGCGGTGGATGGGCCGGATGCGGCAGACGGGTGGTCGACGGGCCGACACCGAGGCCCTCATTGCGCATTCGGCGTCCGGTTTTCCGGCGAACAGAGCAGTGGGTTGCCGCTCGTCGCCCCGCGCTGGTTGCTCGCCGCGATCACTCTCAGGTGCCGGTCCAGCAATCCATGATCGTTTTGGCCACGAGCATCGCGACGTTGCCCGGTGTGAGCGGGGGGTTGGAGAGCGTGGCGGGCAGCGTGGAGTCGTCCACGAGCAGGACCTTGAAGTCCTTGCGCACCACCACGGAGCCGTTCGGGGTGATGAACCCGCCCTGGCCCAGCCCGTCGACGTTCTGGACGTTGCCGAGCTTCTTCTCGAGCGCCTCGAAGTAGTCGGTGGTCTCCAGCGCGTTCTTCAGCTCCTTGACCGACATCAGGAACGAGCCGCCCGCGTAGACGTAGCGGCACGAGTAGACGCGGTCCTTCCACGTCGGCGCCTCCACCCGTTGCGCCGCGATGCCCAGGGCGACCTCGATGTCCTCCTGGGCCTCCGACGCGCACACCATCTGCGCGGACTCCGAGGGCTCGTTCGACGTGGTGGTGGCGACCGCGGCCGGTGCGGCGGCGGGCGGCGGTGCATCCGTCGCGCAGCCCGCGGCGGCCAGGAGCAGGGCGATGACGAGAGCGGTACGGGCCGAGCGCATGCCGGCGAGGGTAGTACCGGGCACGTTCCGTAACCTCCCCGAGATGCAGCTGGGCTACCTGACGCACGTCGCGGGCGCCGATCCCCGGCGCGCGTACCGGCAGGCGATCGAGCTGGCCGTCGCGGCGGAGGAGCTCGGGTACGACACGTTCTGGCTGGCCCAGCACCACGGCGGGATCTTCGGCGGGCAGCTGCCGTCGCCGCTGGTGCTGCTGGCGGCGATCGCGGAGCGCACGTCGACGATCCGGCTGGGCACGGCCGTCGTCGCCGCCTCGCTGGAGGACCCGCGCCGCCTCGCCGAGGACGCCGCCGTCGTCGACGCGCTGAGCGGCGGCCGGCTGGAACTGGGGGTCGGCGGGGGTGCGGACGAGGCCGCATCGGCGGCGTTCGGCCGCGACCACACCCGGCGACACGCCGACTGCGCCGCGGTGGTGGACGAGCTGTGCCGCCTGCTCGACGGCGCGGAGCTGGTGCCCGCGGCGCCCGGCCTGCGCAGCCGCCTGTGGTGGGCCACCGGCTCGGTGGAGGGTGTCGACGCCGCCGCCCGGCGCGGGATGGGCGTGATCACCGGGCGCGCGGGTGCCGCGCCGGACCTGGCGCGCTACTGGGCCTGCGCGGCCGGCGAGCCCCGCGTGGCGGCGTTCCGGATCGTCGCCGACGGTGAGCGGCCCGCCGCCCTCGTCGAGCGCTGGTGCAACGACCCGGTGCGGGCGTGGGCCACCGAGCTGGTGGCCCAGACCCAGCCGACGGACGCCGAGATCGGCGTGCACCTGGCGACGCTGCGCGGGGTCGCGGCCGCGGTGGGCGCCGCGCCGCTCGTGTCGGCGTCGGTGGAGGGGCTGCTCCGCGAGATGCGGGAGCCGCGGCCGACCCTGCGCCGCTGATCGCGCCCGGAGCGGGATCGGGCTCCGGTCAGCCTGCCGAGCGTCGCCCCCGCGCGGCCACCGCTCCTCCCGCACCGGCCAGGACGACGGCGCCCCCGACGATCCAGACCCACCACGGCACGCCGCCGCCCGTGTCGGTCTCCGCCGCCGCGGCCGGTACCGGCGCGGGGACGGCGGCAGCCGTCGTCGTCGGTGCCGCGGCCGGGCTGGGTGTGACCGCCGCCGCCGGGACCGGTGCCGGCTCCGCCACGCCGCCCCGCACCGTGAACGCGACCTTCCCGCTGATCGCGTCGCCGTCGTCGGACACCACCGTCCAGCTCACCGTGTAGGCGCCGGCCGGTCCGGACCCGGTCACCGGCGCGCTGACGGTGGCGCCGCTGACCGAGGCCGGGCCGACCGCCAGTGCCACGCCGCCGGGCCCGGTGACGCGGATCGGGCTGCCCTGCACCGTCACGGCCTCACCGAAGGTCAGCGAGACGCGGGTGGGCGGGGTGGTGAGCGTCGACCCGTTGGCGGGGTTGCTGCTGCGCAGCGAGGTGTGGGCCAGGGCGGGCGTGGCGGTGGCGAGCACCGCACATCCGGCCAGCAGCAGCGTGAGCAGGGCACGGCGCAACGTCATGAGGTCCTCATCCGGTAGGGCGAAGCCGGTTCGCGGCGATCGTGACGGAACGCCCTGGAGAGAACAAGTTGCCCCTACCCCGTGTCGGTATGGGACGTGTTGATCGACATCAGGTTCGCGGGCTCATCGCGCGGCGCCCCGATACGAGGTCGACACCGGCTTGCCGTCCTTGCCCACGACCATGCAGACGAGCTTCCGGTCACCCGCGTCCCAGCTCTCGGAGTCAGGCGCCAGTGTGCGCAGTTCGAGCACGGACCGGTCGACCTCCACTCCGACGAAGTCCTGGTAGCCGGGCTCGCAGAGGGATTTCGTCCGGTCGTCCACGAAGATCCCGGACGGTTTCGCGTCGTCGGGCATGGTCACGACGCTGACCACCTCCGCGTCGTGCTCGGTGGTGCACTCCACCGCCTTCAGGCGGTCGGCGTCGACGAATCGAGTGATCCCGCTGATGCACTGACCGGCCTGGAAGTCGAACCCGGATGTGCTGCAGGCCGATGTCCCCAGCACCGCGCACGCAGCAACGGCGAGGGCGACCGCCCCGGCCCCGGGTGAGATCGACCGATGACCTGTCATGATCAACTCCTCCACGTGAGGAGTCAACCTTCGTGATCGTCCTGCTCGGAGCGGGGACGCATGCGGGCATGTTCGCGGGGTCGGTTGCTCGTACCGGCAAGGGGTACCGGTGCTCCGCCGGTCCGCGTCACGGCCGGGAGTCGCCCGTGGGCGCGGTGACGGGCGGCCTCGCATCGGACAGGCCGAGGTGCTCGCGCAGGGTGGTGCCCTCGTAGTCGGCGCGGAACGACCCGCGTTCCTGCAGCAGCGGGACGACGGTGTCGGCGAACTCGTCGAGGCCGCCGGGGGTGATGTGGGGGACCAGGACGAAGCCGTCGGCGGCGTCGGTCTGCACGAACTCGTCGATGGTGTCGGCCACCTGCTCGGGCGTGCCGATGAACGACTGGCGGGCGGTCACGGCGATGATCAGCTCGCGGATCGAGAGGTGCTTGGCCTCGGCGAGCGCGCGCCACTCCCGCGCCGTCGCGATCGGGTCGCGGTACATCCGGACGCTCGCGCGGCCCTTGGCGATCGTGTGCTCCCCGACCTGCGGGTCGATGGCCGGCAGCGGCCCGTCGGGGTCGTAGGAGGACAGGTCGCGGTTCCAGAGCTGCTCCAGGAACTTGATCGCGGTCTGGCCGCTGACCTGCTGGTGGCGGACGTGATCGGCCCGCTCGTCGGCCTCGGCGGGGGTGTCGCCGAGGACGAACGTGGCCGCGGGGAGGATCTTCAGCTCGTCGGGGGTGCGGCCGTACCGGGCGAGGCGGCCCTTCACGTCGCTGTAGAACGTCCGGCCGGCGTCGAGCGTGCCGTGCCGGCTGAAGATCGCGTCAGCGCTCGACGCGGCGAACTCGCGCCCCTCGTCGGAGTCGCCTGCCTGCAGGATCACCGGGCGGGTCTGCGGGCTGCGCGGCACGGCGAACCGGCCGGCGATGCCGAACTGTTCACTGTGGACGTCGAACCGTCCGGCGTCCGCATCGGACAGGAAGACCCCCGGTCCGCGGTCGGCGACGATCTCGTCGCCCCGCCAGGAGTCGAACAGCGTCCACGTCGCGGCGAGGAACTCCTTGGCCCGCACGTAGCGCTTCTCCTGGGGCAGGAAGCCGCCGCGGCGGAAGTTCTCGCCGGTGAACTCGTCCCACGACGTGACGACGTTCCAGGCGGCGCGCCCGGCCGAGAGGTGGTCGAGGGTGGCGAACTGGCGCGCGACGTCGTAGGGCTCGTTGAAGGTGGAGTTGATCGTCCCGGCGAGGCCGAGCCGCTCGGTGACCGCGGCCAGCGCGCTCAGGACGGTGAGGGTGTCGGGACGCCCGACGACGTCGAGGTCGTAGATCAGGCCGTTCTGCTCGCGCAGGCGCAGGCCCTCGGCCAGGAACAGGAAGTCGAACTTGGCCCGCTCGGCCGTCTGCGCGAGATGGGCGAAGGACCGGAAGTCGATGTGGCTGCCGGCGTCGGGGTCGCTCCAGACGGTGGTGTTGTTGACGCCCGGGAAGTGCGCGGCGAGGTGGATCTGCTTCGGCATGGTCGTCCCCTCAGACGGCGGCGTAGCGGTTGGCGGGCCGCGGCAGGCCCAGCAGCCCCCGCAGCGTGTCGGCCTCGTAGGTGGTGCGGAACGCGCCGCGGCGCTGCAGCTCGGGCACCAGGCCGCGGGTGATCTGTTCCAGGTCGTGCGGGATCGTCGCCGGGTGCAGCCGCGCGCCGCTCAGACCCGTCTCGTGCCAGTGCAGGACGAGGTCGGCCAGCTCGGCCGGGGTGCCGGTGAACACGGCGGCGTCACTCACGTGGTCGTGCCCGAGCAGGGCGTCCAGGCGGCCCCTGCGGTCGGCGGCGGCGCTCGCGTCGGCGTCGAGGAAGACCACGACGTCGCCCAGGACGTGCACGGTCTCCTCCGCCCGGCCGGCCGCGGCCTGCTCGGCGCGGATCTCCGCGAGGATCGCCGCGGCGTCGTGCGCGTCGCGGGGCGTGATGAACCCGAGGTCGGCGGAGCGCCCGATCAGCCGGTAGGGCACCGAGGCGTGCCCGAGCGCGGCCACGATCGGCTGGCCCTGCGGCGGGCGCGGGGTGATCGACGGCCCCCGTACCGAGAAGTGCGCGCCCTCGAAGTCGATGTAGTGCAGCTTCTCCCGGTCGACGAACCGGCCGGTGGCCGCGTCGCGGATCTCGGCGTCGTCCTCCCAGCTGTCCCAGAGCCTGCGCACGACCTCGACGTAGTCGGCGGCCTCGTCGAACAGGTCCGCGAT
>CAXTTN010000036.1:23706-31655 GCA_964247105.1 uncultured Pseudonocardia sp.
GATCGGCGGGATCTCGCGGCGGCCGAAGAGCGCGGCCTCGTCGGGGCGGGCCGAGACCCGGACCCGGACGCCGGCGCGTCCGGTGCTGACGTAGTCGAGCGTCGCGATCGCCTTGGAGGCGTGGAAGGGCTCGGTGTGCGTCACGACCACGGTCGGGACCAGACCGATGTGCTCGGTCAGCGGGGCCACCCTGGCCGCGACCAGCACGGAGTCGAGGCGCCCGCGGACCTGGTCGGTGCGGTCGTCGGGCCCGGCCCGCCGCGACGACTGCAGCGACAGGGCGTCCTCGAAGGTCACCAGGTCGAGCAGCCCGGCCTCCGCCTCCCGGACGAGGTCGGTCCAGTACGCGGCGGTCAGCAGGTCCGCCGGGCGGGCGTCGGACTCGCGCCAGGCCGCGGGGTGCCAGCCGGCGCCGTCGAGTGCGACGGCGAGGTGCAGCGGGGATGCGGGCATGGGGTTTCTCCTCGTCAGCCGACGTGTTCGCCCACGGGGACCCGGACGCCGAGGAAGCGCGTGCGGCGGCGCAGCCGGAAGCCCAGGGACTCGTAGAGCCGGATCGCGGTGGTGTTGGACGCGGCCGCGTGCAGGATCGGGATCTCCCCGCGCTCGCGGATGCCGGCGGCGACGGCGAGCACGAGCCGGGTGGCGAGGCCCTCGCCGCGGTGGCCCACGTCCGTGCAGACCGCGCTGATCTCGGTGAAGCCTGGTGGGTGCACGCGCTCCCCGGCCATCGCGACGAGCCGTCCGCCCCGTCGGATCCCCAGGTAGGTGCCCATCTCGATGGTGCGGGGGCGGAACGGCCCGGGATTCGTGCGCTCCACGAGCGCGAGCATCTCCGGGACGTCGGCGTCGCCGAGCCGGACCGCGCCGGCGTCCGGCGCAGCCGCGACACCGTCGTCGACGAGCTGCACGCCCTCGCCGTCGAAGACGATCTCCCACCCGCCGGGCGGCTCCGTGGCCAGGCCCGCGATCGGCGCGACCGCGCCGGGTTCGAGCAGCTCCGCGAGGTCGCGCCAGGCGGCGTCGTCGGGCTCGTCGGGCAACGTGACGAACACCGACACGTCCGGCCGGTAGCGCACGGCCTGGCCGTGGCTCACGGCGAGATGGGCGTGCGGCCCCAGCAGCGACGCCCGGGCCGGGTTGTCGAGGATGCGCCACTCGGTCACGCTGGAAGGTCCTTCTCGGGGGTCCGTGCACGGCTCTGCCGCGTGTCGGACGGGACGTGGGCGGCGTTCGGGCCGCCCCGGGCCACCGGTCAGGGTCGACAGAACCCGGGCGGGGATCCCAGCCCGTCCAGCCAGCGACGCGCGACCAGGACGCGCAGCAGACCGGGCATCGTTCGACCTTCCGAGGGGATCACCATGGCGCGCTCCACAGTAACCACAGAAGACCTCGCGGTGGCAGCGTGAACCGCGGCACACATCTGCGCGACCGTGGCCTGGGCGTCGCGCCACGCCGGTGGCAGACCGGGCCTCAGGGCAGCCGGCGCCCCCGCTGGGCCACGCCGGCGCGGCCGTAGGGGTAGTCCGCGACGACGGGCTCGCTCGCCTCGTCCAGCAGGGCGGTCTCCTTCGCGGTCAGGCGCAGGTCGGCCGCCGCCAGGTTGTCGTCGAGCTGGTCGACCGTGCGGGCCCCGAGGATCACCGACGTCACCGCCGGCCGGTCGGCCACCCACGCCAGCGCGACCTGGGACATCGAGACCCCGCGGCCGTCGGCGACCTCGCGCACGGTGTCGATCACCCGCCACGTGCGCTCCTCGGCGTTGCGCGGGCCGTAGGCCTCCATCCCGCGCTCCGGGTCGTCGCCGAGGCGGGTGGCGCCGGTCGGGGTCGCGTCCCTGCGGTACTTGCCCGTCAGCCAGCCGCCGGCCAGCGGCGACCACGGCAGGATCCCGATGTCCTCGCCCCGGCACACGTCGACCAGCTCGAACTCGATGTCGCGCACCAGCAGGTTGTACTGGGGCTGCAGGCTCACGATCGGCGCCAGCCGGCCGAACCGGGCGAGCAGGGCCGCCTTCTGCAGCTGCCAGCCCACGAAGTTGCTGACCCCGGCGTAGCGGATCTTCCCGGCCCGGACCGCGTCGTCGAGGAAGGACAGCGTCTCCTCGATCGGGGTCAGGGGGTCCCAGGCGTGGGCCTGGTAGAGGTCGACGTGGTCGACCTGCAGCCGGCGCAGGCTGGCTTCCAGCGCGCGGGACAGGTGGCTGCGCGACAGGCCGGCGTCGTTCGGCCCGTCGCCCATCGGGAAGCGGCCCTTGGTGGCGAGGACCACGCCGTCGCGGGCGCCCGGACGGGCGGCCAGCCAGCGTCCGACGATCTCCTCGGAGGCGCCGCGGCCGTAGACGTCGGCGGTGTCGACGAGGTTGCCCCCGGCCTCGACGAACCGGTCCAGCTGGGCGTGCGCGACCTGCTCGTCGCTCTCCTGGCCGAAGGTCATCGTGCCCAGGCACTGGGTCGAGACGACCGTGCCGGTGCTGCCCAACGTGCGGTACCGCATGTTTCCTCCGTCTCGGTGCTGACGGAGTGCACTCTCCTCGGTTTCCCCGCGGATCGCAGCGGGATGTCCGACGACCTGCCGATCATCGACCTCGCGCCACCCGGCCCCGCCCGCCGCCGGATACTCGACCTGCTCGCCGGGAACGGCATGGCGTTGCGCGCGGCCGGGCCGGTGACCTCGCCCGGGCGGCCGCGCGATCTCGCGGAGTCACCGGGGGAGCCCGGCCGGTGACCCGCGAGATCCGCTCTCAGCTGCCCTGCGGCTGCGGGACGATGCGGATGTAGGGGCGCGGGGACTCCCAGCCGTCCGGCCAGATCGTCCGGGCCTCGTCGTCCGACACCGACCCCGCGATGATGACGTCGTCGCCCTGCTTCCAGTTCGCCGGTGTGGCGACCCGGTGCTTGGCGGTGAGCTGCAGCGAGTCGATCACCCGCAGCACCTCGTCGAAGTTGCGGCCGGTGGTCATCGGGTAGATCAGGACGAGCTTGACCTTCTTGTCCGGCCCGATCACGAACACGTTGCGCACGGTCTGGTTCTGGGCGGGCGTGCGCTGGGTCGGATCCCCGGACACGTCCGCCGGCAGCATCCCGTAGAGCTTCGACACGGTGAACTCGGAGTCACCGATCAGCGGGTAGTTCGGCGCCGTGCCCTGGGTCTCGGCGATGTCGGAGGCCCACTTCTCGTGGTTGTCCAGCGGGTCCACCGACAGGCCGATGAGCTTGACGCCGCGGCGGTCGAACTCCGGCTTGATGTTCGCGAGGTACCCCAGCTCGGTCGTGCAGACCGGGGTGAAGTCCCGCGGGTGGGAGAACAGGACGGCCCAGGAGTCGCCGATCCAGTCGTGGAAGTGGATGGTTCCTTCGGTGGTCTCCGCCTCGAAGTCGGGGGCGGTGTCGCCGATCTGCAGTGTCATGCGTGTCTCCTCGGTTGTGGTCGGCTGCGTGCGTCGCAGGACCTAGACGACCTCGTCGAGCTTTCCGGTGGCGACGTCGAAGACGAAGCCGCGGACCTGGTCGGTGTGGGGGATGAAGGGGCTGGCCTTGATCCGCTTGATGGACTGGCGGACGTCCTCGTCGAGGTCGGAGAAGGATTCGGCGGCCCATTCGGGCTTGATGCCGGTCTCGTCCTGGATGGACTTCTTGAACGCGTCGTCGGTGAAGGTGAGCATGCCGCAGTCGGTGTGGTGGATCAGGATGATCTCCCTGGTGCCGAGCAGGCGCTGGCTGATGGCCAGTGAGCGGATCTCGTCGTCGGTGACGACGCCGCCGGCGTTGCGGATGACGTGGGATTCACCGTCGCCGAGGCCGAGGAGGGCGTAGACGTTGAGGCGGGCGTCCATGCAGGCGAGGACGGCGATGTGCTTGGCGGGGGGCAGGGGCAGGGGGCCGGTGAAGGTCTCGGCGTACTTGGCGTTGTTGGCGAGCAGGTCGTCCGTGACGGACATGGGTCTCTCCCGGCTGAAGGTGGTGAGGTGGGGGCACAGCAGTCGGCCACGCGGCGACCGGGGAGGGGAGTGCGGTCGCGCTACGCGGCCGGGCGACAGAGCTCGTCGAAGTGCGTGACGCGACGGCTGGGCCAGAAGGCCTCGAGCAGCGTCCGCATCACGAGGATGAGTCTCGTCTAACGCCGTGCCTGCTATCAAGCCGGGTAGTTCATGGAGGTGACGAACGACGGCGCAGGTCGGGCGGTACGGCGGGAGGCTTCCCGCGGGTCCGGCGTTCTCCCGGAACGGAACAGCCCCAAGCGTCAGAACGGGGCGTCGTCGGGGGTGTCGGGTTCGGGGTGGCGGTCGAAGGGGTTGCGTGGGTCCGGGCGGGGCTGGGGCGGCTCGGGTTCCGGACCTGTTCTGGTCGGGTCGGTGAGGTCGGGCTCGGGTCGGTAGTCGTGGGGTCGGCTGGTGTAGCGGTGTCCGGTGGGGGTGGTCCAGGTGAGGGTGGCGCCGGGGTTCTGGGTGACGGTCCAGCCGGGGGCGTCGTGCTTGAGGTGGTGATGGTGTGGGCAGGCGTCGTAGAGGTTCTCGGCGGTGGTGGCGCCGTGGTCGGTGGTCCAGGCTTGGGTGTGGTCGAGTTCGCAGTCGAGTGCGCGGCGGCGGCAGGTGGGGAAGCGGCAGTGGGTGTCGCGGGCGCGGATGAAGTCGGCGGTGGCGGTGGGGGGTCGGTAGGTGGTGCGGCCGTGGTCGAGCAGGGTTCCGGAGAGGGGGTCGGTGACGAGGCGTTTCCAGAGTCCGTCGGCGGCGATGTCGCGGGCGAGGGTGGCGGGGATGGGGCCGTAGCCGGTGAGTTCGGCGGGGTGGTGGTCGGCGCGGTAGAGGGTGGTGATCGGGACCAGGACGTGCACGAGTGGTTTGCCGGGGTTCACCGGTTGGGGTAGGCCGGTCGGGCTTGGCGGTTCAGGTCGGGGCGGGGGCCGGTCGGGGCCGGTGGGGTGCTCGGTGTGCTCGGCGGGGCCGCTCGGGCAGGTCTCCCGGTCGCCGGTGAGATCGTCGGCGCTGTGGTCGGCGCTGTCGGCGCTGGTTGCTGCCTCAGCGGTTGTGGCACGGCCACCGACAGTATCAGCGCGATCGGCGGAGTCAGCGGGTTCGGCGCTGTCGGCCGGTTGAGGGGTGTGGCCGGGCTCGGCGGTGGTGGTCTCACCGCCGGGGCCGGGGTCGGGGGTGGGTGGAACGACCGTGAGGTGCCCGGTCAGGAGCGCGGTGAACAGGTCCGCGCGGCGTTGGTCCATCGAGCGCGGGTCCTGGGCGCCCAGGCCGCGGGCGAGTGCGGTGAGCCAGCCGTAGGCGGTCATGGCCTGGGGGGCGGTGAGGTAGGCCCACAGGGTGGCCATGCCGTCGTCGTCGGGGTTGAGCACGACCCGCCGCTTCTTGCCCGCCTGGGTATGGCGTTGGTCGGCGCCGTCGGGGTCGACCGCGATCACCGCCCGTTTCAACGACTGCTTGAGCTGGGCCAGGGTCTGGCCGGGGGCGCGGGGCAGGACCCGCTCGGCGACGGCGGCGGCCAGGTCGACCGGGACGCGGAGGCAGGCGTCGGTGATGGCGCGGACCTTGGCCGCGTCGACCCGGCCGTGTTCCCAGGCCTTGAGCACCGCGGGCAGGTCGTCGCGCAGCTGGACGGCTTGGGCGAGGCGGTTGAGCGCGGTGACCCGTGACAGGGACAGCGCGAGGGCGATCTCGTCGGGGGCCCACCGGCTGAACGTCGCCGCCCGCGGGGTACCCGGCTGAGCGGGGGTGGGGTGGGGGCGGCGGCGGGTGAACTCGGCGAGTACCCGGGCCTGCCGGGCCCCGGCCCAGTCCAGGTGGCGCTGCAACGCCGTGATCGTGTCGATCAGCGCCGTGTCCGACAGCGCGGCCGGATCGGCGGTGGCGTGCTCGAGCGGGCACTCCCCGGCGCGGGCGTCCCAGGACGGGTCATCGGCGAAGCGGGGGTCGCCGGGATCGCGGCGGATGAGGTCGGCGAGCTGGGCATCCCAGGCCTCGGCGGACATCTCCCAGGGCGGGAGGTCATCCAGCTCGCTGGGGAACATACGTTCGATTCTAGCGCGCCGAAGTACGGCGTGCAACGGGTTTGGCGCATTCGGCGCGCGGGAATCTGGTCGTCCGTTCCGCGATCATGACCGGCCGAAGGGGTTTCCTGCTCATGGGCCCACCGCACCCGGCCGCGAGGAGAGCAGCACCACCCGCTGGGCCAGCCGGACCGCCTCGCGCACGTCGTGGGTGACGAACACGATGGTGGTGCCGGTGGCCTCCCACACCCGCAGCAGCTCGCCCTGCAGCACGTCGCGGGTGATCGCGTCGAGGGCGGCGAACGGCTCGTCCATGAGCAGCCGCTGCGGGCCGTCGCCCGCGCTGGTCGCCGCCGCGATCACCCTGGCCGGCGACACGCGCTGGCGCATCCCGCCCGACAGCTCGTGCGGGCGCTTGTCGGTCACCCCGTCCAGCCGCACCAGCTCGAACAGCTCCCGGCTCCGGCGACGCCGCTCGGCCTTCTTCTGCCCGGTCAGCTAAAGGGCCAGCTCGACGTTGCGGGACGCCGTCAGCCAGGGCAGCAGCGATGAGGTTGAGCAACGTCGACTTCCCGCACCCCGACGCACCGAGGACGCAGACGAACTCACCGTGGGCGACGCGTAGGTCGATGCCCCGCAGCGCGGTGACCGCGCCCGGCCCGGTGCCGAAGGACCTGGAGACGTTCGCCGGCTCCGGGGTCGTCTGCCGGGCGCGGTCGAGCCGGGCCTGCTCGATGTCGGTGCTCATCGGCTGGTCACTCCCGGCCTCGTGGAACCTCCATCGTGTGTGCGGCCCCGGCGGCGGGGCGAGGTCGGATCAGATGTCGATCGGTTCGAGCTGGTCGAGCAGCTCCGTGCGGCGCGCCTCGAACTGCTCGGGCAGCTGGAACGCGCTGCCGAGCTCCTTCGGCGACTCGTCGCAGGTCCAGCCGCCCTCGGCGTGCGTGACCGCGAGCTCGAACAGCGCCCCGCCGGGGCTGCGGACGTACACCGACTTGAAGTACTTGCGGTCCTTCAGCTCGGAGATGTCGGTGTAGCCGGCGCCCTCGATGTCGAACTTGAGCGCGTCCTGGTTCTCCAGGGTCTCGGCGTTCCAGGCGAAGTGGTGGATGGTGCCCTCGCCGTAGCGCCACGTTCCCGGGTCGTCGGTGCGGTTGACGACCAGCTCGACGGCGCCGCCGCGGTCGGCCGCCCCCACGTTCAGGACGACGCGGTCGCCCTCCTCGGCCAGGTCCTTGCCGAACAGGTGGCCGGTGGTGAACTCGACCATGTTCTCCGGGTTCGCCACGTGCACCCCGACGCCGTGGATGCCGTGGATCGCGTGCTCGGCGGGCACCCCGCCCTCGGTCCAGCCGACGCGCGGGTCGCCGTCGACGCCCACGAGCGCGTACTCGATGCCGCACGGGTGGCGGAACAGCAGCCGGCGCCGGTCGAGCACCTCGGCGTCGGCCACGTCGACGCCGCGCTCGGCCAGCCGGGCCGACCAGTAGTCCAGCGACCCCGACGGCGCCGCGAGCAGCACCTCACGGGCCTGGTTGGTGCCGCGGCGGCCCATCAGCCCGGCCTGCCGGAACGGGAAGGTCGTCAGCACGGCGCTCGGGTCACCGGCCGCGTTGCTGTAGTAGAGGTGGTAGATCGGCGTGCCGCCGTCGAACAGGACCGTCCGCTTGATGAAGCGCAGCCCGAGCGTGCCGACGTGGAAGTCGACGTCCTCCTGCGCCGGTCCCACGGACATCGTCACGTGGTGGCTGCCGTCGATGTGGGCCATGGGTGGTACCTCCGCAGGGTCGCCGTTTCGGGACCACGCTAGAGCGGCCGCGGCGCTGCGCGCGGGGTCGTGCACTCCGCGACAACGTTCGGCGCGGGGCGGTGCGCTCCCCGACAACCCGGCCGACTGGTGCGGGCCGGTCACCGCCGCGATGATGGCGTGAGCGTCGTCACCGGAGACCGTCATG
>CAXTTN010000037.1:0-31646 GCA_964247105.1 uncultured Pseudonocardia sp.
GTCGGGTGCGGGTTCACGACCAAGATGCTCCAGGCCTGGATGGTGGTGCCGGCGATCGCGCTCGCCTACCTGCTGGCCGCCCCGGTGTCCCGGCTGCGCCGGGTGGCTCAACTGGCGGGCGCGGGCGTGGTGCTCGCGGTCAGCTCGCTGTGGTGGATCGCGCTGGTCGACCTGTGGCGCGGACCCAAGCCCTTCATCGGCGGCAGTACCGACGGCAGCGCCTGGGACCTGGTCGTCGGCTACAACGGCCTGGGGCGCGTGGCGGGCGGGTCGGCGACGGACGGCACCTCGTTCGCCGGGGAGCCCGGGTGGGGACGGCTGTTCAACGCCCAGGTCGGGTCGCAGATCAGCTGGCTGCTGCCGTTCTGCGGGATCGTGCTCGGGACGGTCGCCGTCGTCGGGTTCCGGCGGTGGCTGGCGGGGCGGCCCGCCGACCCGACGGTGCTGGCCGGCTGGGTCCTGTGGGGCGGCTGGCTGGTGACGCTGGCGGTGGTGCTGAGCAGTGCGTCCGGGATCGTGCACCCCTACTACACGACGATGATGGCCCCGGCGATCGCCGCCGTCGCCGCGGCGGGCGGGGCCCTGCTGTGGCGGATGCGGTCCGCGCGCGGTGTCGCCGGCTGGCTGCTGCCCGTGGCGGTCCTCGCCACCGGGGTGTGGGCGGCCGTGCTCGCGCTGCGCACGCCGACCTGGAACCTCTGGACGCTCCCGGCCGTGGGGCTGCTGACCCTGGCCGCCGTCGGGACGCTCGCCGTGTCCCGGCTGCGCCGCCGTGCGTCGGCACCCGGGCCGGTGGCGATGGCGCTGGCCGCGGCGGCCGTGCTGCTGGTGCCCGCCGTGTGGTCGGTCGGCACCGCGGTGGCCGGCACCGCGTCCGGGCCGGTCACCACGACGAACCCGCTCGCCGGGCCCGGCACGACCGGGTTCGGGATGCCGGGCGCCGGCGGAGGGGCCCCGTCGATCGACCAGATCCCGCCCGGCATCCTGGAGCAGCTCCCCCCGCAGGTGCGCGAGCAGCTCGAACGCGGGGAGATCCCGACCGGGTTCCCCGGGGGCGGCGGCCCGGCGCAACCCGCCGGACAGCCCGCGGGCACGCTGACCCGCAGCCAGCAGCAGATCTACGACTACGTCCTGTCCCACGGCGGGACCGGGATCCTGCTGGTGGTCGACGGCGGGGCGAACCTGTCGGCGCCCTACGTCGTCGCCACCGGGGCCACGGTGGTCGGGGCGGGCGGCTTCAGCGGATCGGATCCGGCGCCCACCGCGGATCAGCTGCGCGGCTGGGTCGAGCAGGGCCGGGCGCGCTACGTGCTGGTGTCCGACGGGTCCGCGGGCCTCGGGGCCGCGATGGGCCTGGGCACGGCTGCGGGGCGGGAGGTGACCGCTGCCCGCGACGCGTGGGTGAAGGCCACCTGCACGGCGGTCGACCCGGCGGCCTACGGTGCGCGGCCGTCCGCCGCCGATGACGCGAACCCCCTCGGCGGCGGGGCCCAGACGCTCTACGACTGCGCCTGACAGATCGGGGCCCGACAGATCGGGGCCTGACAGATCGGGGCCCGACAGATCGGGGCCTGACGCGGTCGGGGCCCGAGCCGCGATCAGGGTCCGATGAGCCGGTCGATCTCGACCGCGCCCTTGCGCACGTGGGCGCGCATGGCCAGCTCGGCGGCGCGCTCGTCGCCGGCGAGGATGGCGGCGGCGACGTCCGTGTGGTCGGCCATCGACCGCTCCCGCGACGGGCTGTTCATCGAGCGCCGGAACTGCAGGCGGAACACCTGCAGGCGCAGCATCTCCACGTGCCGGACGAGCAGCTGGTTGCCCGCCAGGTCGACGATGAGGTCGTGGAAGTGCTCGTTCTCGTCCACGTAGGCCACGGGATCGCCGCCCGCCGCCGTCTCCTGGATCCGCGCCCAGGCCTCCTCGAAGCGGGCCCGGTTGGTGCCGTGGTCGATGTTGCGGGCAGCGAGCCGCGCGCCCTCGCCCTCCAGGACCTCGCGCATGCCGAACAGGTCGGCGATCTCGCTGCGGTCCAGCTTGCGCACCAGCGCGCCGCGGTGGGGGGCGATCTCGATCAGCCCCTCGGCCGCGAGGTGGGCGAACGCCTCGCGCAGGGGGCCGCGGCTCACCCCGTACTCGCGGGTCAGGTCGTTCTCGACCAGCCGCTGCCCGGCGACGATCCGGCCGTCCTTGATGGACTCGCGCAGGAGTTCGACGATCTGTTGGACGGCGCTCACGGAGCGAGTCTATTCCTACGATCCGGCCGGGCAATGTCGGTGGCCCGGCCGACTTGCGTACCATCTGACTAAACAATATCGTCCTACGAACTAGGCGGATGGGGAGCACCATGAAGGCAGTGACCGGGCTCGAGGTGGACTTCGTGCCGATGGGTGGGCACCGCGACGGCACCATCGAGTTCAAGCGGTTCTTCACCGGCGAGCCCGACACCCCGGGCTGTTACGAGTTCAGCCTCACCCGGCTCCAGGCGTACTCGACCCCGCGCCACACCCACAACCACGACCAGGTGCGGTTCTGCCTGAAGGGCCCCTACAACTACGGCCACCGCAAGGACATCCCCGAGGGCTGGGTCTGCTACCACCCCGAGAGCGCTCCGTACGGGCCGCAGCGGGTCGAGACCGAGTGCCTGATCCTGACGCTGCAGATGGGCGGGGCCGGCGGGCACGGCTTCATGACCTACGACCAGGTCGACGCGGCCAACCGGCGGCTGCGCGAGCGCGGCGAGTTCCGCAACGGCGTCTACTTCCCCCACGCCGCCGGGGACGGGGAGCGCGGGGTCGACGGCTGGGAGGCCGTGTGGCGCGACGTGCACGGCGGCGAGCCGCCCGCGTTCGCCTCGCCCCGCTACGCGGAGCCGATCCTGATCAACCCCGACGCGTTCGACTGGGTGGCCGACCCCGGTGCGCCGGGCGTCGACCACCGGCCGCTGGGGGTGTTCACCGAGCGCGGGCTGGCCATCGGGTTCACCCGCCTCGGCGCCGGGGCGGCGCACACGGTCCGCGCCGACCGGGCGCCGACCATCCTCTACGTGCTCGACGGCAGCGTCCGCCCGGACGCCGCCACCCTCGCCGCCACCCTCGACGCCGGCTCGGCGATCCTCGTCGAGCCCGGCGACGCGGTGGAGCTCACGGCCGCGGAGCCGTCCCGGCTCTACCGGCTCGACCTGGCGGCGCTGGCCGCCTGAAACCCGAGGAGGACGCGTGCCGGACACGGAACGGACGCAGCTGCAGGGCCGGATGGGCTTCCCGTTCGGGGGCGGGCCCCGCCCGGCCCGGGCCGGGGCGCGCAACCGGGACCGGCTGGAGGGGGTCGCCGCGGGCGGGTGGCACCGCAACTGGATGGCCCTGATGCCCTCGGCCGACGTCGGCCCCGGACAGGTCGCGGGGCGCGACGTCCTGGGCGAGCGGGTGCTCGTCGCGCGGAGCACGGACGGCACCCCCTCGGTGCTCACCGCCTACTGCCGGCACTTCGGCGCCGACCTCTCCATCGGGTCGCTGGTCGGCGGGGACTGCGTCGCGTGCCCGTTCCACGCCTGGACCTACGACCTGTCCATCGGGCGCGGCCTGAGCAACGGCGCGGGCGAGCCGCTTCCCGAGGACGCCACGCTCTTCCGCTTCCCCACCCGCGAGCGGTACGGCCTGATCTGGGCGTTCAACGGGGAGGAGCCCGACCGGGACGTGCCGGGCTTCCCCGGGATCGCCGACGAGGACCTGCTGGTGCGGTCGCTGCAGGTCTGCTCGCCCGCCTACAACGAGCCGTGGGTGCAGTTCAGCAACTCCCACGACTTCACCCACCTGCGCCACCTCCACGGCGCGGAGGTGCTCTCCGGTCCCGACGACTTCTACCTCGGCGCCCACGAGGGCGGCCACCGCGTCGTGTTCCGGATGCCGAGCGGGCGGGTGTACGACCACGTCGTGCGCGTGCACGGCACCAACGCGATCATGCTCGCGGTCACCGTCGACGGCGACCCCGACGAGACCTTCTACAACATGTTCACCGCCGTGACGGTCGACGACACCACCATGCTGCAGACGATGATCACGGCGACGGCGGCCGCGCTGGAGCCGGAGCGGGCCGGGCGGTTGCTCGCCGAGTCCGCCGAGTACGGCCAGATCCTCTCGGCCGACGACGACGTGGTGCTGAGCAACGCGCGGTTCGGCCCCGACCTCGTGCAGGCCGGGGACCGGGAGCTGATGCTCTACTTCGCCTACGCGCGCGGGTTCCCGCGCCACGACCCCTTCGCCCGCTACCGGCGCGCCGCCCCGCGCTGACCTCGGTCCCCCGGGGCCGTCGTCGCAGGGGTTCTGCCGTCCTCGCAGGAGTCGGAACTCCTGCGAGGACGGCACAACCTGTGCGAGGACCTCACGCGTCCCGCGTCCGGCCGAGCAGCCCGAGCTCGGCCAGGCCCGCCACCAGCCAGGCCGGGTCGTCGACGTGCGGGTTGTGGCTGCTGCCGGGCCGTATCCGGGCCGCGGGGTCGCGGTCGAGCAGCGAGCCGGGGGTGGCGCGGGCGTCGTCGCCGCCGCCGAACAGGTGCACGCGGCCGGGAACCGCGGCGAGCAGCGCCTCGCCGGGCGTGCCGGCCGCCGAGGCGGTGCGGGGGTCGGCGGCCAGCGTGTAGCCCCCGTCGACGGCCCGGATCCCGGAACGGGCCTCGGGCCCGTCCGGAGCGACCTTCCCGGCGAGGCCGCTGCCGCGCAGGAACGCCGCGGCGGCGTCCGCGGCGCTGCCGTGCGTCCGGGGTGCGGGCGTGCGGGGTGCCCCACCCTGCATCCGGTGCAACACCGGCGCGACGGCCACGGTCGCGCGGACCTCCCACCCGAACCAGCCGGTGGCCAGCGCGAACCCGACGGCGCTGCCGAGCGAGTGCCCGACGACGGTCAGGGGCTCGTCGGGCGCGATGCCCGGCAGCCCGGCGAGCGCGGCCGCGACCGCCGCGGCCATCCCGCCGACCGAGTACGGCGGTGACCAGGGCGAACGTCCGTGCCCGGGCAGGTCGGGGACGGCGATCCGCCCCGGCCACGCCTCCGCCAGCCCCGCGAGCGCCGGGCCCCAGACGGCGCCGGTGGCGCCCAGGCCGTGCAGGAGCAGCAGCGCCGGCCCCGCCCCACCGTGGACCTCGACGTACAGGCCGCGCGAGCCGGCCCGGCGCACGTCGGTGTCGGTGACCCGGCCGCCCGGGCCGGTCGCCGCCACCGCCGCGAGGTCGACGCCGAGCCCGCGGGCGAGCACCCGGGTGCCCGGCAGGGCGAGCGGGCCGGCCGCCGGGGGCGCGGCCCGCTGCGTCACCGGGGCCGGCGGCGGCTCCGGGGCGGTGACCGCGTCGGCGTCGTCCTCGATCACCAGCAGCACCCCGCCGACGGGGGTGGCGGCCCCTTCCGGCGCCACCAGCTCGACCACGCGGCCGCGGAACGGCGACGGGATCTCGACCGTGGCCTTGTCCGTCTCGACCTCGACGAGCGGGTCGTCCTCGTCGACCCGCTGGTCCACGGCGACGAGCCAGCCCACGACGACGCCCTCGGCGATGCCCTCGCCCAGGTCGGGCAGCGCGAACTCGCGGCGCATCAGAACCCCGTCGCGCGCCGGGCCGCGGCCACGACGCGGGCCGGGTCGGGGACGTAGTCGTGCTCGTTGAGCATCAGGGGGAACTGGGCGTCCGGCCCGGTGACCCGCCCGACCGGGGCCAGCAGCGAGGTCAGCGCCCGGTCCTGCACGAGCGCGGCCACCTCGGCGCCCACGCCGAAGCTGCCGGGGGCCTCGTGGACGACGACGACCCGGCCGGTCGCCCGCGCCGCGGCGAGTATCGCGTCCTCGTCGAGCGGCGACAGGCAGCGCAGGTCCAGCACCTGCGCGGACACGCCCTCGGCGGCCAGGGTCTCCGCCGCGTCGAGGCACGTCGGCACGCACGGGCCGTAGCTCACCAGCGTGAGGTCGGTGCCCGGGCGGCGCACCGCGGCCTCCCACAGCGAGGGGTCCGGTGGCAGGTGGTCCGGCACGTCCTCCCGCACGGTGCGGTAGAGGCGCTTGGGCTCCATGAACACGACCGGATCGGGCTCGCGGATCGCCGCGGCGAGCATCGCGCGGGCGTCGGACGGCGTCGACGGGCACACGACGTGCAGGCCGGGGGCGTGGCAGAAGAACGCCTCGGGGGAGTCGCTGTGGTTCTCCGGGGCCCGGTTGCCGCCGCCGAACGGGATGCGCACGACGATCGGCATGCCCGTGCGCCCTCCGGTGCGCCAGCGGAACCGCCCGACGTGGCCGAAGATCTGCTCCAGCGCGGGGTAGACGAACGTGTCGAACTGGATCTCCACCACGGGCCGCACGTGCCCGGTCAGCGCGGCCCCGACCGCCAGGCCGACGAACCCGGACTCCGAGAGCGGGGTGTCGAGCACGCGGTCGCCGCCGAACGCGTCCAGCAGCCCGGCGGTGGCCCGGAAGACGCCGCCGGAGCGTCCGACGTCCTCACCCAGCACGACGACCGACGCGTCGCGGCGCATCTCCTCGTGCAGCGCGAGGTTGATCGACTCGACCAGCGTCAGCGTCGCCATCACCGGCTCCCGGCGGTGGTGTCCAAGCGGTCGGCGCGGTCGGCGCGCAACGCCTCGACCTGGCGGCGCATCCCCGGCGGCGTCCGCGCGAAGTGCGTGTCGACGAGCCGCTCCAGCGGTGGTGGCGGCTGGTTCTCGGCGATCGCCATCGCGTCGCCCGCCTCCCGCCGTGCGGCTTCCCGCACCGCCCGCTCCCGGTCCTCGTCGAGCAGCCCGCGGGCGGCCAGCCACCCCCGCAGCCGGTCGACCGGTTCGATCGCCCGCCAGCGCCCGCTCGCCACCTCGTCGCGGTAGCGGGCCGGATCGTCCGCGGTGGCGTGCGGCGCGATCCGCCACGACACCGCCTCCACCAGGGACGGGCCCTCGCCCGCGCGGGCCCGTTCCAGCGCGTCGACCACGGCGAGGTGGACGGCGAGGACGTCGAACCCGTCCACCCGGATCGCGGGGATCCCGTAGCCCGCGCCGCGCTCGGCGAGCGCCGGGTTGGCCGACTGCGCGCGCAGCGGCGTGGAGATCGCCCACTGGTTGTTGTGGCACAGCACGACCATCGGCGCCCGCAGCACGGCCGCGTGGTTGAGGCCCTCGTGGAAGTCGCCCTCGCTGGTGCCGCCGTCGCCGACGAAGGCCAGCGTGGCCGCACCGGTCCCGGCCACCTGCTCGGCCCACGCCGCACCCGCCGCATGCGGCAGGTGGGTGGCGACGGGGTGCGAGATCGGGGCGACGCGGTGCTCGGCGGGGTCCCACAGGCCGTCCATGTGGCCGCGGCTCTGGCGCAGGACGTCGAGCGCGGGGATGCCGCGCAGCAGCCCGGCGGCGGACTGGCGGTAGCTGGGGAAGAGCCAGTCGCGGGCGTCGAGCGCCCGGACCGCGCCGGCCTGCACGGCCTCCTCGCCCCAGGCGGTGGGGTAGGTGCCCACCCGGCCCTGGCGCTGGAAGGTCACCACGCGCTCGTCGAAGACGCGCAGCCGGAGCATGTCGTCGAACAGGGCGAGGGCGGTGGCGTCCGCGGGGGGCGGGACGGTCGGGCCGGAGCCGATGTCGATCACGCGGACCAGCGTCGGGTCGCGGCGGTAGCGGGCCAGCGGGTCGTCGTCGACACCGGGGTGGCGGGTGTGGGACTGCGTCCAGGTGGGGAGCACGGTCAGGCATCTCCTCGGGTCGGGACCGGGCCTGCGCCCAGGTAGGCCTCTTCCAGGTGGCCGGCGACGGCGTCGGGCGGGCCGTCGGCCACCACCCGGCCGTGGCGCAGGACCACGACGTGGTCGGCGACCGGCAGCACCAGCGCCGCGGACTGCTCCACCAGCAGCACCGACCGGCCGCCCGCCACGAGCAGGCGGATCGCGGCCACGAACTCGGCGGCCACGATCGGGGCGAGGCCGAGCGACAGCTCGTCGACGCAGATCAGGCCGGTGCCGGCCATCAGCCCGCGGCCGAGCGCGACCATCTGCTGCTGGCCGCCCGACAGCTCGCCCGCCGGCCGGCCCGCGAGGCCGACCAGCGCCGGGAAGACCTCGTAGCAGGCCTGCAGCCGGCGTTCGCGCTCGGCGCGCCGGGCGCCGAACCCGCCGAGCACGAGGTTCTGGGTCACCGTCAGGCCGCCGAACAGGTGCCTCCCCTCGGGCACGTGCGTGACGACCGCCGCGCGCCGCTCCGGCGCCAGGCCGTCCAGCGCCCGCCCGGCCACCCGCACCGTGCCGCGGTAGGGCACCAGGCCGGAGACGGCCTGCAACAGCGAGGACTTGCCCGCGCCGTTCGCCCCGAGCAGCACGGTCAGCCGCCCCGCCGGCACCTCCAGGGACACGTCGTCGACGGCCACCGCGTCCCCGTACCGGACGTGGAGCCCCTGCACCTGCAACGCGGGCGCGGTCATCGCACCGCATCCCCCTTCGGGTCGAGTGCGGTGCCGAAGTACGCGCGGCGCACGGCCGGGTCGCGCCGCACCTCGTCGGGCCCGCCGAGGGCGATGAGCCGCCCGGCGTCGAGGACCGCGACCGTGCCGCAGGCGCCCGCCACCAGGCTCATGTTGTGGTCGACGAGGCAGAAGCTCAGGTCGAACCGGGCCCGGACCGCGTCGAGGACGGCGACGAAGCCCGGCACCTCCGACTCCCGCAGCCCGGTGCCCGGCTCGTCCAGGAGGATCAGGCGAGGGAGCAGCGGGAGGCACCGGGCCAGCTCGGCCACGCGGCGCTGCGCCGCGGTCAGCCGGTCGCCGGTGAGGCCGGCCCGGTCGGCGAGCCCGGCCAGCTCCAGGCACTCGGCCACGTCCGGGCCGCCGGGAGCGCGCGGCACCAGCTCCACGTTCTCGGCGACGGTCAGCCCGGCGAACAGGCGCGGCGTCTGGAAGGTCCGGCCGAGGCCGCGGCGGGCGCGCCCGGCCGCGCCGGTCCGGGTCACGTCGCGGCCGCCGAGCACGACCCGGCCCCGGTCGAGGGGGACGAGGCCGCTGCACGCGTTGAGCAGCGTGGTCTTGCCGGCGCCGTTCGGCCCGATGACGCCCAGCGTGGCGCCCGCGGGGACGTCGAGGCCGAGGTCGTCGAGCGCGACGGTGCCGCGGAACGCCACCCGCAGGTGCTCGACCCGCAGCGCGGGATCCCGGTCAGGCCGCATCGTGGACCGCCTTCCGGCCGCGCTGCTCGCTGCGGATCACGCCGAGCACCACCAGGAACCCGAGCGTCCCGTTGAGCCAGTTGACGTCGACGCCCACGGCGTCGGCGACCGGCACGGCCAGCGCCACCACCGCGCCCCCGGCCACGGCGGAGGAGACGCGGTCGATGCCGCCGAGCGTCGCGACCACCACCAGCAGCAGCGACTGCCCGACCGAGAACGAGCCGTCGTCGGTCGTGCGCTGCACGAGCAGCAGGAGCGCGCCCGACAGCGCGGCGAGGCCGGCCGCGAGCGCGAACCCGGCGGCCTTCAGCAGCGGGATGCGCAGCCCCACGCTCGCGGCCGCGGCGAGGTCGTGGCGGCTCGCGGTCCACCGCCGTCCGGTCCGGCCGTGCAGGACGAGCGCCGTGACGGCGAACGCGGCCGCGGCGACCGCGAGCACGACGAGGTAGAGCACGACCGGGGAGTAGAGGTCGAGGCCGAACAGGTCGACGTCGGCGAGCGTGGCGCCCGACGCCGACACCCGTAGCGGGGCCTGCGTGCCGAACACCACCGAGACGGCGCCCAGCGCGACCGCGAGGGTGAGCACCGACAGCTCCATGCCGCGCAGGCGCATCGCCGGCACCGCGAGCACGGTCGCGACCAGCGCCGTGACCAGGACGGCGACCGCCGCGCCGAGCGGGAGGGAGAGCCCGAGCGGACCGCACGCCCACGCCGTCAGGTAGGCCCCGAACCCGACGAACGTGGCCTGGCACAGCGACACCGCGCCGGTGGCCCGGTGGAGCACGACCACGCTGAGGACGGCCACCGCGAGCACGAGGGCCTGGGTGAGGAGGAAGTCCTCGTACGCGCCGAGGAACGCCGGGGCGGCGGCCAGGAGGAGCAGGGTGGCCGTCCAGCGGACCCGCGGGCCGGTCACACCCGTTCCCAGCTCGTGCGGCGGTGGGCCGGGGCGGCCATCGCGGCGACCACCACCGCGAGGGGCAGCAGGTCCCGGTACCCGGCGAGGGCCTCCTGCGAGGACAGCAGGCCGTCGACGGTGCCGAGCACGACCGCGGCGGCCGCCGCCGTCAGCGGGTACCGGAACCGGCCGACGAGCGCGGCGGCCAGCGGCGTCAGGACGCTGAAGGTCAACCCGGCGATGGTCACGCCGCTCCGGGCCCCGATGAGCATCCCGGCGAGCGCGGCGGCGAAGCACGCGATGACCCAGGCGACCACCCAGAGGGTCCGCACCGGCAGCCCGACGAGGCGGGCGATGGTCGGGTCGGCGGCGACGGCGCGCAGCCCGGCCCCGACCAGCCCGCTCCGGAACAGCGCGACGGTGCCGGCGGCCCCGGCGACCGCCACGGCCAGTGTCACCACCTGCTGACCGGTGACGACCACGCCGCCGACCGCCACGACCGTCCCGTCGACCAGCGCCGGCACCGGGCGCGCGGCCGTGCCCCAGACCAGCACCGCGACGGCCTGCAACGCGGTGACGGCCCCGATGCTCGCCACCGCCTTCACCGTCGGGGAGCTGTCGCGCAGCGGCAGGGTGAGCAGCCCCAGCAGCGCCCCGCCCGCGGCGCCGGCCACCAGCACGACCACGAAGCCGACCCACGCCGGCCCGACGCCCAGCAGGCTGGTCCAGCCGAAGGCGGCGATCATGCCCAGCGCGCCGAGCGCGAAGTTCAGCACGCCCGTGGTCTGGTAGGTGAGGACGACGGTGACGGCGACGAGGGCGAGCACCACGCCCTGGATGAGGCCGCCGATCAGGAAGGCCGGCACGGCTCAGACCGGTTCCGTCCGGACCCAGTCGCTCACCGTGTTCCACCGGCCGCCCTCGAGCTGCACCATCCGCCCGTAGACCGGCACGGCCACCGGGGTGTGCGTGAAGTCGATCGTGGCCGGGTTGGTGCCCGGCTTCGCGTCGGCGGTGGCCCGCGCCGCGGCGAGGATCGCGGCCCGGTCCGGCGCGCCCTGCACGCGGCCGAGCACGTCGCGCAGCACCTGGGCCCCGGCCCAGCCGATGGCCCCGAACCCGTCCAGCGGGGTGTCGGGGTGCGCGGTGCGCATGGCGGCGGCGAGATCGGCCGTCCCGCCCTCCGGGTCCTCGTAGGGGGCGTTGTTGACGCACACGTACAGCCCGTCGCCCGCCGCGCCGAGCGCCTTCGCCGACGCCTCGCCGTAGCCGCCGGTGGCCTCGATCCAGGTGACGCCGTCGCCGAGCCCGATGCCCTGCTCCGCGGCGACCTTGAGCGCCGGGCCGAGGTAGCCGGGGTCGAGCGAGACCAGCACGGCCTTTGCCCCGGCCTGCTTCAGCCGCACGACGGCCCCGGTGACGTCCCCGCCACCGGCCTGCGCCACGTACGACTCCCCGGCCCAGGTCGCGCCCTTCGCCTCCACCTGCTTGCGCAGGTTGGCGGCCAGGTCGTGGTTGGCGGGGACGTCCAGCCCGATGTAGCCGAACACCCGTGAGCCCTTGTCGAGGGCCCACGCCGCGCCGGGGGCCAGGTTGTACCGGCCGTCGGGCATGTAGGGGAACATCGTCCTCGCCGCGAAGCAGCCGGCGTCGAACGCGGGCGTCAGCACGGCCACCCCGCGCGCGGCGTAGTAGTCGGCGTTCACCGGGCAGTCGGCGACGGCCATGCTCGAGGCGAGCACGTCGACGTTCTTCTGGTCCACCAGCTGGCGCGCGGCCGAGGCCGTGAGCGTCGGGTCGGTGCCGGCCTCGGCCGTCACGATCTCGATCTTGTGCCCGTTCACCCCGCCCGCGGCGTTGATCCGGTCGACGGCGAGCTCGAAGCCGTACCGGCCGGAGCTGAAGTTCAGGTTGCCGGTCTCGGCCGTCAGCAGCCCGACCGTGATGACGTCGCTGCCCGAACCGGCGGACCCGGCCGCGCAGGAGCCGGTCAGCAACAGGGTTGCCAGCACCGCGCCGGCCGTGGAGATGCGCCTGATCATGGTGGCCCTCCGGGACTCGTGTCGCCCACGATGGCGACACGTTTTTGTAGTACAACTTCTTCAGACAGTCAAGCCCGACGGTGGGCGCGGTGCTCCTCCAGGCGCCGGCGGTAACCGGCCGCCATGTCGTCGGGGGTCCACACCGAGGCCGCGTCGAGCGTCACGTCCACCGTGGTGACCCCCGGCAGCGCTGCGAGGCGGGCGCGGGCCTCGCCGACGAACACCGCGGACATCAGGCAGAGGCCGTCGGTGACCCGCAGGCGCAGCGCGACGGCGCCGTCGGCGGCGACGGCCAGGTCGACGACCAGCCCCATCTCGACCAGCCCCGCCGGCGCTCCGGCCGCGACGCTGCACGGGTCGGTGATCCCGTCGAGGACGGCCAGCACCGCGTGCCGGGTCGGTGCGGCGCTCACCGGTCCACCGCCGCGGCCGCGGCCTCCCGGATCACCGACCAGGGTTGCGCCAGCTCCTCGTCCAGCCCGTACTCGTCGGCCGCACACGCCGCGAGCAGCGCGTCGACGTCCCAGCCGTGCTGGCGGGCGAAGTTGGCGCCGAGCATGCCCCGCTTGTCCTCCTCGGTCAGCTGCGGCAGGTGCGGCGGCATCCGGAAGCGCCAGAAGGCCTCGACGAACGGCTGCGGGTGCATCCCGGTGGCGCCCGTCCCGTAGAAGATCCGGTCGTGGGCGCCCACGGCGAGCAGCGGCGCGAGCATCCGGGCGAACTTGTCGGCGAAGTTCAGCGCGTAGCAGGGCAGCGTCTCCAGGTTCACCGACACGTTGGGGTGGCGGGCGAGCAGCTCCGCGGTCTCGTCGGCGAAGGCGAACCCCCCGTGGACGATCTCGAACACGACGTCCGGGAACGCGGCGGCGGCCGGGCCGATGTCGGTGACCCGGTAGGACTCCATCGGGATCGGGCCCAGCGGCACCGCCTTGTGCACGGCGACGACCCGGATGCCGCGGTCGCGGGCGTGGGCGATCAGGGGCGCGACGACCTGCTCGTCGCGCAGGTCGAGCCGGTGCAACCGCCCGTCGACGAAATCGGCCGGGTAGAGCTTCAGGCCGATGACGCCGTGGTCGTCGACCAGCTCGTCGACGCGGGCGATCGCGTCGTGCTGCCACGGGCTGACGTCGCCGTAGACGAACATCCGGTGCGGCAGCCGCTCGCGGATGGCCTGCCCGACCGCGATCGGCGAGCTGCCGTCGCCGTAGAGCCCGTACATCGGCACGCCGTGGTACACGGCCACGTCGGTGCGGCTCTCGGCGAACAGCACCCGCTCCATGAGCCGCGGTTGCAGGCGGAAGGAGTTGACGAACTCCTCGAACGTGATCCGGTAGCGGGGGTCCCCGAGCGGGTGCAGCTGGTCGAAACCGAAGCTGTAGAGCATGTCGGTCACCTCGCGCAGCCACGGCTGACGCCAGTTGTCCGGGTGGAAGTTGAAGCCGTGGACCGTCGCGTCCACCACGAGCGCGCCGTCGATCACGACTGCTCCCGCAGCGCCACGTCGGCCAGGGTCTGGTCCTGGCTGTAGTGGCCGCCGGCGACGCCGATCGCGCCGACGCACACGCCGTCGCGGACGACCGGGACGGCGCCGGGGACGGCCAGGACGTCGGCCTGCGACCCCATCGCCCGTGCCGCAACGGGATCGGCGTCGATCATCCGGGCCACCGCCTCGGTGGTCATCCGCATCGCGGCCGACGTGACGGCCTTGCGCCGGGCGGTGTCGACGACGAACCCGGGAGCGGACTCGGCACGGCGGACGACGAGGACCTGCCCGGCGATGTCGACGGCGACGATCGCGACGTCGAGCGAGTACTCCCGCGCGGTGCCGGCGACGCGGTCGACCAGCTCGTTCGCGGCGTCGGTGGACCACAGGGCGGCGGTGGGTGCGGCCATGGCGTTGCTCCTTCGTCGGGCGTGGGGCGGGATGCTCCTAAGATTTTCCTACAAAATCATCGTACAAAACAGGGGCACGGGAGTTCCCGTGCATCCGGATCTCGACAAGGAGAGTCATGCCACGACAGCTGCGCAAGGCCGCGGGCTCGGCCGCGGTAGCCCTGGTCTGCGGAGGTGCGATGCTGCTCGGCGCGGGTGCCGCGCAGGCGGCACCGCGGGCCTACACCTTCCACGACACGACGTTGAACCAGACCTTCTCCGGGACGGCCTGCCCGGAATGGGTCACGTTCACGGCGAACTGCCTGTCCCTGACGGTCAAGGGCAAGGCCCTGCACGGCGAGGACATCGGTTTCACCGGGGTCGTCGCCCTGGAGACGGGTTCGAACAGCACGAACCGTGCCGAGCGCCGCGGCACCATCACCACGCCGAGCGGACCCGTCGCGATCGCGACCACCGGCACGTACAACCCCGCCGACGGCTCCGCCTCCTACAGGTTCACGCAGATCCCGCCGGACGGCTCGACGTTCGCCAGCCTGGCGATCACCGTCGCCAAGCCGTCGACCTACGACGCCGCGACCGGGTCGGGCACCGGGACCGAGACCTGGACGGGGAAGATCGCGACCGGCTGACGTGAACGGGTGCCGGGGCGGGGAGCCCCGGCACCCGGGCGTCAGCCGCTGGTGGCGACGGGGGCGCCCAGTGCCGTGACCAGCTCGGCGACGTCGAAGAAGTACAGGACCGCACCGGTGATCCGGCCGTCCTGGAGCGTGTACTCCTCGATCAGCGTCTGGTCGACCCGGCGGCCGGTGGCGCGGGCGGTGACCCGCCAGCGCGCCCGGGCGAACACCCTGTCCCCGTCGGCGTGGAGCTCCGGCAGCTCGAGGTCGGCGATCTCCCAGTGCGCGGCGACCGCGGCGGCGTAGTCGGCCATCGCGGTCGTCGGGTAGGTGCCGCCGTAGGGCAGTGACCCGGGGAGCGTGACGGTGCTGCCCGGGGCCCACAGCTCCTCGATGCCCTTCGGAGCCTGGCCCGCGAGCAGTGCGCGCATCCACGCGAGGACGACGGCCTTGTTGCGCTCGGTCTCCATGTGGCGAAGTTATCAGACATTTCTGTAGGGCGATAAAGACCCGTGCCGGTGGCGCGTGGTGCGCCACCGGCGCGGAAGCCAGGGGGAGCTGGTACGCGTCAGGTCAGCTCGTCACGACGGCGGGTGCCCCGTTGGGTGGCGCCGGCATCGAGCCGGCACAGGCCTTGATCGCTTTCCGCCAGGTGGCGTCGTCGACCCCCGGCGGCGCCTCCGGGGTGCCCGCCCCGCTCCCGGCGGATGCCGGCGGTGCGCCGGTCGGCGGTGTCGCGGTGGTGGCGTCCGGGAGGTCGACCCCGTTGTCCTTCAGGCACTTCTGGAACTTCTCGACCTCGGCCGGCACCTGCGCCCCCGCTGTCGCAGGCGGCTGGGCAGTCGGCTGCGCAGCCGGCGTCGTCGCCGTGCTGTCGGAACAGGCGCCCACGCAGAGCAGGGCGGCGGCCAGCGCCGCCCCGGTGAGCGCATGGCGGGCCGTGGTCCTCCGGCCCGTCGTTCGCATCGTCATCGGTCATCTCCTCGTCCGCCCGGGCGGGTGCCCGGGCGACGCAGACCCTCCCGACGGCGGATGTGGGCCACCTATGGCGAGCTCGTGCGTTTCCTGTGGGCGCGGCCGCCTGTGATCACAGGCTCCTGCGCGCCGCCGTCCAGCCGGTCCATAGGTCGGGCCGCGATAACGGTCGTCGGGGCCCGGCGGGCGGGCCCCGACACCGAGGAGGCGATGGCGATGCCGAGTGCGACGACAGTGGTCGAGAAGGGCCGGGCGGAGGCGGTTCCCCGCGCGGCGACGGTGGAGATCGTGGTGCCGGTCTACAACGAGGAACGCGCCCTGCCCGGGTGCATCGCGGTGCTGCACCGGTACCTGTCGCAGAACCTGGCGTCGGACTGGCGCATCACGATCGTGGACAACGCCAGCACCGACGCCACCCGGTCGGTGGCGAGGGACCTGGTCGCGCGGTTCCCGGGAACAGCGCTGCTGGCGCTGGACCGCAAGGGCCGCGGCCTCGCCCTGCGCGAGGCGTGGAGCCGCAGCACGGCCGAGGTCGTCGCGTACATGGACGTGGACCTGTCCACCGGGCTCGACGCGCTGGTGCCGCTGCTGGCCCCCCTGCTCAACGGGCACTCCGACCTGGCCATCGGCTCCCGGCTCGCACCCGGGGCCCGGACCGTTCGGGGCGCCAAGCGCGAGCTGATCTCCCGCTGCTACAACGCCTTGATCAGGATCACCCACGGCGCGCACTTCTCCGACGCGCAGTGCGGTTTCAAGGCCGGCCGCACGGCGGTGCTGCGCCCGCTGCTGGCGCACGTGCGGGACGAGTCGTGGTTCTTCGACACCGAGCTGCTCCTGCTGGCCGAGCACAACGGGCTGCGCATCCACGAGGTGCCGGTCGACTGGGTGGAGGACGTCGACACCCGCGTGGACGTGACGGCGACGGCCCGGGACGACATCAGGGGCCTGTGGCGGGTCGCCGTGGCCAAGGCCAACGGTGCCCTGCGGGTCGAGGACCTGCCACGGCGTCCCGAGCCCGCGGCGGCCCACCCCGACGCCGTGCTGAGCCGCCGCCAGACGGGCACGGCGTGGCAGCTCGCGTCGTTCGGGGTGATCGGCGTGCTGTCGACGCTGCTCACCACGGGCCTGTACCTGCTGCTCCGCGGCGCGTTCAGCCCGCTCGTGGCCAACCTCGTCGCGCTGGTGGTGGCGACCGTGCTCAACACCGAGGCCAACCGCCGCTTCACCTTCCTCGGCTCGTCCGCGACGAGAGGGCGCGTCCATCTGCAGGGCCTCGCCGTCTTCGCCCTCTACTACGCGTTCACCTCCGGGGCGTTGCTGCTGCTCGACGCGTTCGTGCCGACGGCGTCGACCCTGCTGGAGGCCGTCGTGCTCGTCGCTGCGTCGGTCGTCGGCACGGCCGGGCGCTTCCTGCTGCTGCGCAGGTGGGTCTTCGGCGGTCCCGGTGAGGTGGGCGTCGAAGCGTCGGAGTGACGGCACGCTAGGGGTCGGTGGCGGCAGGTGCGGGTGTGGCCGGCGCCGGAGAAGGGCTCGATCGAACGGAGTCCGCCCGAGCTGCCGGCGCTGCCGGGGGCGGACCCGTGGATCCGGTCACCGGCGCGCCTTGTTCGGCGGGTGCCGAGCCGACCTCGACGACGGGTGGCGTGGACGTGGGCGACGGCGCGGTTCCCGGGCCGGCCGGGATGGGTGTCGCCGGGGAGGTCGCTACCGGGGCGGCGGTGTCGATGGTCGGGGGGACCCTTACCGCGCCGCCGACGCCGGGGCGCGGCGAGCCGTCCGAATCCCTCTGCGGGGACGGAGCTGGTATCGACAGCGTCGTCGGGAACGGCGGCACGGAGGGCTGCGTGGTGGTCGACACGGGTCCACCTGGTGCAGATGCCGGCAGCACCCGGTCCCTGGGCTCGCCACCCACCGAGTAGGCGGCGACGAGAACCCCCAGCACCACGACCGCGGCCAGGCACGGACTGACGATCGTCACGTACATCCGACGGCGCGCCGCCGCGTCGCGAAGTGCCCGCTCCGCCAGATCCACCGGCGCCGCGCTGCAGGCCATCTCATGGAAAACGTCCCGAAGGGCATCCTCGATCGGGTCGGATTTCATGTGCCTCCTCTGCAGACGAACGCGAGATCCGGAGTGAGCGCACGAAGCCGCGCCAACGCCTTGTACGTCTGGCTGCGGACCGTCCCGACCGAGATCCCGAGCATGACCGCGACCTGGGCCTCGGTCAGATCCTCGTAGTAACGCAACACCAGCACGGTCCGCTGTTTCGGGGTCAACCCCGACAACGCCTCCCGAAGCCGCAGACCCAGATCGACCTGCCCGGTGAGGTCCGGCACACCCTGCGGCTCCGGCAAAGGGCCCGTCTCCCGGCGTCGACCCCATCGACGCCACACGCTGACCTGCTCGTTGTACATCACCTTCCGGACGTAGCCCTCCGGATCGGCGTGCCGGATCGTCGGCCACTTGGCCACCGTCTTCGTCAAGGCCGTCTGCAACAGATCCTCGGCGCTGTGCTGGTCACCGGTCAGTACGTATCCCAGCCGCAGCAGCGCCGATGACCGTGAAGCAACGAACGCGTGGAACAGCTGGGCCTCCTCGCCGTCCACGTCACCTCCTCCGACCCGTACCGGACTCGCCTCTCCAGACGCACACGCCCACGACATCTATGCCGGGTGGGGGTGGCGCGGCTGTGGCCGGCTGTCACTCCGGCACGAGCCGCCGTAGCGCCGCGGCGATGGCGTTCCGTGATGTGGTGGAGGTCAGGAGCGATGCGTGGGACCCGCCGACCTCGTGGGTCTCGGTGGCGGCGGGGTGCAAGCAGGAACGCCAGTCGATCACGCCGTCCGACCGTGAGTAGAGGGACACGAGAGGCACATCGGTCGCCCGGAGGTCACGGATCTCCGAGGCGATCCGCTCCGAGCAGCTGCCGCGCCAGCACCCGTCGTCGAGCAGTCCCGGCACCCCGATGCGGCCCAGCTGACCGATGAGCGCGACGTTCAGCAGCAACAGCGGATGGAAGGCGCTGAAGGGCTCCTGCAACGGACCCGCCAAGGACACGGCCCCGGCCACGAGGTCGGGCCTCCGCGCCGCGAGGAGCATCGCGTAGATACCGCCGCGGGAGTGGCCGACCACCAAGGCCCTGCGACCCTGGGCGAACTCACCCAGACGGCGTTCGAGCACGTCGAGCGCTCGCGTGTTGCAGTCGACGTTGCGCCGCATCCCGGACGGCTCCACGATCCAGCCGGCCCGGGTGAACCACGCCCCGAGATCGGCCATCGAGGTATCGGAGGCGAGGTAACCGGGCACGAACAGCACGTGGCGGCCGTATCCGGGCGGTGCAGCCGGGCACGGCCCGACCGAGGCCGAAGGCCTCGCGAGCGCGAGCAGCTCCCGGTGCAACGGAGGAATCGCCGACCACCGGGTCGGTGTGGCCCATCGGCGTGCCGCGGCGGCGAGGAGGTTCGCGCGCGCCGTCCTCGTGGCGGCCGTGCTCACGACGTCGTCCTGTCGTCGGTTCCCTCCTGCTGGACGCACCAGCCTTCGATCCACTCGTGCAGGTCGCGCAGGAACTGACCCACGAGCAGCGGGCTGGTGAACCCGCTGCGTTCGGCGTTCCGGATCGCGACGGGCATCACGTCGTGGTCGAGATGCGACCGCAGATGGAGGGAGCGCTCGCGCAGGGCCCTCAGGACGTGCTGACGCGTGCCCTCGGGTCCGGCGTCGGCGAGGAACAGGCGGAGCAGGAGGGCGTCGCGCAGCTCGAACTCCTCCGACGAGGCGTCGGTGGCCAGCCAGTCGCGAAGCGCGGCGCGGCCCGCGTCGGTGAGCTCGACGGCGCGGCGTCGGCGATCGCCCTGTGACTCGTCGTGCCCCACGACGAACCCTTCCAGCTCGGCGTCCCGCAACTCGCCGTAGACCTGACGCGGCGACACCGGCGCGAAGTGCCGGAGCGAGAGCCGCCCGGCTCTGAGCGTGTCGTAGCCCGAGCGCGCACCCAGGAACAACATGCCGAGCACGGCGGCAGCGGAACGGGTCATCTCGGTCATGCGGTCCGACGCTATCGGGCCGGCGGGCCCGAATCCTGCGAGGTGTGTCCGGTGGCGCACCTCGCCCGGCGCTTGCGTCGTGCTGACGGATGCGATCATATATGCATCGTATCAGTACAACGTATCTATAGGAGCGTTCATGAGACAGCTGACGTTCGTCGGACCGGGGCGCGTCGAATGGTGCGAGGTGCCGGCTCCCGCCGTGCGGGACGACCACGACGCGATCGTGCGGCCGGTGGCCGCGACCACCTGCGACCTGGACAATGTGATCATCGCCGGGCGGACCCCTCTCCAGCCGCCGATGAACATCGGTCACGAGTGCATCGCCGAGGTGCTCGACACCGGCCGCGGGGTGACGCACATCGGCGCGGGGGACCTGGTCGTCGTCCCGTGGCACATCGCCTGCGGGCGCTGCGGGCGCTGCGAGCGCCGGCTCTTCGCCCACTGCGAGGCGGTGCCGCCGCTCGCGATGTACGGCGCCGATGTCGGGGGCAGGTGGGGAGGGCTCTTCGACGACGTGGTGCGGGTCCCGTGGGCCGACGCGATGCTGGTGCCCGTGCCCGCCGGTGTCGGCCTCGTCGAGGCGGTGTCGGCCAGCGACAACCTCTCCCTGGCCTGGCGACTGGTCGCGCCGCACCTCACCCGTACACCGGCCGCACGCGTACTCATCGTCAACGCGGGGAGCATCGGGTTGTACGCGGCCGACATGGCCCTCGCGCTCGGTGCCTCACGGGTGCTGTTCGTCGATCGCTCGGCGGAGCGCCGGAGGCTGGCCGCGTCATGGGGAGCCGACGTGGCTGCCGACCACGAGCCGGGCGGGCGCGGATTCGATCTCGCCGTCGAATCGACCGGCAACACCGACCGGCTCGGTGGCGCCCTGCTCAGCCTCGAGCCCGAAGGGGTCTGCGAGAGCGCCGGGAACCACTTCCGTCCCGCTCCGCTGCCCCTGTTGCAGATGTACTTCAACGGCGTCACCCTGCGCGTGGCCCGGGACAACGTCCGCGACAACATCGAGCCGGCACTGGAACTCCTGGCCGGCGGGCGTCTGCACACCCGCGACGTCGTCACCGGGCTGCACGACTGGGAGGACCTTCCCACGGTCCTCCCGCAGGCCACGACCAAGCCGGTGTTCGTCAGGGCCGGCGTGCGGAGCTGAGGGGCTCGCCGCTCGACCGAGCCGCACTCCCGGCAGCGGCGGGTCGGCGGCATAGAACGTCCGGGTGTCGACGTCTTGGAGGGTGACGGGACGACCTCGGTGCGACGCTCCCCGGTCTCGTGGGTCCACCACCGGACCCCGCGTCGTTCTGGACGGTTCGCTCGCTCCCGTGCGGATGTCTGCGGCGCAGCCGTCGATGTCCGTCATCCCCCACTCGTCGATGACCCATGTCTGGAGAACGCGATCACGATGACGAAGAACCTGTGGCGTCTGGCCCGACACCTCACCGGTAGCCGCTCCGCGAGGTCAGCCGCTGTCGGCGTGGTCGCGGTGGCGCTGATCTCGGGCGCAGCGGTCGGCATCGCGGCGGCAGCTCCACGTTCGGCCACTGTCAGGGACGTGACCCACCAGCGATCCGAGGCACCGGCGACGGACGGTCCGTCCGCGCCGCCGCTGGCCCCGAGCACGTCTCCGACCCATCCGCCGACCGTCGAGGAGGCCGCAGCGGGCGTAGCCCCGCCGCCGCCCGCCCCGGGCCTGTCTCCGACCCACCTGCCGACCGTCGAGGAGGCCGCGGCGGCCGCGACGGCGCCACCCTCCGCCGTGGTGACCCCGAGCCCCACTGCCGGCGCCACGCCCACTACCAGCGCCGCGCCCGTACCCGGAGCCCCGCCGTCGGGGACAGCGGCCGGGCCGCGGACGCCACACCGGTCGCCCGCGCACGCCGTGACCAGCAGCGCATCCGCGACCCCCATTCCGGCCCCGGGCGCCTCCACCGCGTCGTCGCTCCCCGACACCAGGGAAGTCGGCACGTCGAGCCCCTGACGGCGGGCGCCGCAAGCGAGCCGAGCCGCCGTCACGCCAGACCTTCACACACTGGAGAAGCATGAGAGCCCTACGAAGATCCTTGACCGTCCTCGTCGTCGCGCTCGTCACCGCGACGATGTCGGTGGGGGTGAGCGCCGCCGCGGCGCCCGCACCGGCGTGCGACGTCGTGCCCGGCGCACAGGGCGCCGTCTACACGGTCGCGACGATCACGTTCGCCCCGGGGGAGTCGCTCGCCCGGGGTGAGTCGATCGGTTGCGGCAGCCTCGTCGTGGCGCACCAGAGCGACGGGAACGTCGTCGCCTACCGGGACGGCTTCGCGTTCTGGTACACCGCCACATCGGGACCGAGTACAGGGTTCGTGATGCAGGGAGACGGAAACGCGGTGCTCTACGACGGGGACCGGCCGCTCTGGAACAGCGCCACCGGTACCCCGGGGTCGTCGTTCGTGATCAGTGCCGATGCCGAGCACTCGAGAGCGATCGTGTGGTCCCCGGACCGGACGGTCGTTCGGAACCTGCTCGGCCGGTGTGAGGACGACACGCTGGTCCAGCACCGGAACCGGAAGGGGATCACCAGCAGCGAGGTGGAGCTGTGGCGCGGCCCGTGCGGCTACCAGGCGGTGGCCGACTGGGCCACCGATGTCGCCGAGTACCCGGACTCCGCCTTCCTCGAGACCCAGGTCGAGCTGCAGCAGGGCGGCGCACGGGTACCCGGCTCGTTCGGAGCAGCAGCGGTCGAGAGCGATGCCGCGACATCCCAGAACCGGGTGCCCGACAACGGGCAGCCGTTCCGGGCGGTGGCCTACTTCTACGTGGACGGCAAGCTGGTCCGCGTGCTCGCCACGGACTATCGCCGCTGACTGCGTGAGGGCACCGGCGTCCTCGACACCGACGAGGAACCCGAGTCCGGCGCTCCAGCAGGAGAGCGGTCCCGTCGATGACGGATACCTGCTGTGCCGCCGGACAGTGCCGGGTACGGCGCGGAGACCAGGTCGAACTACCCCGATGCGACGTGCAGGAGCCCGAGCCGCTGCGTCGCCCGGGTGAGCGCGACGTAGAGGTCGGCCGGGTTGTGCGCGCGGATCCGCTCCGGGTCGACGACGATCACCACGTCGAACTCCAGGCCCTTCGCGGAGACCGGGGTGTACACCCCGACCGGGAGGCCCGGGAGGGCGTCGGGGGCGATCACCGCGAGCGTCCCCCGGCCCAGCCGGGCCGCCTCCTCCTCGACGGCCGCGCGCAGATCCGCCGCGGCGACGGTCCGCTCCCACGGCCGCTCGCCCGTCGACCGCACCGACTCGGGGGGCGGCCGGTCGGGCGCGAACTCCGCGAGCACCGACGCCGCCAGCTCCATGATCTCGACGGGCGTGCGGTAGTTCACCGTCAGCGTCCGGTGGGTCCAGCGCGAGCCGAGATGCGCGTCCTCCCACGCGCGCGCCCCCGCCGGTGCGCTGCGCTGGGAGAGATCGCCGACGGCGGTGATCGACCGGGACGGGCAGCGCCGCAGCAGGACGTGCCAGTCCATGGCCGACAGCTCCTGCGCCTCGTCGACGACGAGGTGCCCGAACCGCCAGTCCCGGTCCGCGGCCGCGCGCTCGGCGACGCTCGCCAGGTGCTCGGGGACCTGCCGCGCGGCCAGGACGTCCGCGGTGACGAAGTCGGTGGGCCGCAGCTCGTCCGGGTCCTCCCCGAACACCCTGCGGTCGGCCTCCTCCAGGATGCTCAACACCTCCGCGGCGTACACGCGGTCGGGCTCGTCGGGCTGCGCCGGGGCGGCGGGCGGTGGGCCGAGCAGCTCGGCCAGCTCGTCGAGCAGCGGCGCGTCCGCCACCGTCCACGGCGAGCCCGACGCGCGGTGCAGGCCGGCGTCGCCGCCCGCCGAGGCCAGCCGCTCCGGCGCCGCGAACAGCTCGTCGAGCAGGCGCTCGGGCGTCAGCGCCGGCCAGAGCCGGTCGACGGCCTCGTGGAAGCCGAGGTCCGAACGGAGGTCGTCGCGCAGTTCCCGGCGCAGCTGCGCCGTCACCTCCACCGCGCCGTACGGCTCGACCTCCGGGAGGTCACCGAGCAGCTCGGCGAACTCGGGCGGGTCCTCCAGGTCCTGCTCGAGGCGCTCGACGCCCTGCTCGACGAGCAGCCGGCCGAGCGCGTCCCGGAACGTCGGACGGGCGGTGTTGTGGGGCAGGCCGGACACGCGCGCGAGCCGGCGGGCCTCGGCGGCGGTCGCGCGGTCGATCTCGACCGCCACGTCGTCCAGCTCGATCCCGATCGGCGACGCGGGCAGCTCCTGCCGGTCGGCGACCGCGCGGCGCAGGACGTCGAGCATCGCCAGGTCGCCCTTGGCGCGGGCCACCGCGTCCGGGTCGACGGCGGTCGCGACGACGCCGTGGCGCAGCCGGCCGGGCGTCGTGAACACCACCGCCGACTCGCCGAGCGCCGGGAGCACGCCCCCGACGTAGGAGATGAAGCCGGCACTCGGGCCGACGACCAGCACGCCGCTGCGCGCGAGCCGTTCGCGGTGGGTGTAGAGCAGGTACGCGACGCGGTGCAGCGCGACCGCGGTCTTCCCGGTCCCCGGGCCGCCCTCGATGACGGTGATGCCGGAGAGCGGCAGCCGGATGATCGCGTCCTGCTCGGCCTGGATGGTGGTCACGATGTCGCGCATCGTCGAACCGCGGGGGGCCTTGAGCGCGGCGAGCAGCGCCGGATCCGACGCCGATCCGGAGTCGGCATTCCCGTCCAGGACATCGTCGTGAAAGGCGGCGACCCGCTCGTTCGGCGCCGTTCCGGCCAGCTCGAAATGGCGACGCCGCGTCACGCCCAGCGGGGTCGCGAGCGTCGCGCAGTAGAACGGCTGCGCGGCCGGGGCGCGCCAGTCGATCAGCACGCTCTCCCCGTCGGCGGGATCGGTGAGGCCGATCCGGCCGATGTAGCTCGTCGACGCGTCGACGTGGTCGAGCCGGCCGAAACACAGCCCGGAACGAGCGGCGTTCAACGCGCTCACCCGCTCCGACCAGCGGTGGACGGAGACGTCGCGCTCCCAGCGGGCGCTCAGCTCCCCGCCGGTGGCCGCCGCCAGCATGCCCCGTGCCTGCGCCGTGGCGGCCTCGATCTCGGCGGCCAGCAGCGCGTGCAGCCGGCGGATGCGACCCGTCTCCGCCTCCCGCTCGGCGACCGTGCTAACCTGAAATTGCGGGGATTCGAATTCTTTTCCTGATTGCACTCATCAGAATAACTCACGCATCCGGCACAAGCACCGACCAGAGGTCGCGTCGCGGGGATCGCGGGAGTTCTTGCGCATGGGCGGCGGGCCGCCCGATGCGCAGCAGGATCTGCGGGTGCTCGGGAATGTGCAGCACGTCGTGGCGGATCAGCTCGCGGGTGGCGTGGACCTCGATGCCCTGGCTCAGCGGGGTGGTCGCGAGCCCGAGCCGGGTGGCGGTCAGCAGCACGGCGCTGGTGGCCTCGCCCGCGCGCAGCCGGTCGATCACCCCGTCGTGGTCGGTGGCCACGACGAACAACGACGCGGCGTCGTCGGGGATCCGCGGGCCGTCCGGGTCGGCCGGCTGCTGCAGCGTCCCGTGCGGGAACGGTCGCAGGGGGGTGCGGCCGGCGAGCCCGACCGGGGTCGTCGCGATGCTGGCCGTGAGGATCCCGTCGCGGGCGGCGGCGTAGCGCGAGGACCACATCCGCAGCTCGGCCGCGTAGCCGGGCACGAACGCCTGGCGCCGGGCGGCGTCGTCGAGCGCGGTGACGAGCAGGTCCTTCATGGCCGGTGTCGTCACGGGGACGAGCAGCGCGCCGGTGTCGCGGGCCGCGTCGAGGACGGCCTCCGCGTCGGTCGCGTCGAGCGGGGTGTGGCTCATCCGGCGCCGGTCGGTGCGGCGCCGCTCGAGGGCCCCGAACAGCGCGGCCGCGGCGGCGTCCGCCCGGCCCGGCCGCACCCGCACGGTGGCGAGATGGTGCCGGTTCTCGGGATCGGGCAGGCGGTCGACCTCCACGGCGTGCCCGGCCGCGGCGAGGGCCACCCGCAGGTGGTGCAGCGCCGCGCCGCAGCTGATGACCAGGTCGCGGCGGTCGGGATCGGTGGCGTCGAGCTGGCGGTCGGGGTCGGCGTGCAGCTCGACGGCGTCGGGGCGGATCCGCCAGCGCCACGGCTGCGTGTTGTGCACCGACGGGGCCATCACGGCGTACATGACCGCCGCGGGCAGGTCCGGGCCGCTCACCGCGGGCGCCCGACCGAGCCGACGACGTCGGTGGTCGTGACGATCCCGAGAACGCGCCCGCCGTCCAGCACCACGACGGCGTCGGTCCCGGCCTCGGTCATGAGCCGCGCTGCGGTCGACCGCCGGTCCCCGGCGCCGACCGCCGGGACCGACCGGCACACCTCGCCGACCAGCACCGCGACCGAGCCCCCCGCCGTCGCCCGCACGATGTCGGTCTCGCTGATCAGCCCCATGTAGCGGCCGGCGACCATGACGGGGAGGTGCCGCACGCCGTTCTCGGTCATCGACCGGAGCGCGACCTCCAGCAGGGCCTCGGGCACGATGCCCACGAGCCGCCTCGTCATCACGGCCTCGACGAGCGGGTCGTCGTCGGCGGCCTCGGGCGGGGCGGCCAGCCGGCGGGGCGTGGCGGACATCGGCTTCTCCTCGTCGTCGGGTCGAGCCTGCCGGTCGGCCGGGGCGCGGGCTACGGGCGGACGGCCCGGACCGCGCCGCCGTTGGTCCCGGCGGCTTGTCAGGGGCACCGGCGCCTGCGAGGTTGGGTCTCCGCACGGAGGCTCGGGACGGGAGGCGCATGCCCCAGGGCGAACAGCCGGGTGTGATGCCGAACCTGGTCTCCGGGTTGCGGCTCGACGAGCTGCTGCGCGAGGTGCAGGACCGGCTGGCCGAGATCGTCGCGACCCGGGACCGCATGCAGCGCCTGCTGGACGCGGTGCTCGCCGTCGGCGAGGGCCTCGAGCTCGACGCCACGCTGCGCCGCATCGTCGCCTCGGCGGTGGAGCTGGTGGACGCGCGCTACGGGGCGCTCGGCGTGCTCTCCCCGAGCGGCGGGATCTCGCGGTTCCTGCACGTCGGGCTGGACGAGCCGACCGTGGCCCTGATGGGCCGGCTGCCCGAGGGGAAGGGCCTGCTCGGCCAGCTGATCGTCGATCCGCGGCCGTTGCGGCTGCCGGACCTGGCGGCGCACGACGCGTCGGTCGGCTTCCCGCCGCACCACCCGCCGATGCGCACGTTCCTCGGCGTGCCGGTGCGGGTGCGCGACGAGGTGTTCGGCAACCTCTACCTGACCGAGAAGCGCGGCGGCGGGGAGTTCACCGGCGCCGACGAGGTCATCGTGCAGGCGCTGGCGGCGGCCGCGGGGATCGCCGTGCAGAACGCGGACCTGTTCGAGCAGACCCGGCTGCGGCAGCGGTGGCTGGAGGCGTCGGCGGAGATCCGCTCGGAGCTGCTGTCGGGGGCGAGCGAGGCGGACGCGCTGGGGCTCATCGCGCAGCGCACGCAGGAGCTCACCCGCTCCGACGCCACGATGATCGTCCTGGGACCCGAGCCGGACGGCGGCGGATACGTCGTGCGGGGGCGGAGCGGAGCGGTCGGGCCCGGCCTGCTGGGCCACCGGATCGACGCCGCCGACGGACTGCTGTGCGAGGTGGTCGAGGGCCGCGCGGCCGTGCTGACGGCGGCCGTGTCGGGGGCGCTGGCCGGGCCGGACCCGCTCGCGTACGGGCCTGCGCTGGCCGTGCCGCTGCACGCGCAGGACGGCGTGATCGGGGTGCTGGTCGCGCTGCGCCGGGCCGGGGGGCCGGTGTTCGACCAGCCCGAGGTCCCGCTGCTGACCTCGTTCGGCGAGCAGGCCACGCTGGCGCTGGAACTGGCGGCGAAGAACCGGGCGCTGCGCCAGCTCGACGTCTTCGCCGACCGCGACCGGATCGCCCGTGACCTGCACGACCACGTCATCCAGCGGCTGTTCGCCACGGGGCTGGCGCTGCAGAGCACGGTGCGGCGCACCGCCGATCCGCTGGTGCAGGAGCGGATCCGGCAGGCCGTCGATGAGCTGGACACGACCGTGCGGGAGATCCGGACCGCGATCTTCGACCTGCACAGCGCGGGCGACGGGGAGGGCAGCCTGCGCAGGCGCATCCTGGACACCGCACGGGAGGCGGCGGCCGGATCGGGCGTCGCGCCGTCGGTGCGCACCTCGGGCGCGGTGGACACCGTCGTGCCCGCGGAGGTCGGCGTTCACGTCGTCGCGGTGCTGCGGGAGGCGATCAGCAACGCGGTGCGTCACGGCCGGGCCGAGACCGTGACGGTGACCGTGGAGGCCGGTCACGAGCTGCTCGTCGAGGTCGTCGACGACGGGGTCGGGTTCGACCCGACGGTGGCGCGCAGCGGCCTGCACAACCTGGAGGAGCGCGCCGTCGAGTGCGGGGGCGGGCTGGCCGTGGCGGCGTTGCCGGCCGGTGGCACGCGGCTGAGCTGGCGGGTGCCGCTGCGGTAGGCGGGTCCTTCGGCCCGCGAGGAGGTGCCGTCCGCACGTGTCCTGGCCCCCCGGTGGCGGGCGAGCATTCGTGGCCATGGACGAGATGCAGGCGCTCCGGCGCACGGTCGTGGTCGGCGTGGACGGGTCGGACGAGGCCCTGCGCGCCGTGCGGTTCGGCGCGGCCGAGGCCGCGCGCAGGCGGGTGCCGCTGCGGCTGGTGCACGCGTTCGGCTGGGTGGAGGAGCGGGCCGTCGGGCAGCCCGCGCTGGGCGCGCGCTACCGGGACGAGCTGCTCGCGGCGGCCCGGCGGTTCGTCGCGGCCGCCGCCGAGGTGGCCGCCGCCGAGGCCCCGGGGATCGACGTGGAGCAGCAGGTCGTGATCGGGTTCCCGATCGAGATCCTGGCCGACGAGTCGCGCCGCAGCCAGCTGCTCGTGGTGGGCGACCGCGGTCTCACCCGGTTCGAGGGGCTGCTGGTCGGCTCGGTCTCGGTGGCGCTCGCGGCGCACGGCGAGTGCCCGGTGGTGGTGGTCCGCGGCGGCGACCCCGGGTCGGGGCGGCCCGTCGTGGTCGGGATCGACGGCACGCCGACGAGCGAGGCCGCGATCGCGTTCGCGTTCGACGAGGCCGCGGCCCGCCGGGCCCCGCTGGTGGCGGTGCACGCCTGGGGGCTGCCGCCGGCGGGTGACCCCACCGACGCCGGCGCGGCCGGGACGCTCGCGCACGAGGTCCTGGCGGAACGGCTGGCCGGCTGGTCGGAGAAGTACCCCGACGTGCGGGTTCAGCGGGTCGTGGCGCAGGACCGGCCGGTGCCCGTGCTGCTGCGCGAGGGGGGCCGGGCGCAGCTGCTCGTCGTGGGGTCGCGGGGTCGCGGCCGGGTCGCCGGGATGGTGCTCGGCTCCGTCGCGCACGCGCTGGTGCACCACGGCCCGTGCCCGGTGGCGGTCGTGCGGGCCGGGTCCGGGTCATGACGAGCGACCTGCCGGTCGTCGTCGGGGTCGACCCGTCGGACTCCGCGCGCCACGCCGCGCTCTGGGCGGCCGATCTCGCCGCCACCCGCGGCGGCCGCCTGGAGCTCGTGCACGCCTCGTCGAGCCGGCCGGGCCCGCTCCCGGACTGGTTGCGGGAGCTGGTGGACGCCGCCGCGCGAGCCGGGGCGCCGGCGGTCGCCGAGGTGGTGCGCGGCGCCGCGTTCGACGTGCTGCTCACCCGCTCGCACCGGGCCGCGATGACGGTCGTCGGGAGCTTCGGACGCGACGCGCCCGCGGGGCTGCTCGTCGGGTCGACGGCCCTGACGCTCGTCGCCCGGGCCGGCAGTCCCGTGGCGGTCGTGCGCGGGCGCGGCGAGGGTCTGGCGCCGCCGCGCGGCGGGCCGGTGCTGGTCGGCCTCGACGGGACCCCGGCCTCCGACCCGGCGCTGGTGCTGGCCGCCGAGCTGGGGGCTGCGCTCGGCGCAGCGGTCCAGGCCCTGCACAGCACGTTCGATCCCGCCGGAGCGGCCGACGTCGACGACCAGCTGGCCCGCGTCGGGGTCCCCGTCGAGTGCCGGCCCGTGGTGGGCCCGCCCCTGCGGGCCCTGCTCAAGTCGGCCGCCGCGGCGCGGGCCGTGGTCGTGGCGCAGCGCGGGCACGTCCCGCCCGGCGGCATGCACCTGGGCTCGACCAGCCGGGGGCTCGTGGGTCTCGCGCCGTGCCCGGTGGTGGTGGCCCGGACCGGTGTCCGGCAGGCACGGGCCGCGGCCGCCCGAACGGGCGCAGGCAGAGGCGGAACGAGGAACGGGGAGTGGGGGGAATGATGGGGAACTGGACGGGATGGGTGTGCCCTCAGCCCGGGTGGGCGGCGAACCAGAGCACCCAGCGGCGCTGACCGGGCGTCTCGACCGCCCGCCGGTGGTGGTGCTGCCGCGCCCACGCCACGGCGTCCGGCGGCGGGTGGCCGGCCAGGACGGCCATGCAGGCGATCACCGTGCCGGTCCGCCCCACGCCCCCGCCGCAGGCGACCTCCACCCGCTGCCCGGCGCGCGCCCGCTCGTAGGCGTCGGTGATGGCGGCGGCCGCGGCGGAATCGTCGCGGGGGGTGCGGAAATCGGGCCAGTCGATCCGGGCGGACGGCCACGCCGGCGCGAAGCCGCGCGGCCGGGCCAGGTAGAGCCCGAACTCCGGTTCCGGCCCGTCCGGCGGCGCGCCGCGCAGGCCGCGACCGCGCACGCGGGTCCCGTCGGGCAGCTCGATCCCCCAGCTCACGGCGCCGCGGCGAGGGCCTCTTCCAGGCCCCGCACGGCGAGGCGGTCGGCCCGCTCGTTCTCCGGGTGTCCGGCGTGGCCCTTCACCCAGTGCCACTCGACGTCGTGGTGCGACACGGCCTCGTCGAGCTCGCGCCAGAGGTCGGCGTTCTTCACCGGCTGCTTCGCCGAGGTCATCCAGCCGTTGCTCTTCCACTTCGGCACCCAGCTGGTGATGCCGTTGCGCACGTAGGTGCTGTCGGTGTAGATCCGCACGGTCACGGGCCGCTTCAGGGTCTCCAGCGCCTTGATCGGCGCGGTGAGCTCCATGCGGTTGTTGGTGGTGGGGCCCGGGTCGCCGCCGCAGATGTCCTTGTCGACGGCGCCGTAGCGCAGCACCGCGCCCCAGCCGCCGGGGCCGGGATTGCCGCGGCACGCCCCGTCGGTGTAGATCTCCACGACCTGCTCAGCCACCCGCGCACCCTACGACGACGGTGGCGTCCAGCTCGTCGGAGGTCGCGATGCGCGCGCGCAACCCGGCGCCGCGGAACGCGTCCGCGGTGTGCGGTGCCTGGTGCCGGCTGGTCTCGATCAGCAGGTGCCCGCCGGGGACGAGCCAGCCGGGCGCGCCCTCGATCACGCGTCGCTGCACGTCGAGGCCGTCCGGGCCGCCGTCGAGCGCCACCCGGGCCTCGTGGTCGCGGGCCTCGGGCGGCATCGTCGCGATCGCGTCGGTCGGCACGTAGGGGGCGTTGGCGACGACGAGGTCGACGCGGCCGCGCAGGGTGTCGGGCAGCACGGCGTAGAGGTCGCCCTCGTACACCCGGCCCCCGGCGGCGGCCACGTTGCGGCGGGCGCACGCGATCGCGGCCGGGTCGATCTCGACGGCGTGCAGCGCGACGGGGCCGATGGCGGCGGCGATCGCGGCGCCGACCGCCGCCGTGCCGCAGCAGAGGTCGACGACCACCCCGCCGCCGAGCGCGACGGCCTCCGCCACCAGGAACTCGGTGCGGCGCCGGGGCACGAACACTCCCGGGTCCACCGCGATCCGCCGCCCGCAGAACTCGGCCCACCCGAGGATGTGCTCCAGCGGCTCGCCGGCCGCGCGCCGTCCGACGAGGGTGTCCAGCTCGTCCGCCGAGCCCGCGGCCTCGACGAGCAGCCGGGCCTCGTCCTCGGCGAAGACGCAGCCCGCGGCCCGGAGCGCGGCGACGACGGTGGACAGGGCGGCGGTGGAGAGCACGGGTGATCCTGGCACGCCGGGCCGCAGCCCCGCGTGATCGCGGCCGGCCGCACGTCGACACCCGCGGAGGGCGACGCC